>CAZNMS010000418.1:0-8022 GCA_964573505.1 uncultured Planctomycetaceae bacterium | reverse complement strand
CATAAAGCGGCGCGGGCTCGTGCTAGCGACGCTCATGCGACTCAAGCAGATCTGCAATCACCCGTCGCAGTTCCTCGAACAACCGACGTTCGAACCGGAAGCGAGTTCGAAGTTCTTGCGACTCGGCGAACTGTGCGAGCCGATCATCGAGCGGCAAGAGAAGGTACTAGTTTTTACACAGTTCCAGTCGATGTGTGCTCCGCTCGCGAAGTACCTCGCAACCGTCTTTGGTCGAGAAGGCTTAGTGCTGCACGGCGGAGTCCCGGTCGGCAAGCGGAAAGATCTCGTCAAGCAGTTTCAAGAGGACGAGCGCATTCCGTTCTTCGTGATCTCGGTGAAGGCGGGCGGCACGGGACTGAATCTGACCGCCGCTTCGCACGTCGTGCATTTCGATCGTTGGTGGAACCCGGCGGTCGAGAATCAAGCGACCGACCGAGCCTTCCGCATCGGACAGAAACGCAACGTGCTCGTGCATAAGTTCGTCTGTCGCGGCACGCTCGAAGAACGCATCGACGAGATGATCTCCGACAAGCAGCAACTCTCGAACGAAGTGCTCAGCGATGGCGGCGAAGTGCTGCTGACCGAGATGAGCAACTCGGAGTTGCTGCAGTTTGTGTCGTTAGACATTCATCGGGCAGGAGAGTGAAGGAGTCGATCGCGGTTGTCTGTTGCGAGTCGTCGTTCGTCGTCGTTCGTCGTCGTTCGTCGTCGACTCATCGAAAATTGCAAACTGCACGCTCTCCACTGACCCCGCGTCAGTGGAAGCAACGACTGGCGAGCTAACAACGCAGTCCGCAACGCTCGTTGTCCTCGCTCTCCACCGACCCCGTGTCGGTGGGAGCAACGACTGATTCGCTAACGATCTCGACATCACAGTTCATGCGGAGCGGCTTAAGGACGTCCGTTCGTCGACGACGGGGTTACTCGCACGATCCTTAGCAACCCAGTCGCGGCTTCCACTGACGCAGGGTCAGTGGAGAGCGAAAGACACACCGCAGGTTGAGGTTGGTAGCCGACCAGTCGTGCTCCCACCGACACGGGGTCGGCGGAGAGCTAAGCATTGAGGTTCGATAGGAGCTGGAAAATCGAAGAGGGCCAATCATGAAACCGAGCGTCGGAAAATTGCCCAGTCCGCATGACGAGTTCACGAAGAACGTCTTTCAAGAACTGCCGCATGCTCGTGGGTTGTTTCGCGGCTACTTGCCGAAAGAAGTGTCGGCGCTTTGCGTGTGGCGCACGCTGAGACTCGAAAGCAATTCCTTCAGCACGGATGAACTCGGGCGTGAGTTCGCCGACTTGCTGTTCTCTGTTGAACTCAAGGGATCGCAGCGGCGGCAGCGCATCCGGCTGCTGTTCGAGCACAAGCGGCGTCCTGACAAAGAAACGGCTCGGCAACTGCATCGCTACATCCATCAGCAATTCGAGCAGACGCCGGCGGGCGAGCCGTTGCCGTGCATCATCACAGTGTTGCTGTTGCAGCACGGCCGCTGCTCGCACCCGACGTTGTCTGCGGAGTACCAGTTGCCGGAGCCGGTGCTGAATGTTCTCGCGCCGTACTTGCTCGACTTCCGCATGATTACGATCGAACTCAGTCAGCTTCAGGAAGATGACTTGCGAGGAACGGAAGCCGGTCGATTCGCGTTGGCGATGCTCAAGACTGTTGGAGAAGGCAACCCGATCGGCTGGCGCAATTTCCGAGCGACGTTGAAAGATCTCTGCGGGCATCTCTCACCGAAGCAATGTCGTCGTGAGTTGCGTCGCGCTTTCCTCTATCTGTTGTCCGTCATTCAGCCCGAGCAAGAACAAGTAGTGCGGCAGGCATTAGAGTCCGCGAAGACCGAATTCGAACCAGTTCAGGAGCAAGTCATGACGCTATTGGAACACCTGCAGCAACGTGGGGAAAAGATCGGTGAAGAGCGCGGCGAGAAACGCGGCGTAAAGCTCGGTAGGCAGCAAGGCAAGTTGGACGGGCGCATCGAGATATTGGAAGAGTGGCTTGCCAGTCGGTTCCCTGAGTTCGAAGACGACGATGCCGTGCGTCTGCGCGAGATGTCCAACGAGGGATTGGTTGAAGTGAAGTCGGCTCTCAAGGCGCAGCAATCATGGGCTGCAATTCGAAAATTACTTCGTAGTCCGCGTCTCAAAGCGGCCGGAGTAACGCGTGCAAAGTGACGGCGTCGGCTCGAAGCGATTCGAACCAGTTCAGGAGCAAGTCATGACGCTGTTGGAACACTTGCTGCGACGCGGCGAAAAGATCGGTGAAGAGCGAGGTGAGAAACGTGGCCTGCAGCTCGGCCGAGCAGCGCGGCGAGTTACTCGGACGGATCGAGATGTTGACTGAGTGGCTTGCCAATCAGTTCCCGGAGTTCGGAGACGACGATGCCGCGCGCCTGCGTGAGATGTCCAACGAGGGAGTGTTTGAAGTGAGGTCGGCTCTCAAGGCGCAGCAATCATGGGCTGCAATTCGAAAACTACTGCGTAGTCGGCGTCTCAAAGCGCCCGGAGCGACGCGTGCAAAGTGATGCTGTCGGCTCAACGTGAGCGACGACTTTGTTTGCAAAACTCGCTCAACGCTTTCGACGGAAAGCGCAGCGAGTTCAATGGGCGAGCCTCAATGGAGCGGGCTTCGCGTGCGGCTTACTTGAAGGAATGGATGCAATCATGGGATGGGGCGGATACGGCAGAGGGTACGGTCGGGGCTACGGCGGGTATGGCGAGTACGTATCAACCGGGCAAAAGCTCGCGAATGGACAGAGTGCGGCAGCCGCTCTCGCGACGAAGCAGAAGCGAGAACCGCAGCCCGTTGAACTCAAGTCGAAGAAGATCGCAACGACGTTCTGGGGCAAAGCATGGTGCGACAATCTTGAGTCCTACAGCGACTACTCGAACCGACTGCCTCGCGGCGCGACCTATGTGCGCAATGGCTCCGTGACGGACCTCATCATCAAGTCGAAGCGAGTTGAAGCGATCGTCGCGGGCTCAGAGCCATACACAGTCACGATCGACGTCTCGCCGTTGTCAGCAAAAGATTGGCAGGCCATCAAACTCGACTGCTCAAAAGAGATCGACTCGTTGCTCGACTTGCTCGCGGGCAAGCTCTCTGACGGAGTGATGAAGCGACTGACGAAGCAGCGTGCGGGGCTTTTTCCGCAGCCGAAAGAAATCAAGCTGCGTTGCTCGTGCCCGGATGGCGCGTATGTCTGCAAGCACGTCGCTGCGGTGATGTATGGCATCGGCTCGCGACTGGATTCGCAGCCCGACTTGCTCTTCACGCTGCGTGATGTCGATCACAAAGAACTCGTCACGCAGGCCGTCGCGGAAGGCAATCTCGATCGCGAACTCAACACCGAGAACTCATCGCTCGCCGGAGAAGATCTCGGAGCGATGTTCGGTATCGAGCTTGATATCTCCGCACCGTCAGTCGCGATTGAACCGCCGCGTTCGAAGTCAAAGAAAGCCGCTCAACCGAAGAAGGCAGCTCTCGCAAAGAAAGCAGCCACTCCAGCAAAGGCGGCTGTAAAGAAAACGACAGCGAAGAAGGCCGCGTCAAAGAAGGTCGCGGTTGCAAAGACGACAACGACAGAAGCTACGGGACCGAAGACTGCGGCGAAGAAAGCCGCATCAAAGAAGACTGCCGCAAAGAAGGCTGTAACAAAAGCCACAACGAAGAAGGCGGCAAAGAAGAAGCAGTAATAAAGCCCCGAAGCTTGCCCCTCAGAGTCGAGCGTTCTGCCCCCTCGGTTGCTCGGTTCGGCATTGCGATCCTGTGTGAGTTCGGAACTCCAATGAGGCCATGAAGAGTTGTTTGGCCACAGATCAAACACAGACGAAACACAGATAAAGCCTTCAATGGCAACGCGATGTCGATGTCGCAGCATTGCGACGAACTTCTGTGTTCAATCCGTGTTTCATCTGTGGCTCAAACTCTTTTTCGGATGCAGCCTTAGACCATGAGTTCCCGGAGACGCGAGCTACTTCGGAAACGCGAGTTCTTGCTCTTCGACGCTCGGCAGCGTCATTCGCCAATCGCCGCGATAGACGACGTTGCGAACTCGCGCTTCGGATTCATCCGCCCAATGGAAGAGACCGAAGAGTCGCTGATTCGTGACCTCCAATGGCCGCTCATAAACGAGCTTGTCATTCACTTCGATCAGGATCGTGTCGCCCGCCAAAGCGAGCCGCAGCTTATTCCAATCGTTGTCCTTCAACGGCAACTTCTCGGGACCGCGCCGGTATTGGGGTTCAATGCTGACGTTATCGGGTTGCGCGCCCGTCGAATCGAATTGGCCGTCAGTCAGCCAATGCTCGGCAACTCCGTCCGGTCGAATCAGCAGCGTCAAACGATCGAGCGACGGATGCACGTTGATCGGCAGCGCCGGTTTGCCATTCGCATCTTGTCCGTCCGCAAAGAAGAACTCGTATTCGATCTCTCCGTCCTCAACGATCGGCCGGTGATAGTGCAGCACGGCTTCGGTGTAACTGCCTCGATACTGCTGACTGAGCTTGTGACCGACCAAATACTCCGGCTTCGGCTGCCAGAACCAAAAGTCGCGAACCCCTTCGTCTGGGTTCGCAACCTTCTCGCGCGGGTTGAGGTGATAGGCATCGAACCAATTCGTCAGGATCTCGCCCAGCTTGAGCAGATTGATCTCCGAAGGGATGACGGGATCGCCAGTGATCCGCACATTGCGAACTCCCCCAGTGAAGTTGCCGATCGACCGAATCACGAGCCACGGATCGCAATCATTCCCGATAATGGTCTCGGCCATCTTGCGGCCATTCACGAACGAGGCCACTCGGCCTTCATCGACGATCAGCTTAAGTTCGTAAGAGGACTCAATCTTCGGCAGATTCGTCGGCACGGTCCCGTGTACTCCCATCAGATTGCCGGTCGCAAACGCCGCTCCAGTGTGCAGAGGCCGTCGCCACTGCACTCCGTAGAGCAACTCTTTCTCCCGCCAATCGAGCACCGGAATCTCGCATGTCACTTCAAATACACCCCGCAAAGGCGACTGGAAGGACAAGAAGCTGAAGCCTTCGCCGGCGCGATGATGTAATTCGCGATTCACGATCTCCCAGCGCGTTGTGTGTCCCGCCGCTCGATCGCCCGAAGTGAAGTTGCCGAGATGATGCCATTGGCGCGGCGCGGTCGCTCCAGTGCCGCGTTTGAGTTTGAGCGGACTCGCCGGATCAACGCCCGCTGCCTGCCAGCTTCGAACGAGATCCCATAAGTGCCGCACCCGCACTTCCCAGTGATAGCCCTGATGCTCGGCGTTCTGCTGTTGAACCATCTGCCGCGCGATCGACTCTGCGACCGGCCATAACGAAGGCTCTTTCAACGCAGCGATGACCGCGACGTACTCGGGCAAGCGATACTCGGGCGCGAGCGACTTCGGAGTCTCCGACAGCTTGAGCAATGCCGTCAGCGACTTTTCGGCTTCAGGCAACTGTTGCTCGGCAGTGCTGATCATTGCCAATAGCGCCAACTTCGCGCGTTCGGCATGAGTCGCCGGAGTCGGTCCATCACTGACCGGCGGCGCGTTCAGAACTCGTTCTCGAAGTTGCGGCAACTTCCCGAGTTCCTTTGCGACCGCGACCAATTCCAATGCCGGTGCTTCAAACTCACCGGGAACAGTGACTCGGCGCCCGGTGCGTTCCTTGAGCAGCGGGTCGAACTTCGGCGCGGGGTTCGTCGGAGTGAATTGCCCGAAGCAGCGCCAACTCAAATGGTCGTCGCTCGGCAGCACCCAATTGGCGAGCACTTCGAATCGCTCTGCCATCGGCAATGCACGAGTCCGCTTGAGCACATCTCTCGTCGACGACGCTTGAAAGAACTCCCCGACTGCTGACGCCTTTGCTTGCCGATTCGCCGTCGATTCGACCGCACGCAGAGCGAGTAATTCTTGTTCCAATCCCTTCGCCCACTGCTGAGGCCAATCGCCAGTCAGCACGACCTTTCGAATCTGCGATTCATGCTGTGCCTTATCGCGATAGAAGCCAAACCGCAGCGAATTCGCGTCGCCGAGCGCCCGTTCGTAGATGACTTGCCCATTGAGGCTCAATCGGCAGCGTCCGTCTGTCAGCGCGAGCGTCATCGAGTTCCACTCGTGATCCTTCAGCGGCAAGGGGCGTGCTTCGAGTTTCGGTTGCGCGTTTGCAGTCTCATCGGGAGCGTTGAGTTCGACGCGCACAGCGCGCGAACTCGACCGTTCGGGAAGTGGCCGTTCGAGAACTCCAATGGCCGGATCGAGATGTAATACCAATTCCCCTAAGCAAGGATGCGTCAGCTTCTTGGCCTGCGAGTCGTAGTAGAACTCGTAGCGCACCGACTCGCCGTGACGCAGTGAGCGAGAATAGCGCAAGAGGCAGTGCTTCGACGCCGGCTTTGCTCCGTCGACGTCGCGATTGTCGAGCCGTCCTCGAATGTCGCCATCAAGCGAGAGCCAGTCGTACCCGCCGAGTTCAATCGGAGCGCGAACGACTGGCCCGTTGATTTGCCCTGCCGGCAACTGCCGAAGATGAGACGGACGCGAGTTCTCGAAGTACGTCGCATCCCAACTTTCGAGTCGCTGCTCATGAGTCAGCGCCACTTCGCGCGGGATGCTCGGCGCGCCCGTGATTTGCAGATTCTTAAACGCCGTCTTCGAACTGCCGTCGGCACTCAGTGAGATAAACGGACTCGTCGGACACAGATTGTTCTCGGTCCAAAGCAGATGCTCGTTGACGAACCAACGTGCTTGCCCGGCATCGGTGTCAACGCTGACTCGAATGCGACTCCATCGATCACTGCGGCGCTGAGCATCATGCAGCGACTGCAACGTCTTGCCGTCCGCACTGACAAGCGACGGACTCGCGTTCCCCAATGCCCGACAGATGACGCTGCCATAACCGACACTGCCTTCTGCGTTCGGCCCGTCCCAGCAATCGCACGCAAACTCAAACTTGCCCGTTAGTGGAACGGCGAAGAACAACGAGTCCTGCCGCTCGCCACAAACATGCGTCAAGACGTTCTCATGAGCGACCCACCATGCACGAGACTCGGCTCCTCCGTTTCCATCAAATGCAGCGACCGAACCGCCGAGCCAATGTTTCAAGCCGCTATCTATCGAGGGATTCAAAGTCGACTGCGGCACGCCACTCATGAGTGCGACCGCATGACGATGTCGAACTTCCGGCAGGAACGCAGGATCGGCACGAGTCGCAAGCATCTCACTCAACCGAAAGCCGATCGGTCGCAACGACGGATCTCGCAACGCAGCATCGACAATCAACTGAGTCTCAAGCAGAGCCATTTGCAGTGGCTCTGAAGTCAAGCTCCGTCGCTGCAACTCGCGCGACCGTTCGTTGAGGAAGCCCTCAAGCGACTCGCGCCAATTGGCTCCCTCGCCCCGAGCGATCTGAATCAGATGCAGCAGCGGCATCGCGTACTCGGAATTTCGCTCGGCCAATGGCTGCACAAAGCCCTTCAATTGGTCGAGCTTTCCGGCCTCTCGCGCGGCATCGACCAACAACGCCGACACCAATGAAGGCTGCGACTTCGACCTCGGAGCAAACTCATCCGCACGAGCATCTCGCGGCACGACGATCATCACACGAGCGTTCCGCACGGTGCGCCGACCGACTGAAGGCAGCACCCAATCGCGCAGAGCGAGATAGCGTTCCTCTGCCGATTGCCCCGCCTCAATCGGCGGCCTCTCGGCATCAACAAAGACAACAGCCTGCACGCGCTCTCGCGCGGTGCCAGTCTGCTTCGCTTCCTGAGCCTCAACCGACGTCTGAGTAAGGCTCACCCAAACAACGAGCAACGCGATTGTTGATCTCAATTCCGGTCTCCAATTCCGACGACTCCGTAGCGCTCCGCGCGACGCCATTAACCCGCTCGCGTTTTTGCGGATGTAACTCAAAACACAGAGGCACTGAGGAGCACAGAGAAGTTCCTCACCGGGCGCGCCGGCACAATGGGTGAAGAACACTGGTACGACGGACTTGTAGTCCGTCGAACGTCGTGAGAAGCGACGGACT
>CAZNMS010000417.1:0-8054 GCA_964573505.1 uncultured Planctomycetaceae bacterium | reverse complement strand
CTTTTGGAGTGCGGTGATTCATCACCGCTTTGGTCCTCGGCGGAGCCGTCTTCATCTTGCATTTCAAAATGGTCCTCGGCGAAGCCGTCTTCATTTTGCATTTCGGTCCCCGCCTCTCGCTCGGCCTGCGAAGAACTTCACTCAACTCCCCTCGGGGCGTCGTCGGTATGACGATGAATTCAAACAAGAGGCCGTTCGCATGATGTTGGATGGTCAATTTCCAACTGGTGTTGCTCGCGCGGGAGTCTCGGCGGAGTCACTGGATGCTCGCGTGAGACAACTCGAAGACGACGGCCGAGGGCGACCTTCTTACGAGGACGGCACATGGATCAGTTTTTCGAGCAGTCTCACCAATGCAACGGCGCGCGAGAGGGTTCGTCGCTGACCCAGCGCGAGTCGATCGCGGCTTCGAGTTCGTTTGCGAGTTGCGGGCCGATCGCTGCGACATCCAATGCGTCTCCGCGCGGGATCGGACCGTGCGCGATTCCCGCTCGATCTAAGAAGTTCGCGAGCAGCCGATGTCCGAACTGAGTGAGTACGGACTCGGGATGAAACTGCACGCTGCCGATCGGCAACTGACTGTGTTCGAGCGCCATCACGATTCCGTTCGGCGTGCGAGCGGTGACAGTTAGCTCCGGCGGCAGCGTGCCTTCATCGACGATGAGCGAGTGATAGCGCGTCGCTTGAAAGGGACTCGGAATCCCGGCAAACAGCGGCGACGCAACATGTAAGATTGGTGACACTCGCCCATGCACCGGCTCGGGAGCGCGCGGCACGCTCGCTCCGAACGCAGCGCCGAGTGCTTGATGGCCGAGACAAACTCCGAACAGCGGCACGTCCTCATGCAGTTGCTGAATCAGCTCCAAACAGATGCCAGCTTCAGTCGGTGAGCACGGTCCCGGCGAGAGCACGATCGCTTGCGGTCTCAGCGCCTCGACTTCAGCAACGCTGATGCGGTCATTGCGTACGACGAGCGTCTCTTGCCCCAACTCGCGGAAGTAGCGGTCGAGGTTGAAAACGAAGCTGTCGTAGTTGTCGATGATCAACAGCATGAGAGTTCGATGCTCAGCGCGGAGATGAATGAGAAAGCCGCCCGAAGGCGGAACGACGAACGTCGCGGTTCGATGAATGTGATTTCGGTCGGCTACAGCATCACGAACTGCGAAGAGCACGCAGCAGGCCCTCGGCTTTGTGCAACGTCTCTTCGTACTCAGCAACCGGGTCCGACTGAGCGACGATGCCGCCGCCCGCGCAGAATTGCACGAAGCCATTTCTCTGCACGAACGATCGAATCAAGATGCTGCTGTCGAACGTTCCGTCAGAGCCGACGTAGAACAAACTGCCGCAGTACGGCCCGCGCACCGTCGGCTCAAGCTCGGCAATGATCTGCATCGCGCGCACCTTCGGAGCCCCCGTGATCGAACCGCCGGGAAAGGTTGCTGCGAGCAAGTTCCAAACGTCGTGATCGTTCGCAAGCCGTCCGCGAATCTCGGACACTAGATGCTGCACGGTCTCGTAAGTCTCGGCGACACACAGTTGCGGAACCGAGATCGAACCGGGATCGCAAACGCGCGACAGGTCGTTCCTCAAGAGGTCAACGATCATGACGTTCTCGGCGACATCCTTTTCGCTCTCGCGCAGTTCATCGCGCGTGAAGAGGTCAGCTTCGGGAGTCACGCGGCGTTGTCGAGTGCCTTTGATCGGTCGCGTCTCAACATCGCGACCGACGAGTTTAAGAAACCGTTCGGGAGACGCGCTGACGATCGCCCAATCCTCGGACTTCAGGAACCCGGCGAACGGTGCTGGGTTAAGTCGTCGTAGTCGCTGATAAAGACTGGTCGGTGACAATGAGCACCGCGCTAAGAGTCGCTGAGAAAGATTGGCCTGAAAGATGTCGCCGGCTCGGATGTACTCGACGACCCGCTCGACCGCTTGCAGATAGTCGAGACGCGAGAAGTTGCTGCTCACTCCGAACTCATGCGGCAGATCGAACTGCGGCGCAAGTTTTAGAGTGTCGGTCTCTGCAAGAGGTTGCTGTTCGAGCGACGGCGCGGCGGTGACGGAGCGACTCAGTCGTGCCTTCACGTCATTCAGACGCCGCGCTGCGAGGTCGGTGCGAGCAGCAACATCACTCTCAGGGAACCCCTGCGAGATCACCCAAACGCGCTGCTGCAAATGGTCCCATGCGATGACCCAGTCATAGAGACCGAAGTATGCGGCGGGTAACTGGAACTCGTTCCAATGAGCGATCGGCAAGCGTTCGAAGCAACCGCCGAGTTCATAGCCGAGAAAGCCGGCGACTCCGCCTTGAAACGGAGGCAAGCCGCGCACGGTCTCAGAGCAAAAGTGGTTCGACCATTCGCGCGGCGTCGCGAAGGGATCGGTCCCGAACTGAGGGACTTGAATGATCTCACGACGAATCGGTGCGGCACTAAGGAACGAGAAGCGTCCGAGTCGTTCACGCAGCAGCGCGCTATCGAAGAGCACGACATCTCGCTCGTCTTGAAAGGCGGCAAGAGCGTCTTCGACAGTCAGCGACGACGGCAGTTCTTCAACGAGCGGCAACACAATGAGCGGTCTTCGAAGTGAGTGAGCGGGGTTCGGACCATAGAACACTTCTTGCGCAACTTCAGCGCGCCGTGCGCATCTTTGTACGACGGACTTGCAGTCCGTCGCAGCAGCGGATCGACGGACTGCAAGTCCGTCGTACCTTCTTTGGGCTACGGGCGAAGACCGACTCAACCTTCGAGAGCATGCAGGTCGCGCGTTCGCAGCAGGATCATGAGCGATCTTTGGGAATCTCTCAGATCGCGTTCGTCGGGATGCGGAATCGGTTGCTAAGGTGCCAGTGTCTGCATGCTTCCGGGGCTCGTTGGATGAAGATTAAGACTGCGTGTGTAATTTATTGCACATCATCAGTTACAGGTTGTGAGTCTTCTTAATCTTAATCGTACTCTTAATCTTAATCCGTCTTTCGCAGACTCGGCGGTCTGAGGCAGTTCCCAATGTCCGAAGGACGTTGGGTGGTATGAAAACGAGAATGCGAGATCTCTCGTGACGGCGAATTCAACGAGTGAAAGCGAACGTCGTCCCGCTGCAGCTCGGGATGGAATCCCAAGCTACTTTTCGGGGCAGAGCCTCGCTCGTCGTAGTTCGCTCCGCATGTCTCTGAGATCGCTCGATGGGATAGCTCACTGGGGAAGACAATGTCTCGTCCTCGAAACATTCTTGTTTGGACGGTGATCGGCACGGTGCTGTCGTTTTTGTTACCTGCGCTGGGATTGGCTATTTGCTGCCTACTGCTGAGCGACGTGCGGCTGATTCATGTGCCGCTGCACTCGTTGATGGAATGCTCGGGCGGGCTCGTTGCGCTGGCCATCAGCTTCACGTTGATAGTCGAGCGGCAGTATCGCCCCGTTGGTCAGACTCAGCATTACCCCATCTTGGCCGCTGCTTTTGCGAGCATGGGGATACTCGATCTGTTTCATGCAGCGGCTGATCCCGGTGACTACTTCGTCTTGATGAGGGCTTCCGCATCGTGCGCCGGCGGCGTGCTGTTTGGCCTCGCATGGGCGAGTCCGCTGCTGGCGAAGTGGACTCAGCGCGCGGCGTTCGAGTTGTCGTTCAGCGTTGCCGCGATTGTGTTTGGCGTGCTGTTCTTGATCGCGCCCGGTGCTGTCCCGGTGATGAAGTTGGCGAGCGGCGGCTTCTCGATGTTGGCCATCGGGATGAATGTGCTGAGCGGCATCTGCTTCTTCATTGCGGGTGCATACTTCGTTCGGCGTTTCTTGCGCGACGGGCTGATCGAAGATTGGTTGTTCGCGGTGCAAGCCGTCTTATTCGGAGCAGCCGGTTGCTTGTTCCCGTTCTCGGTCGTTTGGGACGGAGGTTGGTGGTGGTGGCACTTGATGAGGTTGATGGCCTACGTCGCGGCGCTCGCGTATGGCGTCAGAACCTTTCGAGATGCAGAGCGAGAAATCTTGCTCGTCAATCGGCAGTTGGCCGAGTCGAACGCGGCACTCGATGGGATCGTCGCTGATCGCACGGCGAAGTTGTTGGCCTCAGAGGAACGCTTTGAATTGGCCGTGCGCGGCTCCACTGATGGGCTCTGGGATTGGAACGTGCTGACGAGCGAGGTCTATTACTCGCCGCGCATGAAAGAGTTGTTGGGCTACGAGGATCACGAGATTCAGCATCTCTTCTCGGAGTTCGAAACGCGGTTGCATCCCGACGATCACGATTGGGTGCTGCAAGCCGTGCGCGATCATTTGGAGCAGTGTCGGCCTTATGACGTGCAGTATCGGCTGCGAACGAAGTCGGGTGAGTTCCGCTGGTATCGCGCACGCGGGCAAGCCATTTGGAATAAGGCTGGGCAAGCTCAGCGCATGGCCGGCTCGATCACCGACATCACTGAAGAGCACAACTTGCGCGAGCGATTCTGTCTCGCCGTTGAAGCGTCGCCCGCCGCGCTGTTGATGGTCAGTCAGAGTGGCCGCATTCAGCTCGCGAACTCGATGTGCTTGGCGCTGTTTGGTTACACCGAGGCTGAGCTCATCGGTCAGCCGATTGAAGTGCTCGTTCCCGAACGCTTTCGCAACGACCATCCGGCATTAAGGGCGAAGTACTTTCAAGCACCGACGCGCCGCGCGATGAAGGATGCCTTGAGTCTTGTCGCCGTTCGCAAAGACGGCTCCGAGTTCCCCGTGCGAGTGGGCTTGAGCCCCGTGCAGACCGCTGATGGGCAAGCCGTGATTTGCGGAGTGCTCGACGTCACCGAGACCGTCGCGGCAATGGAGGCCATGCGTCAGGCGAAAGAGGCTGCGGAGTCATCGAGCCGCGCGAAGAGTTCGTTCCTCGCCAACATGAGCCATGAAATTCGCACGCCGATGAATGGCATCATCGGCATGGCTCAATTGCTCGCGCGCACGGAACTGCAATCGCATCAGCGCGACTACTTAAACACCGTCGAAGAGTCCGCGCACATCCTGTTGAGATTGCTGAATGACATTCTCGACTTCTCGAAGATCGAGGCCGGCAAGCTTGAGCTTGAGTCCGTCGACTTCCGCTTGTCCGAGTGTCTCGCGCGAGCGTCGCAGATGCTGATGTTCCGCGCGAACGAGAAGGGATTAGAGCTTGCTTGCCGAGTCGCTCCTGAGATCCCCGATCATCTGCGCGGAGACTCGGGCCGCTTGCAGCAAGTCGTCGTGAATTTGGTGAGCAACGCGGTGAAGTTCACCGAAGTCGGCGAGATCTTTTTGAACGTCAATGTTGAGTCGCTCTCGACCGAGCACGCGCGCTTGCACTTCACCGTGACCGATACGGGCATTGGCATCGCGAGCGACAAGCTCGATCAAATCTTTCATCCGTTCGAGCAAGCAGAAGCGTCGACGACGCGGCGCTTCGGCGGCACGGGATTGGGGCTGACGATCTCGCGGCAGTTGGTCGAGATGATGCGCGGTCGCATGTGGGTCGAGAGTGAAGTGGGTCGCGGCTCGACGTTTCATTTCATCGCCGAGTTCGACATCTCCGAAAATCAACACGCGCATGCGCCCGCTGAATTGGAGTCGCTCGTCGACATGCCGGTGCTCGTGATCGACGACAACTTCACGAACCGCCGCATCCTGTCCGAGATCCTGCGTCACTGGCACATGCAGCCGATCATGGCGGACTCAGCCGCCGCAGCGCGAGCGGCCTTGCAGAAGGCAGAACAAGCTCAGCACCCGATTCGCTTAGTGCTGCTCGATCATCACATGCCCGGCGAGGACGGCTTGCACTTCGTCGACAGTGCGCGCGGCATGCTCGTCGCGCAAGGCAGCCGGGTCATCATGATCTCGTCGGGAGCGATGCCGATGGATGCGGACCTCGCTCTGAAGCGCGGCATTCATCGCTTCATGACAAAGCCGGTCATCGCGTCTGACTTGCTCAATGAAGTCCTGCGTCAGTTCGGCACGACGACCGCGAAGGACGCCGAACAGCGCAGCGAGTCGAGTTCATCAAACGTCATGCCGCGGCGCGTGCTGTTGGTCGAAGACAACGAGATCAATCGCCGCGTCGCGTTTGGGTTGTTGCAGTCGCGCGGGCATCGCGTCGTGTTTGCCGAGAACGGGCAAGAGGCCGTTGATCACGTGACGAACGGCGAATTCGATGTCGTGCTGATGGATATGCAGATGCCGGTGATGGATGGCTACGAAGCCACAACGATCATTCGGCAGCGCGAGCAGCAATCAGGCGGGCACATCCCGATCGTCGCGATGACGGCCGAAGCGTTGCGAGGAGACCGCGAACGCTGCCTCGAAACGGGCATGGACGACTACGTCTCAAAGCCCGTCATTCCCGCCGAGCTTTACCGAGCGGTTGAACGCTTCCCCGCGCTGTGCATCGCCAGCAGCGGTAGCAACTCGCAAGAAGAGACAACGGTGTCAGCCAGCACCGGCTCGAACTCACCGAGCACTGAGAGCCCTGCAACTCCTTCGGCCTCTGATTCTGCTGCTGTAACTCCCGCTACATCATCACTGGCCTCATCTCAAACCTCATCATCAACCGAGCCTGCACCGGCAGTTGATTGGAACATCGCGAGACATCATCTCGGCCCCGAGGACGCGACGTTGCGCGAGTTCGCAACGATCGTGCTGAACCAGTCAAAGACGCTGATGACCGACATCCGCACGGCACTGGAAACCGGAGACGCAAAGCTCCTGCGCCGAGGAGCTCACACCTTAAGAGGCTCCGGCATCTACTTCGGAGCAACCGCCCTCGGAGACGCCGCGACAGTGTTCGAAGACGCCGGCCGAGCAGACTCAACCGCCATCAGCCCCGAGAGCCTGACAACCCTCGAAACCGAACTCGCCCGCTTCCAAACCGCGCTGGAAGCCGGCCCGAACGGCTAATGAGGCACTGCCCGCAAAAAGTAGCTTGGGATTCCATCCCGAGCCGCAGCGGGACGACGTCCACTTTCACGAGTCGACTTTGCCGTCACGAGAGAACTCGCAGTCCCATTTTCATCCCACAAAGCGCCCGCCAGAAATCAGGAACTGACCGCGAAAAGTAGCTTGGGATTCCATCCCGAGCCGCAGCGGGACGACGTCCACTTTCGCGAGTCGAATTTGCCGTCACGAGAGAACTCGCCGTCCCGCTTTCATCCCACACAACGTCCTTCAGACATGAGGAACTGCCCCGAAAAGTAGCTTGGGATTCCATCCCGAGCCGCTGCGGGACGACGTTCACTTTCACGAGTTGAATTCGCCGTCACGAGCGAACTCGCCGTCCCATTTTCATCCCACCCAACGCCCGCCAGACATCAGGCACTGCCTCACACCGACGAGCTTCAATAAAGCAGGATCGAGTTGCCGATCGACCCGCTTCGTCATTCATCCGCAGTCCGGCTCCTGCCATCCGCAGGAAGCCGCTTTTGAGCAGTCGTGATTTCCTGCGGATAGCAAAGCCGAACTGCGGATGTGCCCATGTAAGTCGAATTGCTCATCAAGACCTGCACTCGTTCCCAAGCTCCGCTTGGGAACGCCGCATCGGGAAGCTCCTGCTTCCCGTCCAGTTCTCAGCATGCAACTCAAACTACAGATCACCGTGCTCGCCTCGCGTAGCGTGCCTGCGACCTCGCTGCTTGTAGGAAACATTACAAAGTGCAGCAGGCGGTCGAATTGCCGACTGACGGATTGGGGCGTCGAAGAAGGAAGACAGAAGCGGAACGCTAATCGGCCCTAATCGACGCTAATAAGAAGGCAGTCGGCGACTCAGACATCAGCTCGCAGACCTGACGAAGAAAGCGGCAAAGCGAAGTCTCGAACTCAGCCTCGAACCCCAAGCACGCTGCGCGGCAGTTGCTGGAGTTCTGCCTTCTGACGCTCGCAGTTTGACTCAGTGGCCGAGTCAGAACTGGACGGGAAGCAAGAGCTTCCCGAAGGCTCGTTCCCAAGCAGAGCTTGGGAACGAGTGCGATCGACTGCGCGACGAGTGCGTATCGTGCCGAGCGCATCTCGTCGCTTGACTCTCCGAGGCTGTGATTAAATCGCCCCTGGGCTTGTCCCAGGGGTTTAGCG
>CAZNMS010000416.1:0-8068 GCA_964573505.1 uncultured Planctomycetaceae bacterium | reverse complement strand
GCACGATCACTCGCACGGCGGCGGCAACTCAGCAACCGAACTTCAGAGCAAACGCTATAGCTGGCTCGGACTGTTTGTCGGGCTCGCCATTCATACGTTGATGGACGGTGTCGCGATCGCAGCCAGTGTCGCCGCCGAGGCACATGATCCGTCGATTGCCGTTTGGGCAGGGCTCGGAACGTTTCTCGTTGTCGCATTGCATAAGCCGCTCGATTCGATGTCGATCACGGTGATGATGACATCGCGCGGATGGAGCAAACGCACTTCGCTGACGGTCAACCTTTTGTATGCGTCGATTTGTCCGATCGGAGCGGTGCTCGCTTACTTCGGAATGACAACCTTCGATGCCGGGCACGGAGTTGTCATTGGTTGGACATTGGGACTCTCTGCCGGAGTCTTCCTCTGCATCGCGCTCGTCGACGTGCTGCCCGAGACTCAGTTCCATTCGCATGACCGACTGAGACTCTCGATCGCGCTGCTCACTGGAGTGGCGACCGCCTTCGGTCTCGGTCTGATCGAGCCGGAACACGCGCACGAGATCGCTCCGGGACAGAGGCAACAAGAATTACATCATCACTGAGATGTGAGTTGCGGAGTCGTCACCGAATAACGTCGCGGATCCGTAGCATGGACGCCCACGTCCGTGCTGCCTCACCGTCGGACATCCGCGTATCCCTCGACTGTCCCGAAGTCGTGAGAGCCGTTTGACCGCGAGGCACCTTGAGACTGCTTCATTT
This sequence comes from uncultured Planctomycetaceae bacterium, assembly GCA_964573505.1. GTDB lineage: Bacteria > Planctomycetota > Planctomycetia > Planctomycetales > Planctomycetaceae > AM-0621. The sequence goes on along the minus strand of CAZNMS010000416.1, from coordinate 7,331 downwards.
TTCTTCTCGTGCCTGAGCGCCTTTGTGTGAGGCGCAATTCTTCTCTCATCGGCTTGAAGACGGGCCGCGCCAGCCGTTCTATGACGGCGAATCTCGATGTCTTTGACACATTGGTCCCGCACCCGCTCGGGATGGAATCCCAAGCTACTGGCCGCAGCGGATGTAGCGGCCGGGAGTGGCGTCGTCGCCGCAGGGCTTGCCGGACTCGACGATCGGGGTGCCGTTCACAAGCACCGTCTCGATGCCAACCGTCGCTTGCTGAGGATCTTCGTAGGTCGCGCGGTCGATGATCGTTTCGGGATCGAACAGCACAACGTCAGCGATCGCGTCCTTCTTCAGCACGCCTCGATTCTTCAAGCCGAATCGAACGGCCGCGCGATTGCTCAGCTTCGCAATGGCCTCTTCGAGCGAGAGCAACTGCCGCTCTCGTACCATCGTGCCTAAGAAGCGACCGACCGAACCGAAGACTCGCGGATGAACCGCTCCGCCTTCACAGAAGATGCCGTCCGATCCCAGCATGAAGAGATCGTGCTGCAAGAACGGCGCGATCAACTTGTCGTCGCCCTCATTCACAACCATCAGCACCGAGAGTCGCTCTTCAATGAGCAGATCAAGCAGCGCATCCGCCGGAGACTTGCCGGACTCGTCGATGTACTGGCTGACGAGCTTGCCTTGATGGTGTGAGTTGTCCTTGCCGTGAACCCAGGCGATATGCAGTTGATCGAGATCGAGTCGGTACGCCTCGAGCCCCGCTGCAAACTTCTCGCGAATGACCGGATCATTGAGCTTGCCGATCGCAGCCATTGGGCCGTCTTCCCAAATGTCATACGGCAAGAGGTAGCTCAGCAGCGTCGAGCCGCGTTGATACGGATAGACGTCATACGAGAGATCGACGTCGCGGCGGACTTGATCAATGTAGGTCAGCAGCTCGTCGAGCATCTGCGGCGAGTGCGTCTTCAAGTGTGAGACATGCAGCTTCACTCCCGCGCGGCGCGCGATGTCGACGGCTTCCTTCAAGCCGTCCATCAGCCCCTTCTTGTAGCGGATATGAGTGACATAAAGGCCGTCATACGGGGCCATCACTTTAAGCGTTTCGACAAGCTCATCGGTCGTCGAGAAGCACTGCACGATGTAGTCGAGGCCCGTTGAAACACCGACGGCGCCCGCTTCCATTCCGATGCGAATTTGCCGCTGAATCGCTCGCATCTCGAAGTCATCAACGAGTCCTCGGCCCCATCCTTTCGCCATCGAACGCAGGTTCGCATACGGGATGTGAGAGCAAACATTCTGAGCCGTGCGACCGGCGATCGCTGACAAGAACTCTTCGAAGGTGCGCCACCCGGAGTAATCCTGCTGCCGCAAACCATTGAGAGCGCGCAGATAGAAGACCCACTCGGGAGCGGTGTATTCATTGACTGGCGCATACCCGATGCCGTCCGCCATCAAGACTTCAGTCGTGAAGCCCTGCAACGTCTTCGGAGCGAAGTTGCGTTCTCGCACGAGCCATCCGTCCGAGTGATTGTGGACGTCGATAAAGCCCGGCGCGACGACGAGTCCCGTTGCATCAATGACTCGCTTTGCGGGAGCGGCTTCGAGCTGCCCAATCTCCGCAACGCGATCGCCTTTGATGCCGAGATCGCCCACAAACCGATTGCGGCCCGTGCCGTCGATGATCGAACCGTTGCGAATGAGAATGTCGAACACAGGAAGCCCTTCCTGACGATTCCAACAACAGTCAACGAGCACGCTTCAACGTGCTCACTCCGGCTGATCTGCGGCCAATCAAAAGCGCGCCGCAATGCCCATCAGGGACTTTGTCGGAAGCATCTGCATTAAGTGGGAGTAAGTCCGAGCGACTCACGACGCGATTGCAGTGGCGAATCAAAGCAGTCCGCAAGCAGAAGTGCAAAGAGGGCCTCTTCGAGGAGTTCATTTTCGTAGCATGGACTTCCAGTCCGTGCCGTTTTTGCGAAGTTCGCTCCGTATGACGGTCCCCGAAAAGTACGTGCTCTTAGCGAGATTGCGTCTATGACAGTTGGTCGCCGTTCGCTCCGAGGCTGTGATCTTTTCGCCCCCGGCCTTGTGCCGGGGGTTTAACGGCCTTTGCGCTACTTCAAATCAAGGGCAATTCGAGTAGCGCAAAGGCCGCTAACCCCCGACGCAAGGTCGGGGCGATTTAATCACAAGCTCTCCGCGAAAGAGCGTCTTCAAACGCGTCTCGGTGAGTGCGGCATCCGTTTGCAATGACGCCCCGAATTTTTCGTTTGACGCTGCGGTTGTTCTCGGGGCGAAAGGCGACTATCAACGAGAGTTCAAGGCCACTCGCGCGGAAAATATCTATTCTCTGTGCGGTAATACAACTTCGCCTTGTCTTATATCACTCACCGAAGGAGACATGATGAAATCATTCGTTCGTCGATTCGCCCTTGTGGCAGCGTTCGCTTTTGCGACTCTGCCTGCGATCGCTCAGGACAGCAGCAAACCCATTCCGCGACCTGATGGCAAGCCGGCGGATATGACGAAGCCGGTGCAGGTTTTCGTGCTGCTCGGCCAGTCCAATATGGTCGGGCTCGGCAAAGTGAAGGGTGCGGATATTTCGCTAGAGCATGCCGTCAAGGAAAAGAAGAAGTATCAATATCTTGTTGATGATACTGGCGGTTGGATTGAGCGGCAGGATGTGCGATTCGTGCGATATATGTCCGGTAAAGGTCCGCTGAATAATGAGTGGATGACAGTAAAAGGAAATACGCTCGGCCCGGAATTTGGTATCGGTCATCCGCTCGGCAATGCGATCGATGCGCCGGTCATGATTCTCAAGTGCTGCATCGGCAACCGAGCACTCGGATGGGATCTTCTGCCGCCGGGAAGTGGGCGGCGCGAGTTCGTCGACAAGGACAAAGCCGGCGTCGAAAAGAAGCTGGTCTATGCCGGCTACAAGGACAAACCCGAGTTCTGGGAGATGGACCCGGCAAAGGGGCTCAAGACCGAACCCGCTCCGTGGGTCGACAAGGCCGGCAAGCCGATTGATTGGTATGCCGGTAAGCAATGGGACTTTGATATTGGCGACGCGAAGAAGGCGTTAGCGGATCTCGATAAGCATTATCCGGGTGCGAAGGGATATGAGGTTGCTGGCTTCTTCTTCTGGCAGGGCGAGCGAGACGCAGGCAACGCCGGACATGCCGCGCACTACGAGCAAAACCTTGTGGCATTCATCAAGGCGCTGCGGAAGGAGTTCAATTCCCCCAACGCCAAGTTCGTCTGCGGCACTCTCGGTGAATCCGTGAAAGGCAGCACTGGCCCGAGTGGATTGGTGCTCGAAGGGCATCTCGCTGTCGACGGAGCAACCGGCAAGTACCCGGAGTTCAAAGGCAACGTCGCGACGATCTACACCAATCCGATGGCGCAAGGTGGCAGCGGCAACAGTCACTACGGCGGCAAGGCGGAAGTCTATATGGACGTCGGCGAGGCAATGGGGCACGCGATGGTCGACTTGCTGAAGGGAGCGAAGTAGGCACCGAGTAGACGGCACTCGTTCCCATGCTCCGCTTGGGAACGAGTGCTGGTTTCTTGAAGAGGAGCATTGTCTTGAGATTTGCTTTCTATGCATTGGTCCTTGTCGTGACCGCGATCGGGTTCGTGCCGACTCGTGTGAGCGCGGCGGAGTCAGGCGTTGAGGCTGCGGAGCGGGGTTTTGCCGTCTCGTTTTTGAAGCAGCATTGCGCGCAATGTCACAACGTCGAGAAGCCCAAAGGCCGCGTGCGCGTTGACGATCTGACCGGCAACGTGCGCACGGAAGGCTCGCGCTGGAGCTTGATTCTGCAGCAGGTTCATTCGGGACAGATGCCGCCGGAAGATGTTGCTCAGCCGGATAAAGACGCGAAGGCTCGGTTCTTGCGCTGGGTCACGGGACAGCTTGCCGGGCGGGCTCAGCCGAAGCCGAATCAGGGCAATCTCGTCCCGCATCGGTTGCTGTTTGGGAAGGCGGATGGAACGGACAACAACGGCAACAACGCCATTGCTCCGCGTCTGTGGCGCGTCAGTCCTGATGCTTACAAAGGATGGGTGCGCGATGTCTTGCGCGGTGAGCCGAAGGGGCTCGTGCAACCGTTCTCGGCTCAGCCAGAACGCGGCATCAAGGACTTCGCGGAACTCGCGCGCGTCGATGAACCGAGCACCGAGATCTTGCTGCGAAATGCTGAGTTGATGGTGCATGATCAGACTCGGCATACGATCGAAGACGGCAAGGTTCAACCTAAACATGACACCGTCCGCGAGTTCACGGACTTGATGGCTCCCACTGAGCCGAAGCCGGAACAATTGGAGAAAGCGATTCACAAGCAGTTCCAATTGGCGCTCGGAAGAAAGGCGGCGGACGACGAACTCAAAGCGTTCAACGGGCTGTATGAGAAATGTGCGCGTGATGGTGATCGGGCCGGAGCGGCTCGCACGGTGTTGACGGCGATCTTGATGAAGTCCGATGCGCTCTTTCGTCATGAGTTAGGCGGCACCGACGGCGTGCTCACTTCGCGCGAGGCAGCGCTCGCAGTGGGGGCGGCTCTGACGAATCGGCGCGAGCCCGGCATTCTCACTGCGGCGGAGCAAGGCAAGCTGAATTCGCGCCAAGAACTCGCCGAGCAAATCCGCCGCATCCTCAACGATCCGAAGATCGAAAAGCCTCGATTGCTTGGGTTCTTCCGCGATTACTTCGAGTATCAGAACGCGACCGAGGTCTTCAAAGACGAGCCGAAAGATCTTTGGCATCGTCCCGATCAAGCGGTCAAAGACACGGATCGGCTCGTGCTGCACTTGATCGCCGAAGACAATGAGGTCTTTCGTCAGATGCTCACAACGCCTCTGGCCTTCGCGAACGTGAAGATGAGCACCAACAAGCAGACGCGCAAAGAAGAGATGCAACGAGCGTTGATTCCGAACGCGCACAATCAGAAGGGCAAGTCGGTTCCCGAAGAGCTGTATGGTCTGACCGAATGGACCGACAAGCAGCCGTTCGAGCAGAAGGCCGGAACGCGATTGGGCATCTTGATGCAGCCCAGTTGGCTCACCGCATGGAGCGAGAATTTTCACAACGACATCGTGCGCCGCGGACGCTTCATCCGCGAGCGATTGCTCGGAGGCAGCGTGCCCGACCTGCCGATCGGCGTTGCGGCGGCGGTTCCCAATGACAAGACGCGCACGCTGCGCGACCGTGTCATTTCAACGACACAGGCGGTCGACTGTCAGCGCTGCCATCAGCACATGGATAGCCTCGGTCTGCCGTTCGAGGGCTTCGATCACTACGGCCGTTTGTTGGCGACCGATCAAGTGCTCGACGTCGAAGCGACAAAGGCCAACGTTGACTACAAGGGCAAGCCGAAAGGCGACATCTACCGACCGATGCCGCTCGTGACTTCGGGAGCGATCACGGACACCGGTGATGAAAAGTTGGATGGCCCCGTTAAGGACGCGCGCGAATTGGTGACTCGCATCGCCGACTCCGATCACTGCCGCCAAGTTTGGATCCGGCATGTGTTCCGCTACTACCTCGGACGAAACGAAACGCTGGCCGATGCTGCGTCGCTGCAAGCTGCCGATCGCGCTTACATACAAAGCGGCGGCAGCTTTAAGGAGTTGCTCGTCTCATTGCTGACGTCGGATTCGTTTTTGAAGAGGTCGGTGCAGGAGACGGCGATGAAGTAACGATTACATCGCCCCCGATAGTCGCCTTTCGCTCCGCGAAAGGAAGCTTTTGCGGAGCAAAAGCCGACAATCCCTTTCGCGGAGCGAAAGGCGACTATCAACGGCGTTCTCAAACAAACGCCGCCCTGAGTAATACAAACTACAAGTCACCAAACACCTTGTTTTGGAATCCATGATGACATCGCCTGCTTCTTTCAATCGTCGTACTGCGATCAAGGGACTGACGTTGGCTGCGGGGGCTCCGCTTCTAGGACCGATTTTGAATCAGATTGCGGCTCATGCAGCGGGGCAGTCGGCGGCGGAGCGGCAGCGGTTTGTGTTTGTGGTGCAGAGCAACGGCATCAACCCGGCTCACATCACTCCGGTCGGTCTGCCGGGGCGTAGGGACAACAACCCCTTCACGAACACCGACACCGTCGAGGCCAAACTTGCCGATCACGAACTGCCGCCAGCGATTGCGGAACTCACTCCGTTCAAGGACCGACTGACGCTGCTGCAAGGTCTGTCGGGCTGCATCGCGGAAGGCGGAACCGGCGGGCATTCGACCAATCACGGAGCACTCGGTTGCTACCCCGGCAGTCAGGGGCCGATCGCTCAAACGATCGACTGGGCATTGGGTGATGCTTGCCCGGCGGTGTATCGCAACGTCGGATTGGGAGTGCTTGAGAAGAAGGATCAGACCTTCAACTACCTCATCTCGTGTGCCGACGCTGGCAAGGCCGCTCCGTTGCAGTGCGATCCCGAGCAAGCTTTTCGCAGCCTCTTCGGCAGTGTCATTGGCGGTGCCGATCGATCCGCATTCGAGCAACGCACGCATCTGCTCGACTTCATCGCTGACGACACTCGGAAGGCCCGCAACGCGCTTGTCGGTGATGAGCGCGCGAAGCTCGACGAGTACCTCTCAGCGCTCGAAACCTTGCACGCGCGACAAGGCCGGATCGAGACCATCGGCCCGCAACTGAAGCAAGCTCTGCCGAAGCTTGACGAGCGATTTGCCAAACCGACCGAAGTGAATCGTCTCAAAGCGCAGTTCGAGAACGCGACCGCATCACTCATCGCCGGGCTGACCAACAGCGTCACCATCGCGTCGGGCGGAGGGCATCAAAACTACCTCGCGTTCCCGGACATCGGCATTCCGATCGGCGGTCACGGAGTCGGGCACGGCGAAACGTTTGATGGACTGACGACGGACCAAATCTTTGTGAAGACGCGGCAGTTCCATTGTCAGTTGATTGCCGAGATGGCTCGGAAGTTGGAGTCGGTCAAAGAGGGCGACGGCACGATGCTCGACCGGACGTTGATCGTGTACCTGAGCGATTCCGGCGAGGCCCATCATCCGAACCTGCGCGTCTGGCCGGTCGTGCTGCTCGGCGGTATCGGCAAGAAGCTGAAGACCGGCGGCCGCTACGTGCAACTGCCCTGCTACGGAGCAAAGAAGCATCGCACGTTGTCGAACCTGTACCTGACGTTGTTAGAAGCCGTCGGCAAACCGCGCGACAAGTTCGGCTCCCCGGACAACGGCTTACAAGGCATCGACCAAACCGGCCTCATCGCCGAACTGCTGGCGTGAGGCGAGCGGTAGATCGAAACTTGGGAATGGTTCACGTCGAGGTTGCAGAGCCGCGCCCGTCAGGAAG
>CAZNMS010000415.1:0-8075 GCA_964573505.1 uncultured Planctomycetaceae bacterium | reverse complement strand
GCAACCATTCGGAAAACGTGAATCCGGTGATGTTTTCTCCGCGTCCTTCGTTCCTCTGCGGTTCATGCAATAGTTTTTACTGCAGAGGAGCGAAGGACTTAGGGCGACGGAGCCGCAACCAAAGTGGGTGGCACGCTCTGAGTACTCGAAGGGCGTGGCGAGCGTCTCGAAGACACGCCCTTCGCTTGAGCCTCAGGGCGTGCCACCCAAATTCGTCTTTCAACAACAAGCTTTGAAGTGTTTGCAGAGCAGAGGTTTTGAATCAGACCTGTCGCAGCAGGATGCACGAAGTGGCGACGTAAGAATTTGAACTGAGGCGTTGGCCGTTTCGGGAAACAAGTTGGTCACAGTGCGTCGTGCTCAAGAAAGACTTCGGCTTTGTTGTTCGCTGCGAAGTGTGTAGAGACCAATGCCCCTGTATCAGTGAAGAGCATGCCCCTTGCAGTTCGATCGAGGCATGACACTTCAGCGTCAATGCAACTCTTCTTACACACAAAGTTCGTAACTCCATTGGCGAAGACGCGCCGTCACTCATCCGTTCGAAACGTGATGGCCGGTAGGCCCTCTTTATTGAAGAGGTTGACCTTCGGGTTCCATGCCCAGCCGTAGCGCACGTACTTCGGCAGCGGCACGTCGGGCGATGAAACCACAATCGTCTCGCCTTCGATCGTCGCGTCGGCCCAAACCCAGTTCTTGTCGGCTCCGGCGACGATGAAGCCGGTCAGTTTTTCGTCGCCCGGTTTGATCATCAGCCCGCCGTGTACGTGCTTGAAATAGAGCCGGATCTTGTCGCCCTTCGGTAGTTCGACCTGCATCTCGGAGAACTCGGGACCGGAGTGGATCACGTCCTTCTCGCCATAGACCAAATTCCGCGCGACCAATGACAACCGCCGTCCGACTTCTTGCTTGTTGCGCGGATGAATGTCTTTCGGGTCGCCGATGTCGATCGTCATCGCGAGGCCGGTATTCGGAACCGTCCGCGCCGTGCGCCATTGCGATTCGCGGATCTCTGCCCAACCGGGTTCAACCGGCTGAGTCTGCAATTGATTCAGGTTCGCCAGTGACACAATCAAGAACGGGAAGTCGCCGACCTCAAAGCGTGCTCGCCAATCCGCGATCAACGTCGGGAGCAGCCGCCGATACTGCAACCAGAACGGACCATTCGCTTCGCCCTGATACCACAACGCTCCTTTGATTCCGTAAGGGATCAGCGGGGCGATCATCCCGTTGTATTGAGCGCTAATCATCTTGTAGTGCGTCAGCGCGGGTTGCGGAGCCGGGTGCTTGAGGTTCGACAACGCGACGACCGGCTTTGCTTTCCATGTCCCGGCAATCTTCAACCGCTCATTGCCGGGATTCTTTGCCGCTCTGATTCCGATGTTGTTCGGTCCCGAACAGAACCCGCCCGGTCCCTTTTCTTTGTGATTCAAGATGGCCGCGACCAGCAGGTTCTTCCCCGGCTTCACGAGCTTTGCATCGACCGCATAACTGCGGATGCCGCCGAGCTGCTTCGAGCCAATCAGCTTTCCATTCAGCCACACAACATCGAGGTCATTGATGACCGACAGATCGAAGACAAGATCCTTGCCGGTCCATGACTCGGGCACGTCGAACGTATGTCGAAACCAAACAAAGCCATCGAAGTCCTTCAGCGCTTCGACACCGGTTTCTTCCCATGCTTTCGGCACGCTGATGTCGAGCCAATCATCGGTCTTCAAGTCCGGGTCTGAGATGTAGTGTTTCTTACCACTCTCGGGATCAACGGCCGCCGTCCATTGCTCAAGAGCGCGGAAGTAATCGAAGTCCGCGCCAAAGCTCGCGAGCAACTGCTCGCGCTCGTCGAGCCGATCTTTGAAGTCATAGGGCATGACCTTTCGCAGCGTTTCAGCACTGACCCATGACTCGGCTGCGGTCGCTCCCGCCGACGAATGGATGATTCCGATCGGCACCTTCTGAGTTTTCTGAATCTCTCGCGCGAAGAAGTACCCGACGCCGCTGAAGTTGCGGACAAACTCGGGAGAGCAGGGCTCCCACTTCGCCGGTGGAGGCAACTTCTCGGGCACGAGCGACGGGAAATGGCTGACCGTGAACGACCTGATCTCGGGGTTGTTGGCCTGCTTCGCTTCCTCTTCGCCATTGGTCGAAAGACGCACGGGCCAATTCATGTTCGACTGCCCGGTGCAGAGCCAAACATCGCCAATGAGCACGTTGCGGAGCGTCACTTTCCGCGCGGTGCCATTCGGCTGCGCGGACTTGCTCTCGACGGTCAACGTATGAGGTCCGCCGGCTCGCTGCGGAGCAAGCTTTGCCGTCCACTTGCCATCAGCAGCAGTGACAGCTTTTCCAATCTGACGTGCCCCCGGCTGTTCGGCGTCGAGCGTGATGGAGATCTCCTCACCGGCCTCCGCCCATCCCCAAATGGGTGCATCCAGATCGCGCTGCAACACCATCTCATCCGAGAACAACGGATGCACGAACGGCAGAGGTCTCGGCTGCGACGGCCACCAGGGTTGCGGCCCGACTGGCTGAGCGAACCCGTTACTCGTCACGAGGCACACCGCCAAACCCAACAACCAACAACGCGCTAAGAGCAGCCATTTCATCGCTCGGCATCCTTAATGAGAGAGCATCAAGAGTAATCATTCCGACACCCCGCAGCAGTACCGCGATCCCAATTCACGAGCAACCCGCTGCTCCTTCGAGGTTGCCTGCGGTCTAAACGGCCGATGCCTCAATTCATCCTCGCAAGCCGCAAAAAAACGGCATGAATCGACCGCGAAAGTAGCTCACGCACCCTCGCCCAATTTCGGGCAAAACTCGTGTAGGAGCATTTCAAAGGGATCTCTACAGTCCCGCGCGTTTCATGGACGAAACGGAGGCGACCATGATGGTCTCAAAAGCGGCTGAGAATCGACGACTCGAACGATTTTGCGCTGACGCGACGGAACCGCGCCTGCAAGTCATCGCGCCCGACCGACCGTTCCTCTCGTGTGGAGAGGCTCTGACGGACGAGCAACTCCTCAACAAACTGACGGAGTGCGGCATCAAGCTGGACCGAGAACGACTGGGAAAGCTCGTCAAACAGTTCCCATCAGCAGAGGGCATGACCCGATGGTTGTTGAAGGAAGATCAAGTCCCGCAACCGCATGCTGAAGTCGAAGATTGGTGTTGGGTCAGCATCACCACTTTGTGGAAGCGCTGGTTTCCCGAGCATCCGAACTTCGAGCGCGTCGACGAATGGATTCAGGACGGCCTCGCAGCTCAAACGAAGTACGGCACCGCAGCCGCCTGCGCCATTTGGATGCTGGCATGGCAGTCGATCGCTGTGCTGCTCGAGGCATACCGGTTCGATTCGATCGAGGACTTCGACGAATGCTTTGCTGGCACGACTGGCATTGAGGAATGGGTGCCGATCTTTGTCGACGCACTCGGACAGGCATCGCGCGACGGAGTCGAATGGGCTGCATTGAGATTGGCCGTCAGTGAGCAAGCTCTGCGACTGCATGAAGATCTCAGTCATCCCGACGAGCGATTGATGACGAAGTTGCGTTTGGCGCTCGCCCAGTCGCACTTCGATCTCGGCAACATCGCCTTAGCTGAGCGTTGGTTCGGAGAAGCCGCGCGTGAGTCGGCTCAGCCTGAGCATTGCTACGAAGCCTGCGCTCGCGCGTTTCTGGCAAAGACTGCTTGGCGCCACATGACGAAGGCTGAGGTCGCTGCGCGTCGCGGCTTAAAGACCGCTCGACCGGGAGCACGCGTCGGACTGCTGACGATCCTTGCCGACATTTGCGAACGAGCAGGTCGATCCGAAGAAGTGACGGCATTTCGACAGCAAATAGCAGTCGATCTCGCGTTGACTTCGAGCGTTGGAACGGCAGCACGCGCGGCGTAGTTAGCTCCCCACCGACCCCGCGTCGGTGGAAGCAGCGACTGGTCGGCTAACAACGAGAATGCGCTGTGTCCCGTCCGCTCTCCACCGACCCCGTGTCGGTGGAAGCAGCGACTGGTCGGCTAAGGATCGTTCGAGCAACGCCGACGTCAGCGAACGACGCTCTTCGGAAGAACTTCTGACTTCGAGATCGTTAGCTCACCAGTCGTTGCTCCCACCGACGCAGGGTCAGTGGAGAGCCTGCGCAATCCAGTTTTTTTCACCGGCACGCCCACGTTCTCTTTCGCAGCGCGAGGCGGCGACTTCGTCACTTCACTATTTGCGATTGCGTGCCTTCGCCTGCCGCTGCCGCTTCTTTTCGTCGCGTCTCTTCTGCCGCTCTTCACTCACAAAATCGCGAGTGCCGGGCATGCTCGTGCTCCCGAAACCGGCGCCCCTTGTTGCTCCACGCACAAAGTCAAAAGGACTCTTCGCGTTTGATGCCTGCCTGCTTGCTATTTGCGCGTTGTAAAATTGCATGTAGGCGGCGAGGCCCTCCTGCGAAGTCATGTCAAAGCCGGCTTGCTTCCCGCCCATGAAGAATGATTTTGCCATACCAAAATTAGATTCATCGCCGAGTGCTTCGCGTAGTCGCTCGGCCGCTTCCTCGTCGAGAAAGTCGATCATTTCGGCGGCATTCTTGAGGGAGAAGACACGCTGCAAAAACAGCCAAAACGATCGCAATTCGGCGACGACTTCGGGAGCGCGACTCGCATCAACCGAGACCTTGCGCGGAAAGTAATCGAACAGTGCGTCCCGGAGATCGGCGAGCGTCAAATTGGGCACGGTGGCACCGGCGTAATTCGTTCCATACTCAATTAAGGAATATGTCCAACCAACTTCAACTCCGGTATCTCTGAGTTGTTGGGCCTCCGGCGACATCATAAAAAGTTCATACAACCGATTGTTGTAATTAGTACATATTTGCTCATCACTTTCTCCGTCGTCATCGAAGATTACCTGATAGATATCGAACGACTCAGAGTCGCCTGTATCAATATCTTGCGACTGGCTGTTTGCCGCTACGCCTGCGGTCGGTGAAGTGTCGCTCACCGAGTTGACCCCTGCGTTCATACCCTGAGCTGCGCCAGTCACTTCGGTTGCCTGCACTCCGGTGCGATTCTTCGCCAAATCCATGATGTCCTCGTGTTAAACGCGATATTGCAGCCTCATCGCCCAGAGAAGTGCCTTCACTTCCGACACCGGGCTGAGTGGCCTTCGCGGATTATGGACATCCTGCCGAGAAGTGCGAGGAGCAACGACCATTCTTCCGAGAGCGCATCGTTCCGAACTCGGAGCGTGCCTGAGTACTCGCAGCAGGAACTTCTATTGGCTCTCTGCCATTCGTGTTGATGACTGTGAGCGGCAGGGCGCTAGCCGCCGGTTCTGGCCGCATTCAGAACCCGCGGCTAGCGCCTTGCGGCTCACTCAACACAAGACTCAACACGAATGGCGGAGAGCCCTTTTATTACCTCAACAACGAAAAACCCCGGTTCGAGCGGGTGCTCGAACCGGGGGCACAGGACGACTCAGAGGTTATTCCAACCTTGCTGAGCCGCATCGCCAGACTCTGTGACTGGCTGTAATTCTTGTGTCACGTTGCCGGTGACGGTGCAGGTGCGATGTGTTGTTCAACATCATTGTGAGGACGGATTACTCGTCGCGGCCGGTGCTCGGGTCATCCTTGCCGCAGACGCTGATCAGCTCGACGACTTTGCAATCGCATTCGTCAGCGCTGTCGTTGAACCCGGCACCGTTAATTGAGGCGTGCGTGCCGTTCTTGCAGTTCTTTGAGAGGCCAACGTAGTGATACGTCTGCGAGACGGATCCGAAGGCATGCGAGATATCGTTGAGTTCGTGTGTGACGGCGTCGCGAACTGCGGTCAGGCCGACGACCATGGCGAGCACGCCGATCGTCATGACGAGTACCAATTCAGCCGAGATCACAAAGCCGTGTTCATCGCGAGCGAAAGTTTGCATGAGAGTCTTCATGGATATGTCCTCTGTGTCTTGTGCGAGTGCGTGTGTGTGAGAGAGAGATGATTCTTCAGACGTGACCACTTCCGTGTGGTTTGACCTGAACCGCGTCGGTCACGCGGCATTGGCGATGCGGACAAAAGCAGCGTCGTTTGAAGCAGCAGCCGGCGAGACGTCGCCTTGCTGCTCACGACACTTTGACGGCCCCATCGAGCAGCTCAGGTCGGTTGCTGGCTCGAAGTTGTGCCTCTTCAAGAGGCGAGATGAACAACGAGGTCGCGTTCGAAGCGAACTCTCAGCGGCAAGTGGCTCGGGTTCAGTTTGAACGGAGTGCTTGTTGTTCTTGGCTGAGGACTCGTTGTTGAGAGTTGCAGAGCAGGGCGGAGGGACTCCGGGACGTAGCCGCGTCCCGGAGTCGAATCCGGTGTGTAACGATTCCTACTCAGACGCGATTATTCATCGCGACCGGTGCTCGGATCGTCCTTGCCGCAGACGTCGATCAGTTCGACGACCTTGCAATCGCATTCATCAGCGTCGTCGTTGAAGCCGAAGCCATTGATCGCAGCGTGATTGGCACACTTACCAGCAGCCTTCTCCAGTCCAACAACGTTGTAGGTCTGCGAGACAGCTCCGATGGCGTGCGAGATGTCGTTGAGTTCGTGAGTCACGGCATCACGAACGGCGGTGAGTCCGACGACCATTGCGAGGACGCCAATCGTCATCACGAGGACCAGTTCGGCGGAGATGATGAAGCCAGCGTCATCACGGAAGAGTTTTCCCATCAGTTTCATTGTCGTTCCCCTGTGCGAGTGTGAGAGAGATTGAGCCAACATCGGCTCGGCGTGAGGCGACCGTCGCAGTTAGCAACCCTTGCTAACTGTTGGCTCCCTTGAGCCATCGTTCGGTTGTCATCACGTCGGGAAGTAATCGCAGCCGGTGTGCCGGGATTCGAAGAGCCTCTCGATCGGAGCGCCGCCACTCGACCTAAAGCCTGAACCCGACATCGACTTAGAGATTTTTCGGAGGCTGAGTTGAGAGCCCCAGTCGCTCTCGTCGGGATGTTGCCATGTAAAGGCGCGCTGCCGAGAACCCCGTAAATGGCCTTCATTTGATTAGCGCCCTTTACACTTTGATGCCGAGACTCAACACCTCGCTGTAAGGAAGTCTGAATTGTGAGGTACTGCCGAGCATGCCTGACTGGCCGTTGAAGCGTCATCGGCAGGCCGTCCGAGCGGGGCTCTTTTCTTCAGCCGGCGTCACCTGACTGAGGCGTCGGCATCTCGCGTCGAACCGTCAGAACGACGCGGCCTCGAAGCCGTGACAGACGGGGCAAAGTGCGTTGCCGCGACGCAACATCACGAGCGACTTCGTGATTTCTGCCGAAGCTCGAAGTTTTCGAGTCGGGCCGAATGCCGAAACGAAGTGCATGAAACCGAAGCCGACCTCTTCAGCCGCGCCACTCACTCTCGCTCCGTCGACGCGGCGAGTCTCAAGAGCGCGAGCAGTCAGCAGTGGCCTCATTGCGCTTTTGCTCGGATTCGGCGCGATCGTCGGCTGCACGAGTAGCCTCAGTTGGCTGCGCTCGTTGCCCGAGCGATCGGCGAACTTGCCATCGCTCACGATCAAGCACGCGACGACGCGCTCTCACGCAGAGATTGCTCATGAGGCGCGGCGGCCAACTGGCTGCTGCGATGAGAGCAGTGCTCCCTCAAAGCCGACGATCATTGAGCCGGCGCCGCGAACTCAGATCGACGAGCTTCGAGCTGCGAGTCCCGAGTGGCTCAAGCTCGGTGAGTCCGTCGCCGGTCGTCCGATCGAGGCGGTGATGATTGGCACCGGCGAGCGGCACGTGCTGTTCATCGGCGGCATTCACGGAGACGAGCCCGAAGGCTTGCCGCTCATCGAGTGGTTCACGGAAGAGCTGAAGGCTGACTCGAAGCTAAC
The DNA here is from genome assembly GCA_964573505.1 of uncultured Planctomycetaceae bacterium. Classification (GTDB taxonomy): domain Bacteria; phylum Planctomycetota; class Planctomycetia; order Planctomycetales; family Planctomycetaceae; genus AM-0621. The sequence continues at coordinate 226 of CAZNMS010000415.1, read as the reverse complement.
GGAGGGCGTCACGGTGTTGATCGTGAGGAACCTCAATCCCGACGGCACTCAGGCAAAGACGCGGACCAATCAGAATGGCGTCGATCTCAATCGCAACTTCCCCGCAACGAACTGGGACGCGACCGCGAAGACTCCGCGCTTTCATCCGGGACCAAAGCCGGAGAGCGAACCCGAGACGCGCATCGCCGTGCAGCTCATTCGCGAGTTCCGACCCGAACGAGTGCTC
>CAZNMS010000414.1:0-8081 GCA_964573505.1 uncultured Planctomycetaceae bacterium | reverse complement strand
CGGGGCCTCTTTCTTTATTTCCCCTTTTACCCCCCAAATATTTTTAATTTTTCTCACCCCCGACCCCGAATTCACGATTCATCTCGCTCACTCACTAACGGAAGGCCCTTCATGACTTCGCTCGCGAATAGCATCACCGACGCGCAGACATCCGAAGAACGATTCCTCAAGCAGATCTTTATTCGCGCTCAGATGTCCGAGTTCGTGCGCGAACCGCTGCTCATGTCGAAGTCCGACGGTTGCTATTACTGGGACGTGCACGGCAAGCGTTATCTCGATGCGCTGTCGGGCATTTATGTCGTCAGCGTCGGGCACGGGAATCAGCGAGTCATCAACGCCGTCAAAGCGCAGATGGATACGCTCTGCTTCTCGCCGGCGATGCACGGATCGAATCCTCTCGCGGTACGACTCGCGAATCGACTGGTTGAGCTTGCTCCCGGAGATATCTCGACGGTGAAGCTTGAGTGCGGCGGATCGGAAGCGACCGAAGCCGCGTTCAAGATGGCGCGGCAGTATCACAAACTCACGGGGCATCCCGGCAAGTACAAGATCATCTCGCGCTATCACTCATGGCACGGAGCGACATTGGGCTCGCTGTCGGCGTCGGGTTTGTCGTCGCGCAAGACCGTCAATGAACCGCTCGCTCCGGGCTTTCTGCATGTCTTCCCGCCGACGTGCTATCGCTGCCCGTTCGGTAAGGAATACCCGAGTTGCAACATCACTTGCGCGAGTCTGATCGGGGACATGATTGCTCTCGAAGATCCCGAGACCGTTGCTGCGATCATCGTTGAGCCGATCGGTCATACGGGCGGCATCATCGACCCGCCGGACGAGTACTTGCCGATGCTGCGCGAGATCTGTGACCGGCACAACGTGCTGCTGATCTTTGATGAGATCATTTGCGGCGCCGGTCGTACCGGTCAGCTTTTCGCGTCGCAGACCTTCAATGTCACTCCCGACATCATCTGCTTAGGCAAAGGCATCAGCGGGGGCTATGCGCCGCTGTCTGCCGTCTTGTGCCGCAAGCATGTTGCCGATGCCTTTTGGGGCGACCCCGCCGTCAATCCGGGCTTCGTCGAGGGGCATACGTTTGAAGGCAATCCGCTCGCCTGCGCTGCGGGACTCGCAACGCTCGACGAAATCGTTGAACGAGACCTCTGCGGCAACGCGCGGCGAATGGGCGAGCGACTGCGAGCCGGCTTCGAATCACTGAAGCGGCACGGCGTCATCGGAGACATTCGCGGCAAGGGACTCTTTCTCGGCATCGAACTGGTTGCCGATCCGGCAACGAAGAGTCGCTTCAATCCGCCCATTGGCATGAGCATCGGCAAGCAAGCCCTCGCAAAGGGCTTGCTGACGCGCTTCGACCCGCACTGGATCGCCGTCGGTCCGCCACTGGTCGTCACTGAAGAGCAGATCGACGAGATCATTCGCTTGCTCGACGAATCAATGACGGAAGTGCTGGTGGAGAACTCGTAAGGCGAGCGGCAACCATTGTGGCCCGACGCTCCGCGTCGGGAGTCGCGACGCGGAGCGTCGCACCACACTGGGCGCAAGCCGACAAGAAATCGCAAACGAGTCGTACGAGATGGCCTCAATTCACCCCGCGTGAGGAAGACCTCAGCGGAATGTCTCGGAGATAGATCATGCTGCGCGTTGCTGCTTTGGCTTGCTGTCTTGCTGCCGTGCCGTCGATCGGGGTCGCTCAATTGGCTCCTGAGATTGGCTATATGCACCCGGCAGGAGTGAAGGTCGGGACGACGACTCCCGTCGTGCTCGGCGGCTACGACTGGACGCCGGACATGCAGATCATCGTGCATGATCCCCGCATCAAGATGGAGTTCACTGGCGCTCCGTCAGAGGTGCTCGTGCCCGAGCCGCCGTATTGGTTCGGACTCAAAGCGCGAGGCTACGCATGGCCGCTACCGCGCGAGTTCCCCGCGCGGATCACTGTGCCGGCGGATGTTGCTCCGGGCATCGTTTTGTTTCAGGTCGTGAATGCGAACGGCATCTCGCCCGTCGGAGCGATTCATGTCGGCTCGACTCCCGAAGTCTCTGAAGCAATGCCGGAGAGCGGACCGCAAGTGCTACCCGCATTGCCGGTGACGGTCTCGGGACAGATTCGCAAGATCGAAGAGATCGACCGCTATCAGTTCCGCGCTTCGAAGACTGGTCCGGTCACTGTTGAACTCACCGCGCGACAACTGAAGTCGCCGCTGCATGCAATGCTGAAGATCGTCGATTCGAAAGGCCGCATCGTCGTCGACACTGCGGATACCGCCGGACGAGATCTGCAATTCACGTTCGCCGCTCAAGCGGACGAGTCTTATGTGCTGAGCATTCACGATCTCGATTACGCGGGCGATCGCTCTTACGTCTATCGGCTGACGATGACCGAAGGCCCGCGGGTCGTTGCGACGTATCCGGCAGCAGGCAAACGCGGCGAGACGCGGCGCGTCGAAGTCGTGCTTGATCATGGCAACAAGACCGAGTCGGTTGCGCACGACATCGCGTTTCCGAATGAGCCGACGAGTGCTGCTCTTGCTCAACTCCCATTCGCGCTGACGTTTCGCGGAGAAGGCGGAGCGAAGCCCGGCGCGCCGGCGGGCAAAGGAAAGCCGGCGAAGAACGCGAAGGCGGTCGCTGCTGTCGGTGCGGTTGAGCGTGCTTCGGCGATCGGACTTTCCGACTTCAACGAGCGGCTTGAAGCGGACCTCTCCGATCGCAAGCTCGAAGTACCGGGAGCCGTCACGGGCTTCATTGATTCGCGCTTCGGTAATGATCGTTACACCGTCGCGTTCAAGAAGGGCGAGAAGTGGTCGATCCGTGCTGAGGCACGCTCGATCGGCTCGCCGCTCGATCTTGATGTCGCCGTCCTCAATGCCGACGGCAAGCAACTCGCGATGCAGGAAGACGCACCGGGCACGACCGACGCTGATGTTGAGTTCGCGGTCCCGTCTGATGGCGACTATCAGATTGTGCTGACGGATCGTTCGGGGGCGAGCGGTTCAAAGGCTGCGAACTATCGGCTCGTGCTTGAGCCCGTTGATGAAGACTTCTCGATCTCGCTGCCGCCTCTGCAAACGGTTGCTGTCGGAGCGACGAGCAAAGTGCCGCTGAAGGCGACTCGCAGCGGCGGCTTTACGGGGGCGATCACGTTGCAAGTCACGGGACTTCCGGCGGGAGTCACCGTGCCGAACGAACTCGTGATTGCCGAGAAGAAGCTCGACCTCTCGCTCGACTTCACTGCGGCAGAGGATGCCGCAACGTCGGCTTCAATGGTCGAGGTCTCCGCAAAGGCGACGATCAACGGGCAAGAGGTCGCTCGGCCGCTCGGCAAGTTCGTCCTCGCGACGATCATGAAGCCGCGCATCAAGATCATTCCCGACGGGCTCGACGATGTTCGCAAAGTGCATCGCGGCAGCACGTATCTCGCGCCGCTGACGATCGAACGGCTCGAAGGCTATGCCGGTGAGATCGTGCTCGAGATGACGTCAAAGCAGCAGCGACATCGGCAAGGACTCGCGAGCGGTGAGTATGTCGTAAAGGCCGATGCGTCCCGCGTCGACTATCCGATCTTCGTGCCAGAGTGGATGGAGACGACAAAGACGAGCCGCATGATCCTGAACGGTGCGGTGAAGGTGCCCGATCCGAAAGGCAACGTCCGCACGTTGCTGCAACGGCAAGAACTCCGCATCGGCATCTTGCCCGAAGGCGCGTTGCTCAAGCTAAGTCATGCAGCCGGCGAGCCCGTCCTGAAGAGCGGAGATGTACTTCGCATTCCACTCACGATCTCGCGTGCTGAAAGCTTGAAGGATCCCGTTCGCGTTTCGCTGTCGTCGAATGCCGGAGCCAATCGCTTCTTTGCCGCTGACTCGATTGTCATTGCTCCCGATCGGCGCGACGCCGAGTTCACCGTCAAACTGGCGGCAATGACCGCTGCGCCAACCGGCGAACTCTCGCTCGTTATCCGCGCGGAGTCAGCGAAGGACGGACTGCCCGTGATCTCTGAGACGTCGGTTCTTGTGACGGTGAGATAGCTCTCAGCGCGGTTCTGCAACGATCAGACCGACGAGTCTGCGAAAAGGCGGATTAAGATTAAGATTAAGAAGACTCACAACCTGTGACCGGTACCGTGTAATAAATGGTACGCACAGTCGTACTCTTAATCTTACTCTTAATCCGACGAGCCCCGGTGTGTGCGGCTAGCGATCTGCCGCTCCCTCTGAAAACGCGACGCAGAATTCCCGATCCTCAGACGCAAGTGATCTAGCAGCCGAGCGTGCGTCGCGTTGCTCCGGTTTGTTCGCACTTGCGTTCGCCGGTGATTTTGAAATCGGGAAGCGATCGTTGTTTCGAGGGGGGGGCACTACTAGGATGCCCGCCCCTTTGGCCCCAAACTTGCGAATTTTCAGCGGTTTTTTGCGAGTTTCGTAGGCTCTGATGGGCTTCTTTTTCAGACCTTGGCGGGTCGTTGCATTGGCGTTGTGAGGCTGATTGTGTCGCCTCGTTGTGCCGTGACGCGGGCCGCGAATTGACCAGTCATGAAGCACGTTCTCTCAGCCATTGTCGTGAATCAGCCGGGTGTGCTGGCTCAGATCTCCGGGATGCTCGCATCGCGAGCCTACAACATTGAAAGCCTCGCGGTCGGCGAGACTGAAAACTCGGAGTTCTCGCGCATCACCTTCGTCGTCAGCGGGACCGATAAGACGTTGGAGCAGGTCCGCAAGCAGCTCGAAAAGCTGATCCCGGTCGTGAAGGTCATCGACTTCCCGACAGGCACATTCGTCGAACGCGATCTGATGCTGATCAAGGTCAAGGCGTGCTCGCAGAAGCGCTCTGAGGTCAAAGAACTGGTCGACATCTTCCGCGGCAATGTCGTCGACGTTGCTCCCGAGCATGTGATGATCGAGATCTCCGGCAAGGAGAATAAGCTCGAAGCCTTCATCGACTTGATGCGCCCGTTCGGCATTCTCGAGATGGTGCGCACCGGACGGATTGCGCTGCTGCGTTCAAACGCCGAGAACGTGGATATCGCCGAGCGTGCTGCTCATGAGGATCCGACTGCGGCGGCCTAAGGCCACTCGGTCTCTTCCATTGTCGCCTTTCGCTCCGCGAAAGAGCGTCTTGCTGGCCGAGCAAACTCAGCGCACGGTGTAGCGCAAATTCCATCTGAAGACGTCCTTTCGCCGAGCGAAATACGACAACAGCCAAACAAACTTCCGAACCACTTTTCTTCTTCTCTCACCCTCGAAAGTACGAACATGGCGATCAAGGTTTACTACGACGACGATGCCGATCTCTCGCTCTTGAAGAACAAGACGATCGCGATCATTGGCTACGGCAGTCAGGGACATGCTCAAGCTCAGAATCTGCGAGACAGCGGCTGCAACGTCATCGTCGGTCAGCGTCCGGGCAGTGCGAACTATGACCTCGCGGTCAGTCACGGATTCAAGCCGGTCTCGGCAGCCGAAGCTGCGGATAAGGGCGACCTCATCAACGTTCTGCTTCCCGACGAAGTGCAAGGCGACGTCTTCAAGGCCGACATCAAGCCGAATCTGAAGCCCGGCAACCTGCTGATGTGCTCGCACGGCTTCAACATTCACTTCAATCAAATCGTTCCGCCGCAAGGCATCGATTGCGCTCTCGTTGCACCGAAGGGCCCCGGCCATCTCGTTCGCAGCGAGTACGTCAAAGGCGGCGGCGTTCCGTCGCTCATCGCGCTCAGCGAAGGCGCTTCCGAGTCGTCGCGTAAGCTCGCTCTCGCGTATGCGAAGGGCATCGGCGGTACTCGCGGGGGTGTGATCGAGACCTCATTCGCAGAAGAGACCGAAACGGACCTCTTCGGCGAGCAAGTCGTTCTCTGCGGCGGCGTGAGTGCTCTTGTGAAGGCGGCCTTCGAGACACTCGTCGAAGCCGGTTATCAGCCTGAGATGGCGTACTTCGAGTGCATGCACGAGCTGAAGCTGATCGTTGACCTCTTCTATCAAGGCGGTCTGAACTACATGCGCTACAGCGTTTCGAACACCGCTGAGTACGGCGATTACACGCGCGGCCCGCGCATCGTGACCGAGCAGACAAAGGCCGAGATGAAGAAGATTCTGACCGAGATTCAAACCGGGCAGTTTGCTCGCGAGTGGATCTTGGAGAACAAAGCCAATCAAGCAGGCTTCAAGGCCGTTCGTCGTCGCGAGCGTTCGCACTTGATCGAGCAGGTCGGCAAGCAGCTCCGCAAAATGATGACATGGATCAACGCCAAAGAGTTTTAATCGGTGCCGCAAAGGCGGCTGATTCGACTCATTCGCAGATACTGAAAGGCTCGCGCAAGCGAGCCTTTCTTTTTTTGCGAGGTGCCGCATCGCATGAGTGCGCGAGTGGCGTAGAGGCTGCGGTTAAATCGCCCCCGAGCTTGTCTCGGGGGTTTAACGGCCTTTGCGCTACTCGAATTGCCCTTGATTTTAGGTGGCGCAATGGCCGTTGAACCCCCGGTACAAGGCCGGGGGCGAAAAGATCACAACCTCGGGGCGACTCGCCTATGTCACTCAGTGGCTCCGTGACTGAAGCTGCCGGCCAGCGAATGTGCATTCTCCCGCTCACCACTCAGTTCGTTGCGAGCTGTCACGTGACGGTTCGGAATCTCGATGCGCTTCGACAGGCAGAAAGCTGAAGCGCGCGCGGCAAATCGCCGTTTCAGTGGCTTAGCGCGGGAATAATTGAGGGTGTCTCTCTTCGTGAACACGTTTCCGAAAGACCTCATCCTCATGGCAAGAACACAACAACTTCGAGTCGCGCTCGTCGGCTGCGGGCAGATTGCCGACGCTCATTTGCAGCAGATCAAACTGCTCCCGCAAGCAGAGCTTGTCGGCGTTTGCGATCTTGAACCGCTCCTCGCGCGGCAAGCTGCCGAACGCTTCAATGTTCCCGGTCAGTTCTCGTCCGTCAGCGAGATGCTCGACAAAGCAAAGCCCGACGTTGTGCATATCACGACCCCGGTACAGGCACATGCGAACCTCGCGACCGAACTGCTTGCGGCGGGCGTGCATGTCTATGTCGAGAAGCCTTTCACGCTGAATGCGACCGACGCGCGACGCGTGCTCGACGTTGCTCAAGCCAATCAACGACTCGTCTGTTTGGGGCACGATCAGCTCTTCGATCCCATTTGGCTCGACTGTCGTCGCATCGTCGATTCGGGCGCGATCGGAGAAGTGCAGCATGTCGACTCGGTGCTGTGCTATCCGATCGACGGGCCGTTCGGAGCGACCGTTGTGCGCGATCCGTCGCATTGGGTGCGACGACTGCCCGGCGGTTTGTTTCACAACACGATGTCGCATCCGCTCTATCGCATTACCGAGTTTCTCGACGATCCGTGCCCTGCGTTATGGGCCGAGTGGTTCTGCAAACTGGAGTCGGTTCCATTCCCGACCGAACTCCGCGTGCAATTGCGCGGCAAGCGAACGACCGGCAGCTTGCTCTTCATGAGCACGACAAAGCCGCTGCATCGACTCACTCGGGTCTATGGCACGAAGGGCAGCTTTGAGGTCGATCTCAACTCGCAACTGATTCGCATGGACCGCGCGACGAAGTTGCCGGGAGCACTCGCGCGACTCGAAGCACCGCTGCAGCAATGCAAAGAAGTCGTCAGCAATCTGGCGCGAAACTTCCGCCGCTTCGGACGCGGTGAGTTCAACTACTTCGCCGGAATGCGAGAACTCTTTCGCCGCTTCTACGACAGCATTCTCGACGGAGCAGCGCCGCCGATTCCTTATGCTGAGGTAATTCGTGTTACAGAGATCATGGACCGCATCTTCGAGAACTGTCGTGCTCAAGAGGTGCGACAAGAACTCGACATCGAACGCGAAGTCCGCACTGAGCACGACACTTTGCGATTGCTGGAGCGTGCGAGCGAACTGCTCAACTCCGCAGACGATGCGACAGAGACGCTCTCAGAGATTCCGCAACTCTCGCAGCGTCGTTCCGCTCGGGACATGAGCGTGCCCGCTGCCGCGCGATAGTCGCCTTTCGCGGAGAGGCTGTGATCTTTTCGCCCCCGGCCTTGTGCCGGAGGTTCAACGGCCTTTGCG
>CAZNMS010000413.1:0-8089 GCA_964573505.1 uncultured Planctomycetaceae bacterium | reverse complement strand
GAACCCGAGCAACAGTTTTTCCCTGAACGGCGGCACGGCAGACGACACCATCAACATCGCCGCCGTCGACAGCGGCTTCATCCCGAGCGTCAGCATCGACGCCGGCGCGGGCACTGACAGCATCACAAGCGACGCGCCGCTCACACTCGGAACGGGCAATGCCGGAACCCTGCTGTTCGATGCGGAGAGCATCACGATCAACGGCGCGATCAACACCACTGCCGGCTCGACTGAAACGATCTCGCTCTCCGGCAGCACGATCGCGCTCAACGCCGGACTCACAACCGACAGCGGCAACATCACACTCTCGGGCACCGGCGCCATCACGTTCGCCGCAGCGGGCGACATCACCTCAACGACCGGCAACATCGACGTCACAACAACCGCCGGAGCAATCACGCAGACCGACGGCTCATTGCTCAACGCCGGCAGCGGCACGATCGCGCTCTCAGCAACTGGCGACATCACGCTCGGCGGCTTGCTCACAACGAACGCCACTGCAACGGCGATTACAGTCTCGTCATCGAACGGCGAGCTTCTCGACGGCGGCGACTCGCACGTTGAAGTCAGCGCCGCAAACGGCACCGCAACATTGACGGCAGCAAACGGCATCGGCGCAACGCTCGGTTCCGGCGGAACAGCAGCCATTGAAACGACCGTCGCGCAACTCGTTGCCTCAACAACGAACAGCAAGATCGACGTCCTCGAAACCGATGCCCTCGCTGCGATCGACCTCAATGCCGGAACGGGCGACGTCACGCTCAAAGCCGGCGGCGCAGTCACAGATACCGACGCAGCAACTGACATCACCGCCAACTTCGCCTTCATCGAGATCACCGGAGCCGGCGCCGAGATCGGTTCCGCCGCCAATGCGATCGAGCTCGACGTCACAACGCTTCGATCATTGAGCAACGACGCCGATCAATACTTCGAAACCGCGACATCAGTGACGATCGCTTCGCTCGACCTCAACGCCGGCGCGGCCAATACCGTGCATTTCGTCGACGGCACCTTCTTCACGACGACTGGCGGCAGCGACATCCTCAGCAACGTCGAAGTGCAAGACGGAGCAACGCTCGCCGGAACGGGAGACGTCACCGGCAGCGTCTCGGCGTTAAGTGGAAGTCGAGTCGAGCCCGGCATCAATGCCCCCGGAGTGCTCACTGTCGGCGACACAACACTCAACGCGGGCTCGACGTTTGAAGTGCAACTCGGCGGCACGACGCCGGGCAACACCGCAACCAATCACGATCAACTTGAGGTCGTTGGCGCGGTCGATGTCACGGGAGCAACGCTCGACGTTTCGCTCTTCGGACTGCATACGCTCGCTGACGGCGACTTCTACATCATCATCGACAACGACCTCGCGGACGCCGTTGTCGGCGAGTTCGCGGGCTTCCCGCATGAGTTCGTCACGAACAACTTCCTCGGTTCGGGTCTGCTGATGCAGATCCTCTACGACAGCGGCGACGGCAACGACGTCGTGCTCGCCGTCTATGCCGCCGAGACATCAGTCGAACTCGTTGCCGGCGATCTCGTCATCACCGACATCAACGGCGGCACGTCGAACGACGACCTCACAATCACTCTCAACGGCGCGGGCACGCACTACATCATCAGCGACCCGTCCAACATCATCACAACGTCGATCGCCGGAGCGACGGGTAACGGAACCTACAGCGTCACTGTCCCCGTCGCGTCCGTTACGGGCGAGATTCAGTTTGTCTCGCTCGCCGGCAACGACGCCATCAACGTCGACTACTCGAACGGCCTCTTCCCGAACGACATGACGATCGTCGGCGGCGATCCCGCCATTGCTCCCGGCGACACTCTGACTCTCACAAACGCCGCCTTCACGACGGTCACTCACACTGCGACCGGACTCGGAGCCGGCACGATCACATTCGCCGGTCCGGCAAATGGAGCAATCACTTACTCGCAACTCGAAGCGATCACTGACTCGCTGACTGTCGAGAATCGAGTCTTCAACTACGGCAACGCCATTCAAACGATCGACATCACTGACGCAGCAGCAGCCGACGGTCGCACGAACGTTACGTCGGATATCGGCACGCCGATCGACTTCACAAACCCGAGCGTCAGCTTCTCGCTCAACGGCGGCAGCGCAGCCGACACCATCAATCTCATTGCCGTCGACAGCGGCTTTACTCCGAGCATCGCAATCGACGCCGGTCTCGGAGCGGACTCGCTGACGAGCACTCCCGCACTCACGCTCGGCTCGGGCGTCTCGGACGGCACGTTCTCTGCCGCCGCTGAGAATCTCACGATCAACGGACCGATCGACACCACTGCCGGTTCCGTCGAGACGATCACGCTCACCGGCGACACAATCACGATCAACGCCGCGCTCACGACCGACATCGGCAACATCGACATCACGAGCGAAGGCGCCGTCAGCTTCTCCGCCAGTGGCGACATCACTTCAACGACCGGCAACGTCACGATCATTGCTGACAACGGCGGCGGCACTGCGGGCATCAATCAAGCCGACGGCTCACTGATCGACGTCGGCAACGGCACGATCAATCTCGATGCGAACGGCGACATCACGCTCGGCGGCTTGCTCACAACGAGTGCTGCGGCAAACGCGATCGTCGTGAACTCAAACAGCGGCGAGATTCTCGACGGCGGCGACTCGCACGTTGAAATCGCTGCACCGCTCGGCACGGCAACCCTCTCTGCCGCAAACGGCATCGGAGCAAACGCCGCGAACGGTGCGACCCCTGCAATTGAAATGACAGTCGCGCAGCTCGTCGCTTCGACGACGAACGCCAACATCGAAATCACCGAGAACGACGCGCTCACCGCGCTCGACATCAATGCCGGAACCGGAGACGTCGTGCTCGTTGCCGGCGGTCAGATCTCCGACACCGACGCGCTCACCGACATCACCGGCGACAGTCTCTCCGTCACGATTACCGGTGCCGGAGCAACGCTCGGCACAGCGGGCAATCCGATCGAAGTCGCGGGCACCACTCTTGAGACCGCGACGAACAGCGCCGACCAATTTCTCAGCACGACCTCAATCACGATCGGCAATGGCGACCTCGATGCAGGCGGAGCACCGAGCAGCGTGCATCTCGTTGACGGCACGTTCTTCACAACGGTCACTGGCGGCGACATCGACGGCAACGCCGAAGTCGGAGCAACCGCAACGCTCTCCGGAACGGGCGTCGTCACCGGCAGCATCGACGTGCTCGCAGGCGGAACCGTTTCGCCCGGTCTCACCGCGCCGACTCCCGGAGTGCTCACAACCGGCGCTGCAACCTTTGCCGCCGGATCGAACTTCGTCGTGCAATTGGGCGGCACAACTCCCGGCAACACGGCGACCGATCACGATCAACTCGCAACAACGGGCGACGTCACGCTCGGCGGAGCAACGCTCACCGTCACTCTCGACGGTCATCTGCTCGCGAATGGCGACACCTTCACGATCATCGACAACGGCGGTCCGCTTCCGGTCAGCGGCATCTTTGCCGGTCTGCCTGACGGAACGATTACACCGAACTATCTCGGTTCGGGTCTCTTTATGGAGATCAACTACGACGGCGGCGACGGCAACGACGTCGTGCTCTCGATCTTCGCCGCAGAGACCTCCGTCACGCTCGACGGAGCAAACAATCTCGTCATCACCGACATCAACGGCGGCGTCTCGACGGACGGCCTCACAATCACACTCAACGCGGCGGGCACGCATTACGTCATCACCGACCCGCTCAACATCATCACAACGCCGATCGCCGGAGCGACGGGAGACGGCACGCATACCGTCACCGTGCCAGTAGCAACTGTTACAGGAGGCGAAGTGCAGTTCGAAACGCTCGTCGGCACCGACACCATCACCGTCGATCTGAGCAACGGCAACTTCCCCGACAACATCGTCATTGACGGCGGTGCTCCGGCAGTCGCGCCCGGTGACACACTGATTCTCGTCGGCGATCCCTACATCACGGTGACGCACACTGAGACCGGCGTCGGAGCCGGCAGCGTGCAGTTCTCCGGCACGTTGATGACGATCACTTACTCCGACCTCGAAGAGATTCAGGACGAACTCGCCGTCGAGAATCGCGAGTTCCTCTTCGATGCCGGTGCCGAGACCGTCACGCTCAACGACGACGCAAACGCAGCCGACTCCGAATCAACGATCACTTCATCGCTCGGCACGCTCATCAAGTTCGATGACCCGACCGTCAGCCTCACAGTCACGACCGGCAACGGCGACGACAGCATCGTGCTGACCGCGCTCGACTCGACGTTCACGGCGAGCGTTTCAATCGACGGCGGCGGAGATAACGACAGTCTGCAAATCAACTCGGCACTGACGCTCGGTTCGCCGACGTCATTAGGCACGGTCGTGCTCGTCGCCGAAGACATCGCGATTAATAGCCCGATCAGCACGACCGCAGTGCCGACCGGCTTCATCGCGCTGCTTGCCGACACGATCACTCTCGCAGCCAATCTTTCGACGGACGGCGCGATCGTCGCACTCACCGGAACAACGTCGATCACCGTCGCTGCGAATACGGTCATCGACACTGAAGCGGGCGACGACAACAACGCCGGAGCGATCGACTTCACCGGCACCGGCTTACTGACGGGGACGAACGCCGATCTCACGCTCAATACCGATGCCGCCGGACAAACGGCCGGCAACATCACTCTGCCGACCATTGCGATCAGCGGCGGCGACGGCATCAACGACTTGCTCGTCACTGCGAACGGAGCGACCGACGGCATCATCGAACTCGGCGGCAACATCACCGTCGACGACAACACTGCCGCTGATCTCTCAAGCGTCACCTTCATCGGCACGGTCTGCTTGCCCGCCTCACGCACGATCGACACTTCGGACGCCGACACAAACGGCGGACTGATCGACCTCAGTAGCTCGATCGTCTCGGCGAGTGTTGCCGGAGCGAACCTCGATCTGCTCAGCGGTCATACGGGTGCAGCGGGCAACGGCGGCAACGTGCTACTCGGTCTCGTCGACAACACTTGCGGCAACAACATCAATGATCTGACGGTCGATGCGCTCTCAACCGCCGGCACTGCGGGCAACGTCTCGCTGACGAACGCGATCACTCTCGACGGCAGCCTCAACGTTTCGGGCAATCAAGTCGTGCTGACGACCGCGAACTCAGACATCACCGTCAGCGGCGCGAACTCCGTCACACTCGTCGGCGAAGAAACCGTCTCGCTCACGAACGGTTCTTCGATCACCGCCGTCAACGGTGACGTCATCCTCAGCGGCAATAGCGCAGGCACGGCGACGACGGACTCAATCGGCATCGGACTCGTCGGCGCGAACATCACAACAACCGGCACCGGCAACATCGCGTTGACCGGTCAAGGCGGCGACGACGCCGGCACGACTCAGCACGACGGCATCAATCTCAATGCAACGAGCACCCTCAACTCGAACGGCACCGGAGCGATCACAATGCTCGGCACGGGCGGCGCGGGGACGAACGACAACAACGGCATCGCGTTGAACGGCGACATCACTTCCGTCAGCGGAGCGATCTCCGTCTCCGGAATGGGCGGCGCCGGAACCGGCAGCGACAACATCGGCACGTTCATCGGACTGACCGGCAGCATCACTTCGACGGGCGTCGGTGCCGGAGCGGCAACGATCAACGTGCTTGGGATCGGCGGCACGGGCACATCGGGCAACGACGGAGTCGCATTGCTCGGAGACATCCTCAGCAACTCGGGCACGATCACGGTGCTCGGCGCAGGCGGTGCCGGAACAACCGCCGACAACATCGGCATCAACATCGCGAGCACCGGCAGCATCACATCGACCGGCACCGGAGCGACCGCAGCAAACATCTCGCTGACCGGAAACGGCGGCACGGGCACCGACAACCTCGACGGCATTCATCTCGACAATGGAGCAACGATTACAGCAGTCGACGGCGACACCGCGCTGACCGGAACGGGCGGCGCGGGCACCGGCGACTTCAGCGACGGCATCGAACTCGCAGCCGGTGCATCGATCACAACGACCGGAGTCGGTGCGAGCGCGGGCACGATCACTCTGACCGGCACGGGCGGCGGAGCGGGCGGCGGCAGCGACGAGAATCACGGACTCGCAATCGACGGCACCGTCACAACTGCCGCTGCTGCGATCTCCTTGACCGGAACTGCCGGCACCGGAGCAAACTCGTTCGGCATCGAACTCGGAGCAACCGCCGTCATCGACTCGACGGACAACCCGATCAACTTCACCGCGAACTCGATCAACGTCGCTGCCGGTGCAGCGAGCGATTCAGGCACGGCAGCAACGACGATCGTGCAACTGACGAATGGCACGAACATCACGCTCGGAGCAGCAGACTCAGCCGGAACGCTCGGACTGACTGACGCCGAACTCGATGCGCTGACGGCCGCGACACTCAACATCGGCAACGCGCAGACGGGTCAAATCACAATCGTCGCGCCGATCACTCGTCCGGCCGCGACCGACGTCAATCTCACAACGGGTAACAACAACTCCATCACCTTTAGCGGAGCAACCGCGAGCCTCAACACAAACGGCGGCGACCTCACGTTTACGCTGAATCCGGCGGGTTCGGGCGCCGTCGTTTCCGGCGGAGCGGCCACTGAGATCATCGCTGACGATCTCATCATCAACGGAGCGTTGGGCGGCATCGGAGCGAGCGGCAATCCGCTCACAACGAACGTCAACACAATCGCAACGCTGACGACGAACGCCGACCAATATCTGAGCGAACTCAACTCGGTCACGATCGCGAATGGCGATCTCATCGCCGGAACCGGCACGGTGAATCTCGTCGGCGGCACGTTCATCACGACCGCAACCGGAACGATCCCCGGCGCGACCGACGTCGAAAGTGGAGCAACGCTCGCGGGCATCGGCTCGAACGGCCCCGTTCACAACTTGAGCGGCGGCACGATCAATCCCGGCGCGCCGACAACCGGAGTCGGCACGCTCGGCACCGGCAATCTCGATCTCGACGCGGGCAGCACTTACGTCGTCAACGCCAATCTGCCGACTGCGGGTAATTACGATTCCATCTCGGTCTCGGGCACCGTCGATGTGACGGGAGCGACGCTGACGGTACTGCCCGTTGCCGGATTCGGAGCCGCCTCAACCGTCGGTGCATCCGTCGTCATCATCGCGAACGATGGAGCGGACGCAGTCATCGGCGAGTTCGCCGGCTTGCCCGAAGGCACGCTCGTCGTGCTCGACGGCGTCAACTTCGAGATCTCCTATGTCGGCGGCACCGGCAACGATGTCGTGCTCAAGCGACCGATTCTCGACGTCTACGTCGACGACGATTGGGCGGGCTTGCCGTTCGGTACCGATCCCGACGGTGCCGGTCCCGCGAACGCCATCGGCATCGACGCGTTCCCCGTCATTCAAGACGGCGTCAACGCCGTCACCGCGAACGGCACCGTGCATGTCTACGCCGGGCCGTATCCCGAGAACGTCGTCATCAACAAGAACGTGACGATCAACGGCGAGAACGGTCACACAACCGGCGGCGAACCGGATGTCATCGCAGTCGATGCGAATGGCGGCGACGGATTCACGATCACCGGCGACGACGTGACGATCAACAACGTCGCGATCGACGACTCCAGCAACGGCATCGTCTTCTCCGGTGCGGGCGATCTCACGTTGACCGACGTTGTGACGACGAACGCAACCGGCAGCGGTCTCATCTCAACGAGCAGCGGAGACATCACGATCTCGGGCGGTACTCATGACGGCCTCAACGTCACCGGAGCCGACGACATCACGCTGACCGGCGGCAATATCGACTCGACGAACGACGTCATTCTCTCAGCCAACAACGACGTGACCGCCGACACGAATCTTGATGCGGGCAGCAGCACGGTGACGATCTCCGCAAACTCTGACGGAGTCGGCAGTGAGGGCTTCGAGAACTGCGACTTCTCGATCGTCACAACGAACGACACCGCTGCTGCAATCAGTATTACAGTCAATACGCTGATGGGCGGCACGGGCTCGGCGCACATTGAAACGCTCACTGCCGGAACGACCGCCGGAGCTGCGGGCGGTCGAGTCACTGTCGAC
>CAZNMS010000412.1:0-8094 GCA_964573505.1 uncultured Planctomycetaceae bacterium | reverse complement strand
CCGACGCTGATCCGGTCGTTCGCCAGAACCGCATCCACGACGGCAAGCAAAGTGGGGTGTTCGTCAATGAGAAAGGCCGGGGGACGTTTGAGGACAACGACATCTTTCAGAACGCGAACGCTGGGATTGTGGTGCAAGAAGAAGGCGATCCGGTCGTGCGGCAGAACCGTATTTCTAAGAATGCGTATCAAGCCATATGGGTTCACACATCCGGGCGCGGCAACTTTGAAAGCAATGACCTGCGCGGCAATGCGAAGGGCGCTTGGAACATTGCTGAGGACTGTAGGTCGCTGGTGAAGAGAGCGAAGAACCAAGAGTAACACGCCGAGTCCTCGGCAAGAGTCGCCCGCATCGCACCGCGTGAGGAATCGGAGGACGGGCACACCTGCCCGTCCTACTACCAGATTCCAAGACCGCTCGAAGCTCGGCAGTGCGAATGTAGCCTTCATCGCTCCGCGTGAAGTAAGCCGGTCGCGGGCAAACGCTTCGCAGGCCAACAGCCTTGCTCGTCACGAACAACGTCGATGTAACAACTCTGTCACGATCACAGCGGCGGTTTGAGAGCAGCCGCGCACTCCGCTCGGCTGACTTCACGCGGAGCGGTGAAGGCTACATTGAACCGCAATCCTGGAGTGCTCTGGCTCGACAGAGCCCTCCGACTCAGCGGCACTGGGCTCTCAAGCAACGAGCAGAGTTCGTCGCCAGAAGAGGCATCCGCAGGCTCATTCTTCGTCGAAGTTCCACACCACAACCTGTCGTGGCAATGACAGAGAGTCGCTCACACGCACGCCAACTCGTGGCGATCTCTGCAACTGGTCGATGACACCCGCGTGCCGCTCAGTCGGAGGGCTTCGTCGAGCCGAAGCACTCCAAGGAATGTCGCCTTCATCGCTCCGCGTGAAGTCAGCCGGTCGCGGGCAAACGCGTCATAGGCCCAGAGCGTTGCTCGTCACGAACGACGTCGATGTAACAACTCTGCCACGATCACAGTGGCGTTGTTGAGAGCCACCTCGAATCTCGCTCGGCTTTCGTCACGCGGAGCGGTGACGGCTACTTTCAGGCTATCGCAGAGCTTTCGCATCGAGCCACGGCGAAGCGTTGGTGGCAACGGGATTGTCTTTGAGTGCTTCGAGATTTTGCTTCCGCATCAGCCGCTTGCGTTCCTCATTGAGCCATGCCGAACGTTGCACTTCGATCTGATAGTCCGCGTAGAGATTCACATACTTCTGCCGCGAGGCGAGGTAGCCCATCTGCAAGGCGTTTTGAACGGTCGCCAAGATTGCCTCGGCTGTTCCGACGGGCGCTCCAAACTGTATCGCGATGGCGAGGCCGCGGCGGGCCTTTTCCAAGTCCTGAATGGCCTTCAAGAGTTTCTGAGACTTCTCAGTCTCAGCCGATGCCAGTTGTTGTGCTTTGATGATTGCGGGGACGCCGCCTTGATAGAGCGGTGAGCCGGGGATGTAGAGTTCGGCGGCTTCAGGGAACCAATGCACTTGCGACTGCGGAATCCAACCGGCCTGCTTGAGCTTTGCCGTGTCAACGTGCGTGACTTGCAGCCATTGCTCTTCGCCGCGAATGGTCTCGACGTTCCGGACTGCGGTAATCGTCAGTTGATTTGACGAGTAGATCTCGGCCACCACTTTGGAATCGGTCTTAGGTTCGGCGCGCAGTTCCAATCGCCCCAACAGTTTTTTTATTTCGTTGTCCGTCAGATTTAGGAACTCGGGATTGCCCCAAGCGTTGGTCTGATAGAGCTGCTCGACAGAGGCAAGATTGCCCGTTGCGAAGAGCCGCAGCGGCTCGGGATCGTCACAGCGGCCGAGTTCGTCGAGAGCGGCTGCATAGTCGCCTGCAGAGCGGTGACTGGCGGCACGAGCCAATCGCGCTATCCGGCAATTCGGGGCAAGTTCGACAGCCGGTGTCAGGTACTCGCCCATCGCATACCACAGTTGGTTGTAGTGGTCTCGAAACGACTCTTCCTTGATTTGCTTTCCATCGCGGACTTCCTTGCGGAAGTGTTTCCGCCAGTCGTCCTCGGCTTTGCGTTCAATGATCAAACCGCGCATCGCCAAGAGATCCGCCGTAGCAGACTTGTCCAAAGCGGCGTCTCCAGAAGCGAAGGCGGGTTTAGGGAGCACCACGGACAGCGTGACCAATTCGAAGGGCGAGGAGCTGTAGAGGAACTCGGGGATCTGTTGGTGGCCGCGGTCCTCGGCGAATCGCTCGGTCAAGACACGCACGCAGTGAAACAATTCATACACCGTCACGCGTCCGTCGTTGTTGCCGTAAGCCAAGTCCGCATCGCCTTCGAGTGCTCGGATCAAGGCCGCTGCAAAGAGTGAGTGCGATTCACCCGATGGCCACTGACTGCTATGCCAAGCGGGTGTTCCGCTTTGGCAACTGCGAATGACAGCAACTTGATCGCGCGTCGTTGGTTTGAACTCAACGGGATTGGCGGCGAGCTTGTCGTCAGCCGTCTGACATGCATCGATGACAAGCAGTTTCTGCGAGGCTTCTGATCGAGACAGCGCGTTCTCGATGTCGTCGTATTTGACGAGACGGCTTTGCGCGACCACTGGATCGGTCGTCGCATTTTCCGGCGTATCCATCGGGCATAAGTATGTGCTGCCGCCGACCATTGCTCCGTGACCATCGAAGACAACCAGTGCTAGCCCACCTTTCTCGCCACTGTTGGATAGCTCTCTCACGGCGAGGTCGATGTTGAGTTTGGTAGGGCGATCAGCGGCATTGGTCGCGTCACATCGCATCAGGCGGACATTCTTTTCCTCAAATCCACCTTTGATGAGAGCCTTCTGAATGGCGACGCCGTCTGCCGTGACTCCCGGTAGCGACGACAGTTTGGACTCTGGCGAGTAGTTCTCAGTAACGATGATCAACGCGCGCCGTTTGGCCGGCGTCGAAACGAGAGCTGCTTTCTCAGCCGCCGCTTTCGCCGCCATCTTCTTCTCGATGCCGCGTTGAATGAGCGAGTTGATGTCAGGGATCTGGGCCTGCAATTCCCCGGCGAACGCTAGCACCCAACTCACAAGAAGTGCCCGTAGAACAGGCTTTCGAAAGCACATGATTGACTCCGTAATACGATTGATGGATGTAATTTAAATGACTCAAAAGGTCTCGCACGAAGTGCGACTCGTTCTCTGACTCCGCCGTGAGAGATAAGCCCAGGACGCGCGGCTTGAGTTGCGAGGAGTTGCGGACGATGGATCAACTTGAGTCGCAGCCTCTTCCCCGTGCATCCTTAGAAGACGCCGGGAAACGAGCGGGAATTGCATGACCTGACGTCTCCGACAAAACCGTAGCTGAAGTCGTCAGACTTCAGACGCTCGGTCTCATGCATCCGAATTCTGACGAATCCGGCTACGGCGAATTCTGGTTCCGAGACATTTGTCGGAAACGTCTGACCTAACGCAGAGCCGGACGAAGGACATCAGGCAGCGCAGGAACGCTCTTGGGATCGACCGTCAGATCCGAAACTTTGACCCAGCCTCCGGTGCTGCGAGCCTCGGTTGCCCCATCTTTACGGAGCAGGTCGATCTTCATGATTTGAGCAGCGCGGGCCCAAGAACCGCTCTCATC
Organism: uncultured Planctomycetaceae bacterium; assembly: GCA_964573505.1. Lineage (GTDB taxonomy): Bacteria > Planctomycetota > Planctomycetia > Planctomycetales > Planctomycetaceae > AM-0621. The sequence goes on along the minus strand of CAZNMS010000412.1, from coordinate 4,497 downwards.
CGTTTTCGAAACCAAGATCAACTCACCTCGCTGTGCCGATCCCAATTCTTCTTCTGCCGAAGTGATCGCAATCTTCTTAGAGGCATAGGCCAACAAGGGCAGTTTGCGTTTCTCGGCTTCTGCCCATGCGTCTTTGAATTGACCTTGCGCCACACGCGTCGTCAGCAGCAACATGATTGCTTCGTCTTTGACTTTCTCATTGATGGCATACTCCGCTGCTCCTTCAGCAGCAGTCGCGGCGGCGGCGATGTCGCCTTCAACCAACAGCGATGTTCGCGCGGCTCGAACGAGTCGTAGGGCAAGTTCATCTCGCAGCGACTGCGATCGCAGCACTTCGTCGGAGTTGCCGCGACTCATCGCAAAGACATTCGCTGTCCGGCCATAGGTCACAGGTTTCGCGATGTCATGCGCAACGGCATAGAGGAGCAGATACTCGGAGAACTCCAACAACGAGACGCCATCTTTGTTGTCGGTATTCGCATGACCGCGGAGGGCGTGAGTAATCCCTTGCTGAAAGACGGTGCCCGTTCGCGCCTTGTTGAGTTGGTTCGCTCGATTGAGCATCACCACTTGCCCCTCGTCGACGGGCAGTGCTTCGCTCCCAAAGCCCTTTGTCAATGCTTCCGAAACAGCACCACGACTCGCACCGTCGATCACGACACACTGCCGCTTGGAGGGAAGTTGCACCAACTTTTGCACGATCTCGCTGAGCTTCCATATTGCAGCCGTTAGCTTCGCTGTGTCTGCCCAGTCGTCCGCCGCGATCTCACGCATCTGTAAGACATCGGATTGCTCAACATGCAGACCTCGTCCGGCGATGTAGATCAGCACGCTATTGTCGACGACTTGCCCATCGACCTTCCCCACCATCTCGCCGGAAACCTTTTCGATCGTCTTGGCGAAGGCGTCGATCGGCGAACCGCCGGACTTCACATCGACTTGCACGATGTGGTTAGCGTCATAACCGACTCTTTGCAGTTGGTCCGCGAGCGCCGCAATGGAACCATCTTTGAGTCCGTCAATCTGAGCGACCGAAGTCGGCAACTCCAACAAGATGGCCCAATGGACGGTTTTTTCGGCGGCATCCACCGCTGATGACGCTGTCAATAACCCGAGAGACACCACCAACAAGCACAAGAACTTCTTCATACAGGCCCTTCACTAAGAGGGAATAAATCCTACAAGCCGATCCGTTTCTTGGAGCGACCTGAGCCACTGGATCAAATCTTACATGCGACCTCAATCATCTGTGGTGAAGCCGCAACCACGTTCGAAGAGACTGCGCAGAACCCAGCCCTCAATCAGTTCCCGTAACGCAACGAGTAGAAGAGAAACGGAGTCTCACTCGGGACAAGGTCGCCCTTGTAGATCTCGACGATGTCTTTCTTTTCGGGACCGCCAACCAGTGGCAGATAGGTTCCATGCCCTTGCTTCTTGTCGCGAGGAACCGGCATGTAGAACGCGACTGTGATGGTGCCCGACTCGTCAATGCCCGACTCGGGAATCTTTGTTCGCTCGACGGGATTGCCGACGACGAATGCGTTGTAGATCGCTGTCGATGTCTCGAACTCAGACTTCTCAGACGGGGTGCTCTTCGCGTCCAGCTGCTTGTCACCGGTGAGGTGCCGATAGAAGCCCGCGACCTGATTGATGCGCGGCTTATTGGGACCGATTACTGGTTCCAAGAGCCATGCCCTCGCGGTCTTCAGATGCACGTACCGCGCGGCACCGGGAACGACCTTGTCCCCGACACGATCCGGCAGTGTGTTTTTGCCATCCACGAGCAACCGCATAAAGACTCGACTGGACAACCAATTCTCGACGTGAATGGCAACCCGGTCGCCAGTCTTCAATCGATTGAATGCGATAGTCTTGTCGTCGGTGAACTGTGCCGGCTGAGGAACGTCGTTGACGATCAGGGAGATGCGACACGGACATTGATCATTGCCAAGACTCAGCTCGTGTAATTTTTTTGCACTGGGCTGAGACGCCTCGGGAGCCAACACGCTTTCCATATAGGCTTGGTTTTTCTTACGTCCCTCGGGGGTATGAATCGTCATTGCCGCAGGCGAAGGTGCGTCTTGGATCTTCCCCGACTCTGCGACAACAGGCAGGTCAGCGGGCGTCAGCGGGACAGATTCAACAATCGTTCCCACGTTGTAGGGACTTTGTGAGTACAGCCCGCAACGAAACCTCAACCCCGCGTTGCCGTCTCGTTCGAGGGTGACTGACAGCAACGCTGTAGCACGTTCCGGATGTCGTTTGATGACGTGGTTTTCAACGGGCACGAACATCTCAGTGGGGACTTGGAAGATCTGGTGCTGGGGCACTCCGCAAGCCTGCAAGATCGAAGACATCTCGGCTTGAGAAACCACTTCATAGGAGGGACTGCGATTGGCACGCAGCGCCATGAGATGCCCCTGCAGTTGATCATGAAGCACCGGCAACAAGCACCCTAATTCTGCGCCCGGTGCCGTGCTCTTCTTGGTCGAAGCCAAAGTCGGTGGGACGAATCCCAGAACCTCAATCCCTGCTCGATGAATTTGCTGTGAGATCTCATCGGCTAAGAACACTGCCGCCTCATCCAGTCTTCGCGGTGAGATCGGTAACGCGACACCGCGATTGATTGCGCCTTTGCTCAAGATCAATTGCACGTCGTCTGGTTTCTGCGAAGCACGAGCGACTTCTGTTCGCAGATACTGAGCCGTCGCCAAAATCTCTCCGCTGCTAGTCTTGCGGAATTTGTCTAACCCCATTCGCAAGGCATCATTCAACGCATGGCAGGCCCGCTTCGATGCGATGGCCTGAGCTGACTCGTGTGGATAGATCAACGCGGCAATCGCGACATCCGGTGAATCAGGATGGTTGAGGAGCTTGCTCAGTCGCTCGACGAGTACCGTCTGAGCTGCAGCGGAGTAATTCTCGAAGACGAGCAAGATCGAGGATTCTTTCTTCTTCCGCTGAAACGCCGAGCGAATGATGGCTGCGACATCCAGTCGCGTTTGCTTGCCGTCGAGACGTCCTTGAGCAATGAGCCCCTCGTCTCCGTCAGTTGCCATTTCACTTCGAACGCAGAAGAGAATGTTGGATGCGTCCGCGCTGTCATTAAGCCAGCGGACAATCTTGTTTTCGAGGTTGTCAGCCTGAAAGTCTTGAACATCGAACACACAACGTCCTTGAAGTGTGGTCTTCAAGTCGACTGTCTCCTGTGCCCTACCGTTGGCGTCAACAGCCTCAGTCTGTTCGGTGGGAGACATGGCAATGATCGCTGCTCGCCGATCACTCTTGAGTTCTTTTGGCGGTTCCTCTGTGGCGGTGCATACCGCGTTCAACATCACCAACAATCCGGACAGGACGAATTGCACTCTCATTTTGTGGAGTACTCCTTTGATAGGTCTGACGAGGAAGCCTGAGGCGGCGGCACTCATGAGCAGTTGCCGTCATCACTCAACATCACTTCACGCGAAGCATTGAAGGCCGCCTCAAGACAGCTCTGGGCGTCTACTGCATCTCTCAATGCTGGCCGTGAATCACGGTCGAAAACCCAGCTCCGCAGCACGCTTCCGGTCTTCAGCCATCTTGGGGTCGCTTCCCAACAATTGATGCAGGATCGAGCGTTCCCAATAGGCTCGACCAAGTTCCTTGTTTCGGAATTCATCCGCTTCCTTGCTTTGGAACCCTGCCGCTTCAATTGCTTCAATCTTGCGAGTGATCTCTGCCAGTTCAGTCTTCTCGACGTTGTCCTTCTGCTGCTGAAGGACCGTTGGAGAGTTCGGTCGGAGCTTCGTTTTCCAAGCAAGCTCAACAGCATGCTCGATCTCGTCGACCAGCGCCTTTATCTCTGCTTCGCTCGTAGGCCGCTTGATCGGAGAAGGCGATGGTTCGAATTCTGTTCGAGATACCGGAGTCGGTTTCTCGATCGGCTGAACGTCGGAGTCGGGCTTGGCTTCGACTTGCAGCTCTTTCGTTGGGAGCGAGGACTCTTCGGTCGTTTGAACGCGGTTGGGAAGTAGGTCCGAAGCTGCATGTCCGCCATGAGCGTTAGGGGGAATTTGGATCGTCTCAACGCGTCCCGGTTCCTTGACCAACAGCACGATCCCGACGCATGCAGCAGCCAACAACAGCACGACCGGATACACCAACGAGTCCCGCTTAGCTGGCTGAGGTAGTTGCGCGAGGAACTCTTGCACTGAGCTTTGTCGCAGACTCGGATCATCTTCGAGTGCTTGGAGCAACGGCTTGCGGAGTGCTGGCGGAATCTCACTTTCGCGCACGACCTTGGGAGATCTGCCGGTCACGAGATGCTGCAGCGTTGCGGCCAATCCATAGAGATCACTTTGCGGACTCGCTTGATCGGCTCGCTGTCGCACTTCAGGAGCCATGTAGTCGGTCGTGCCACAAACATCATTTACCCGTGTCGGTCCCGGCTGATTGACGAGGCGAGCCAATCCCCAATCGGCGAGGACCGCGTGCCCGTCCCGATGGATCAAGATGTTG
>CAZNMS010000411.1:0-8110 GCA_964573505.1 uncultured Planctomycetaceae bacterium | reverse complement strand
GGCAGTGCCGCGATCGTGATGCGAGTCGACTCCTCTTCGTCCGCTGCTGGCTCCTCTTCATCTGATCGAGCCTTTGCTCGAACCGCCGTTAGAGTGCGATTCGTGAACTCCTGAGAAGCCCGCGAGTTCGGCAAGAGGTCGAGCAAGTCCCATGTTCGCGACAGCTTCTCAACTTTCGATCGCACCTCAGGATTGCTCGCTAAGAGTTGCTCCACTTGCACGGCGCGCGCATCGTCGAGCTCACCGTCGAGGTAAGCGACGAGCACTTCGTCATCGTTGATGGGAGTCGTCTCGGGCATGAGTGGTGTAATCGCTATGACAGCTTGCGGATAATGGGTTTGACGAACCTTCGAACGAGTTCTTCTTGCCACTCGCACTTCAAAAGTGACGAGCAACTTCGACGCACGATCCAGAAATCACAAATAGGGTTCGAGATACTCCTTGAGGTTTTCTCGGGCGCGCATGAGTAACGACTTCACGGCCTTCTCGCTCATGTCCATCGTCGTTGCGATGTCGGCGTAGCTCATGTGCTCGAACTTATTGAGTAGCAGCGCCATTCGCTGTCGCTCGTTGAGAGTTCCGAGAGCTTGCTGAATCAACGCTCGCATCTCGCTCTTGTCGAGCTGCCGTCCGGGCATGAAGGCCGACTTCTCAGTCGCAAGCTGCTCTTCCGGTCGAGCACCGAGCGGTCCCGACTCCGAACCCGCCAATGAAATCTCTTTCCGCCGAGCGACGGCCACTCGCCGATTCACCGCGAGATTGTTCGCAATATGAAAGAGCCATGTGCCGAACTTTGCTGATGGCTCGTAACGGTGCCGCGCTCGATAGACCCGCAAGAAGACGTCCTGCGCGAGATCCTCTGCCGCAGCAGTGTCATTTAAGAGGTGCGAGAAGATGCCGACGAGCCGGTCTTGATAGGCCGCGACCAATTCTCCAAACGCTTCTTCATCCCCCTCCTTGACGCGCAGCATGCGCTGCACATCAGGGTCGCGCAGGTAGATCGAGAACTGAGAAGCGGTGCTGCTCACGCGGTGGCTTCTGCGGAAGAGGAGACTCAAGTCAGAGGAGCTTTAACCCCTCAATGACCGGAAAGTTTCGGGCGGGATAATAGAGTCACGATCGCACGTCGGTAGTCGAGGGAGCAGACGCGCGAAAGCCGCGCCACTTACGTCGCTGCGATCTGCATCGCGCGTTTCAAACTCTCCTTCACAGAGTCGCGTTTGACGGCGTATGAGCAGCCCGCTGCCGCGCCCGTGCTTCCTCGGGCGAGATCGAACTTCCTCACATCCGACGCCGTGCCATGAATAGCTCTGACTCACGCCATCAACAGCCGCGTGCTTCCTCTCTGACTCATAATGTTCTGATCGCATCGCTGCTCGCTTTGATCTTCGTGCTGCTCTTCCGGCAATTCCGACCGGCATTCGGACCGAAGTTCGATCCACTCGCTGAACCCCGCACGGTCACTCCGCGCGGCAACCTCGCAGCGGACGAACTCTCAACAATCGAGCTCTTTAAGCAGACATCGCCCTCTGTCGTTCACATCACGACGACCGCTGTGCGGCAGGATGTCTTCACCCGCAACGTTTTCGAGATCCCCGCCGGTTCCGGCAGTGGCTTTATCTGGGATCAGCAAGGGCACATCGTCACGAATCTGCATGTCGTCCGCGAAGCGACTGGAGCAACTGTTACACTGTCCGACAATTCGAGCTTCCCCGCAGTACTTGTCGGCTTTGATGCCGATCACGACATCGCGGTGCTCAAGATTTCGGTACCGTCCGACAAACTACGACCGATCACTGTCGGAGCCTCGCGCGACCTGCAAGTCGGCCAAAAGGTCTTTGCGATCGGCAGTCCTTTCGAGTTCGACCTCACTCTGACGACCGGCATCATCAGCGGCCTTGATCGGACGATCGACACTGGCGACGCACGGATTCACGGAGCCATTCAAACCGACGCCGCAATCAATCCCGGCAACTCAGGCGGGCCGCTTCTCGACAGCGCAGGCCGATTAGTGGGAGTGAATACGGCGATCTTCAGCGAGTCCGGCGGTTCGCACGGCATTGGCTTCGCCGTGCCAGTCGATCTCGTCAATCTCGCGGTGCCCGACCTCATTCGCGACGGGACGATTGATCGCCCGTGGCTCGGAGTTGTCGTCGTTGAAAACCTGTGGCTCGATGGCGCTCCGCTGAAAGGGGTCGGAGTCAAATTCGTCGCCCCGGAGAGCCCCGCAGGTCGAGCCGGTCTGCAAGCACTCGAGAAAGATCCGTCGTCTCCGCATGGCTGGCGAGGAGACCGCATCATCGAGATCGACGGCAAGCCCGTCGAAAACCGTCGTGACCTCTTGAGTCTCCTCAGTCGTCACCGCCCCGGCGAAACCGCGACTCTCAAGATCGTTCGCGTTGAGCAGGTGCTCGAAATCAAAGTGCTGCTCGAAACACGCCCCAAAGCTGAATAGGCAGCGACGATGAGCCGACGATCCCCTGCTTGAGGCGAGATGCGGATCCTGCCATGTTCCCGCGAAGCCCTGCGCCGAGCCTGTTTGCAGTGCTATCGCTGGCGTTCGACTGCCGGAAGGATCCCCCAAATGACCGTTGCTCCCCGAAGCCATGAACTGCTCTCAAGGGAAGACAGCCGCCTGCTCCTCATCGACATGCAGGAAAAGCTCGTCCCCGTCATCGAGCGTCATGAGGACGTCACCGCCAACTGCCGGAAGCTTGTTGCTGCCGCAAAGCTCTTGGACGTCCCAATCACCGTGACTGAGCAGTATCCGAAGGGGCTCGGCTCAACGATCAGCGCCCTCGCCGATGCAGTCCCGCAACCGATCGAGAAGATCGACTTCAGTTGCTCAAACTGCCTGAACTGGGGGCTTGCTCAAGATGACCCGGCCGACCGCTTCAAAGTCGTCGTCACCGGTATCGAAGCGCATGTCTGCGTGCTTCAGACGGTCTTTGATCTGCTCTCTTCGGGGTTTCGCGTCTATGTCATCGCCGATGCCGTCGGCAGTCGGAAGCCATTCGATCGCGACATCGCCCTTCAGCGCATGGCGGCCGGCGGAGCAATCCTCACGACAACCGAGTCCGTCCTCTTCGAATGGTGCCAGCGCGCTGGAACCGCTGAATTCAAGCAAATCAGCAAACTTGTCGTGAGCGATTCGTGACCCGCGCTTGGTCCAAAATCCGCACCGCGCTTCCCGCTGCCGGGAACCCAAAACCTGTGATGTTCCGGTAATTGAGAAAGCTCGGCGGCAACTGCTTGTCCCCGCGTTGCTGGCTTCGAGCCAAACCTCAACACTCTGGATTGCCCATTGGCACGAGACCACAACCAGTCCCGGCCAGCACTCCGTCGCTCACGTTCGAGCGTCACCGGACCCGGCAAGAGAACTATGGCACAGAAACTCTCCACTGAAGAAATCCTGAAACTCGCTCGCAAGCAGACGGGGCCTGCCCCAGCTGCGGCGCCTGCTGAGTCTTCAGCGTCTGCTCCGACTGCTCCCGCAGCGGCACCTGTGGCTGAAACGTCAGCTCCGCCTAAGCCTGCAGCCGCACCGAAAAGTACGGCTGACATTCTCGCGGCCGCACGAGCGCAAAGCGGTGGGGCGAAGCCTGCTCCGAAATCAACCGCCGACATCCTCGCGGCAGCACGAGCCCAATCGAAGCCTGCTGCTGGAGCGACGGAAGCTTCCGCACCGGCACCAGCAGTCTCAAAGTCTGCTGCCGCTCCAATTACCGAATTTCCATCAGCCAAAGAGATGGTCGAGCAGTTGAAGGCTGGCGTTAAGACCGAGCCTGCACCGACTGCTCCTCCGGCGCTGCGACTGCCGCCAAAGCCAGTCAAAGCAGCCTCAGCACCAGTTCCTCGCCGAAGTGTCTTGGCTCTGATTGGCGGAACGCTCCTTTCATTGGTCTCGACGCCGTTCGCGTTAGCCTGGACGACGCTTGCCACTGCCGCTGCCACTTGGGTGCTGGCTGTTGCACGCTTCATGTTCCCGAACGTGCTTGTCGAACCTCCCACTCGATTCAAGATCGGGCCGCCATCGGATTACCCGCTCGGCACGGTATCAACGAAATGGACGGCAGCGCGAGGCATCTGGGTCGTTCACACCGACCAGTATCAAGGCAAAGACTCAATCTACGCACTTGCGTCAGTATGTACTCATCTCGGATGCACGCCGAGTTGGCTCGATGGCGAGCAAAAATTCAAGTGCCCCTGCCATGGATCGGGCTTCTATATCACTGGAATCAATTTCGAAGGTCCGGCACCGCGTCCGCTCGAACGAGTGGCACTGCGACTGGCCTCCGATGGCATGCTTGAAGTTGATAAGAGCTTCAAATTCCAAGAAGAAAAAGGGCAGTGGGAAGACGGCAAGTCCTTTGTGGATGCTGCCTTGATCTAAATTCACGAGCTTCAGGAATTGCCTGTGCTCTGACGGCGTTCGATACACCGAGGCCACGATGTCTGTTGGCGACTACATTCGCGACTCACAAATTTGGAAAAGCATTTTCCGTCACCCGGCGCCGTATGATCGGCGAAACCGAGTGGTGGTGATGTTGACGAATTTCTTTCTGCACTTGCACCCCGTGTCGGTGAAGCAGCAAGGAATTGCGTTGTCATATACGTGGTGCATGGGCGGAATTACCTTCTTCCTGTTCCTCGTTGAAACAATTACCGGCGTGCTGCTGATGTTCTACTACCGGCCAACGCTGGAGTGGGCATTTAGCGACATTCAGGCACTGCGGGATGTGAATACTCTTGGAATCATGCGCGAGATTCACCGCTGGGGTGCTCACGCAATGGTGATCACAGTTTGGCTTCACATGTACCGAGTGTTCTTGACCGGCAGCTATAAACCGCCGCGAGAGTTTAACTGGGTTGTCGGAGTGCTCCTGTTGAAGTTCACTCTGCTGTTGTCCTTTACCGGGTACTTGCTGCCGTGGGATCAGTTGGCGATTTGGGCCATCACCGTCGGTTCGAACATGGCCCGCGCCACTCCGGGACTTGGTCACGAAGGGCCCGGCTTTCAACTCTTCAACGTTGGCGGCTACGACCTAATTACAAACGCCAGCGATGCCCGGTTCTTGCTCCTGGGCAGTAAGTTCGTGGGCGAAGAAACACTCAATCGCTTCTATATCCTGCATTGCGTCGCGATTCCGCTCGCGGTGTCTGGGTTGATCGCAATTCACTTCTGGCGTGTTCGCAAAGATGGTGGCATCAGCCAGCCGCTCTAAAGTCAATACTCGGTTCGACTCCTTAGCAGTTCATACCCATCGCGAAATATCTAAATGGACTTGAATCCCCATCCAAACTTGACGCCCTCGGTCATCTTTGGCCTCGGATGGCTCTACTTGGTTCTGTTTCTCATGAACCTTGCTTGGACCATTCGCAGCTATAAGAAGGACGGACACTGTCACATGCCCGAGCTGCTTGGCGGCGGCCATGTGCCAACCGCAATGTGGTGGGGAATGTATACCGCATTCCTTGCAATGGTGGCGGCAGCGCATCTCACGGGGTCGAGCACTCCAAGTCTGTTCCAAATTGGAATGCCTGAGTTTCTTAAACCGATCATTGACTGGTTCGTTGCGAACCCGGTCCGATACTTCGCAATTACCGTCGGTGGATATGTTGCCGTCGTGAAACTCAGAAATGTCTTGGCGCGGCCGACGCCGGGTTGGCTGATGCTGAATGCCTCACTGCTGTTTCTGACCCTCAGCATGACAGACTTCGACTTCCGACAAATCGTCGGCAAGCCGGACAACGTACCGATCGTCGCGATGTTGTTTATCGTGGGCTATTTCACTTGGCTCTACTTCAATCGTGCCAACGAGAACGACCGACGAATCGCAGAAGGTCGGCCAGTCGTCGAAGCTGAGAACAATGAGAAGGTTCTTACTTGGCCCGACTTGGTGTATTCAGAGTTGATCTGCATGATCGCTCTGACGGCGTTCCTCTTCATTTGGGGTGTGTGCTTGCAAGCTCCTCTCGAGGAGCCCGCTTCGGCCGTCAAGACCCCGAACCCCTCGAAGGCGCCCTGGTACTTCCTCGGCTTGCAAGAAATGCTGGTCTACTACGATCCGTGGTTGGCCGGTGTGGTGTTCCCGAGTGTGATACTCGGCGGCTTGATGGCCTTGCCGTACATCGACTTCAATAAGAAGGGCAACGGCTACTACACCTACAACGAGCGTAAGTTCTCGATCAATGTCTTCATGTTCGGATTCCTGCCACTTTGGGTGGGAATGATTATCCTCGGCACCTTCTTGCGAGGCCCGAACTGGAACATCTTCGGCATCTACGAATACTGGGATGTGCATAAACTCGAAGCGCTCAATAACGTCGATCTCTCGGAGTATCTGTGGTACGGCATGAATCAGGCGAGGCCGATGCCGACGCCCGGAATGAGCTTGGTTGAGATTGCTATCACAATCCTCAAGCGAGAGTTCCTTGGGATTATTCTGACGCTGGGCTATTTGGTAATTCTTCCGTCAGTTATGGCCTCGACGATCTTCAAAACCTTCGCAACGCGGATGGGCTTCCTTCGCTACATGGTGTTCGCGAACCTGGTACTCATGATGGCGGCTCTGCCGATCAAGATGGTTCTCCGATGGGCCTTCAATTTGAAGTACATCATCGCGATCCCTGAGTGGTTCTTAAACGTTTAATTGTTCGACTGCGATCTCCTCGCAGTTCTCGTAGATATCGTCACTGACATTTTCTTCTCAGCGAGCCAAGTCGCATGCCCGCCAACGAGCAATACCTAAGAGATATCAAGAAAAGCCATCTTGCCTTCCTCGGCTCGGTGGTGGCGTTCGCCTTTGCGACGGTCTTGATTCTGTATCGCGACCACGATGACGAATGGCGGGGATTCCAGCGGGAGTTCCTCAGGCTCGAGGCAGACAATTTACGTCGAGACAAAGAAGCCATCGTAACCGAGTCCGGGGGCGCTAAGCAGTATCAGGCTGAACTGGACCAAATGAAGAAGGACCGTGAAGCCGCTGAGGAAGCGCTGGTCACGGTAAAAGAACAGGTCGCAACAGCAAAGAAGGCGGCCGCAGAAGCGAAGAAGGATGCGGACCTCAAAGGCCGAGAAGTGCGTTTCGCGCGTGCTCATAGAGACGTTGCGCGTGCTAATTACGATTTGGGTATTAGAGACGCTATCCCCGAAGATGAGTTGCGAGCACTTTTCAACACATTCGATGAGCATCAAAAGCGAGTCATTGGGTTGGAGGCAGAGTGGGAAGATCTAACGACAAAGTCGAAGAGTGCTGCCGCAGAATCTGGCCGCGTCACGGCCGAACTTGATCGTGTGAATGACAAGATCAAGAAGTTCAACGCTGAGAGTGTTCGCATTGAGGATGCCCTTCGCGAGATTGCACCCGAGGGTGGTCTGCAAGGAGCCAAACGAGCCTTTATGGAGTGGCCGATCGTTGATGGATTCAACGGCCATCTGGAAGTGAAACAGGATTGGCTACCTGAGCTGCGTATCCGCTTGGGAATGGCGACTCCGGCCCGGTTTGACCGCTGTCGAACGTGTCACCTGGGAATCGATCGGTTTGGTCCCGGTAACGTTCCAACCTTTCCCGCCAAGACGAAGGACGGCGGATATCCTCAGCCGTTCTCAAGCCATCCTCGCCCTGATGTGTTCTTGACGGCTACCAGTCCGCATCCAATTGGGACCTTCGGCTGCACCGTTTGCCATGAAGGCCAAGGCTCAGCGACGAGCTTCCATAACGCACAACATGGGGCAAATGATCCGCAGGAGGATCACGAGTGGAATCAAAAATACGGTCACTTCCACAATCACTTCTGGGAATACCCAATGTTCCCCGAGCGACTCCGGGAAGCAGCCTGCCTGAAGTGCCATCACGACGTGGTCGAACTTGGTGTTAGCCCTGCGTACGGGGCAACCGCACCTAAGGTAGTAGAAGGCTGGAATCTAATCCGAAAATACGGTTGCTTTGGGTGCCACGAAATCAATGGCTTTGATGGTAAGCGTCGGATCGGACCTGACCTTCGGCTGGAACCGACTGAGGAAGAAGAACCTAAATACGACGCTGACCCGAACTTGATTCGCGGTGCGGAACGCAAGGTCGGGCCGAGCCTGAAGCATGTAGCCCAG
>CAZNMS010000410.1:3261-8114 GCA_964573505.1 uncultured Planctomycetaceae bacterium | reverse complement strand
GTCGTCCCGCTGCGGCTCGGGATGGAATCCCAAGCTACTTTTCGGGGCAGAGCTTCCCGTCGCGCGTTCCCATGCGGAGCTTGGGAACGAGTGCGCCGCGAGGCTGCTGCGAGTGCGCGAGGTTGCGGTGTCGCGTTGATTTGGCGGCGGGGCGGGCATTCTTTGTCATCACCCGGATTTGCGAAAAAGTTTTGCAAGTTAGGGATCTCAAATTCGATGACGAACCATTAGCCGCTGGTTGCGCTGATGGAGATGCCTCGCTTTGGCGATGGTGAGGATCGCTCGCTGCGGTGTGTTGACGTTTCTGACTGCCCTCGAAATGGACTTTGGGCGGATTCTTGATGGGCCTGATTCTCGGGAAATCAGCAGGCTGAAGGATAAGTCGAGGAATGAGTTTCCGGCTTGGTGTCGCGTGGGTCGGACGGCTGCTTTCAACAGCGACGCAGCACGGACGTGGGCGTCCATGCTACGAACTCAGGAAGTGATTCACCGACTATCTCTAAGTCGTGCGGAGCGCTGCTGGAAACGTCTTGGTTGTGATCAGATCGCGGTTTGTTTAAGTCTCTTAACGTGCTGAGCAGAACGTCTTTCGGAATGCCGTTCCTTCAGGATGATGGAAGTTGAGTCGCAAGATGCGACGTGAGCGGCAGAGGGTTCGATCGTCTCAGCAATCTTGTTTCTCGTACGTGCGTGCGGGACGGCTCTTAAATTGGCGTCTTATTTGGGGCCAGGTGTTATGGATAAGGGTACGGTCATCGGGTTCGTCGGCATCGTTGTCATCACGATCGGCGTGATGTTTCACGGGTCGCACGGCAACATCGGCATCTTCTACAGCACCGAAGGCGTGTTCGTTGTGCTGCTCGGCTCGGTCCTCGTGACGATGATGAGCGTGCCGTGGAACACCTTCATGTCGCTGGGCGCGTTGACGAAGAAGTGCTTCTTCACCGCTGACACCAATCTCGAAGAGGTCGTCAAGGAGTTGTCGGACCTCGCGGTCGTCGCTCGACAAGACGGACTACTCGCGCTCGAAAGCGAGATACCGAAGATCAAAGACCCGTTCCTTGTCGAAGGGTTGAAGATGCTCGTCGACGGTAAGAAGGCGGATGAGATTGAAGCGTCCTTGCGGATCTCGCTCATCGGTATGGCCGCACGACATAAGCGAGGCAAGAAGGCGTTCGGTGCGATGGGTAACTATGGCCCGTCGCTCGGCCTGACCGTGACGATCATTGGGCAAGTGGTGATGTTCCAGAACCTCGGTTCGGACATCGGTGCGATCGGGGGTGCAATGGCGATTGCACTGCTCGGCACGCTCTATGGCTGCTTGCTGGCGAACTGCTTCTGCTTGCCGCTCGCGGAGAAGCTCGATATGCGGCATCAAGAGGAAGAACTCACGAAAGAGCTTTACATGCAGGGATTGCTGGCGATTGCCAATGAAGCTTCGCCGACAATTCTCAAGCAGAAGTTGCTGTCGTTCCTTGATCGTAAGGCGATTCAACGGGCTCAGATGGCGAGCTAAGGCGCGGTCGAGAAATAAGCTCTCGATTCTACGTCGCGTAGGTTGGACGCCTACGTCCGACAGCGACGCAGCACGGACGTGGGCGTCCATGCTACGAATCCGGGAAGTTATTACGCGGTCGACGCAGCGGGGCTCTGTCGAAGCACGGGCAACGCTTAAAGAAAGACGCACGGACTGGAAGTCCATGCTACTGCAGACGGCTGGCGAATGGGCTTTGTCCCGTTCGATCAAGCTGTAATTTCAATTACGCTGTCATTTCAATTACTCCGTCTTCCGCAGACGACACGCTGATTTCTTCCGCAACTCTGAAGGGCCTTTGGCTATGGCAGATCACGGTCACGACGAGCATGACGACGACGATGAAAAAGACGGTCATGGTGGCGGCGGGCATGGCGGAGGACACGGGGGCGGCGGCGGTCATGAAGAAGGCGGCGGCGGGCACGGGGCTCCGTTGTGGGTCGTGAGCTTCTGCGACATGACGATTCTGGAGATGAGCTTCTTCGTGATCTTGTTGGCGGGGTCGTCTCAGAAGAGTGCGACCGACGACGATTTGCTGAAGATGCTCGCGTCGATCAAAGCCGGATTCGGGTACGTGCCCGATAAAAACTCGACCGATGAACTCGACATGGCGGTGCTGCAGATCCTCGCGCACAAGCGGTCGAAGCTCTCCAGTAAGAATCAGATCAAATGGTCGCACCCGGCAGTCACTGGCGAGCAACTGCGCGATCGCGATGTGTGGGTGCGAGTGAAAGGGTCGGTCGGGAAGCCGATCATCTTCGAGTCGATGTCCGCCGAGATCCCGCTCAATTGGGAACCGAAGATGGACGAGATCGCCGCTGTGCTGCGGCATCACTTCCGGCAGATTGTGGTGCAGGGGCACTGCGAGCCTCAGGAAGCAGAGCGTGATTCGCAAGATGGGCACGACTTAGCGTTTCGCCGCGCGTTGGCCGTGAAGCAAGCACTGGTGCAACGAGGCGTTGCTGTGCAACGAATCCGACTCGTGTCATGTGCTTCTTATGACACCTTCCGCGAGACGAAAGCCGAAATCAAACGGCGCGCGGTTGTGACGCTCGGCACCTATTACTTGCCGGGCGGAGATCAGTTGATGGAAGACCTCTCGTCGCCGCCGGGACAAGAACCGCTGTCCTCGAAGAAGGCGGCTCATTAGGCGATTCGCCGGGGAATGAGCACGGATCCGCGTGATGTGAGGGATCGCGTTGCGATGCGCTGGATCGCGCTTAGGCGAGCGGCAGATAGGTTCATACCGGTACGACGGACTTGTAGTCCGTCGAAGACGAGTCCCGATGGACTACAAGTCCGTCGTACAAGAATTCGCCGGTAGGTTCTCAACTGCTGCTCGCCTTATCGCCGGTCTCTTCAAGTGCCGCTCGAACGCTTCATCTTTTCAACGACGGCTTCGGCGGTTGCGAGATTGGTCGCGAGCGGGATGCGATGCACGTCGCAGACTCGCATCAAAGCAGAGACGTCGGGTTCGTGAGGTTGCGCGGTCAGGGGGTCGCGGAAGAAGAGCACGGCGCGAACGTGACCTTCAGCGACTCGTCCGCCAATCACGAGGTCGCCGCCATCGGGGCCGTGCACGACTCGTTCGACGTTGAGTCCGAGTTCTTCTGCCAGTCGTTTGCCCGTCTGTCCGGTCGCGACGAGCTGCTGCGTGCGGAAGAAGTCGACGTGTCGAGCGATGAAGTCCAACATCTCGGGCTTGCGAGCGTCGTGAGCAATGAGAGCGATCACGGCGATGTCCTATGGTGGCGGCGGGGAGTTGCTTGATTCACTGTGTCGAGCATTCGAGTAAGAAGACGCTCGACTCGGGCGAGTCATGCTACGGAATGCCAGTCGCTGCGCGGCGGTTGACGGCGTTCCGTTCTCAGGCGAATGCAGTTTGAATTACATAGGCTGTTAGAACCGGACGGGAAGCAGGAGCTTCTCGATGGGGCGTTCCCAAGCGGAGCTTGGGAACGAGTGTGCCACTCGGGGCTCGACTCAGGAGAGTCAAGCTACGGCATGCGCGAGTTGTCACGAAGTCAGCGGTTGCGGAATTCGAACCCGGCATACGCTTGCTGCTCGGCGCGCGGATGGCCTACGACTCGTCGCCCCTTTTGGCTGCATCGCATTTGAAGAGTGACGCTGACTTATGCAATTGGTTTACCACTGCCCGACCTGCAATCTCCTGCACTTCGCTCAGGCCGATGCCGCTCATCGCGAACTGAGCTGCTCATGCGGTTGGAAGCGAGAATTCCCTGAAGCACATCTCGACGGCGATACGCCCGTGAAATGTCTCTGCTGCGGCACCGAAGACTTATGGCGACAGAAAGACTTCCCGCAGGGACTCGGACTGTTGTTGGTCGCGACTGGGGCGACTCTGAGCACGATCTTCTATTGGAACATGATGCCCGCATGGGCCATTGGCGTGCTGCTTGTGTTCGCGGGCATCGACATGGCGCTCTACTTCTTGATGCCGGACGTTTTGGTGTGTTACCGCTGCAAAGCTCGACATCGCAAAGCGGCGATCGACGAGCGGCACCCGTACTTCGATCTCGAAGTCAATGAGCGCTACCGGCAAGAAGCAATTCGATTGGGTGAAGCAACGAAGTCTCAGGGGCCGTGACCGCTGTCAGAACGCGTCGAAATGAAGTCCGGCAGGCATCAAGGCCGCGCTGCGCCGAGGAAGTGGGGCAGTGCGCGAAATTGGTCCGATGAGCCGCTTGCCGAGTCGAAAGTCACGGCCTATCTTCCCGCCCGCCTTCCGGCAGCCCAGGTGGCGAAATTGGCAGACGCACTAGGTTCAGGTCCTAGCGAGGGTAATTCCTCATGGGGGTTCAAGTCCCTTCCTGGGCATCTTCGAAAGCCGCATCTCATTCAGTTGAGATGCGGCTTTCTTCGTTTCTAGCCTCGGCAAACATGCATGCTGTTCGACCTGCGCGGCCATAAGGAGTTGCGGCGTCACGTCCGAGGATGCAGGGTGACGTATTTATTACTCCAATGAGGTCAACGTCGGTCGCGATTCGGCCATGTGACGCAAGCTCGTTCGAAGTCCGTAGGACATGGAGGCGTGCCGGCTCATGCTCTCTGGAGCTGCACGGGTTCGCGGGATGATGGCGTCGGTAGCATTGAGGTCGTTTCCTTTTAGACTCCCGCCCCAATTTGAAACCCGCCTAACAACAGGACGTTGAAGTGGAATCGGACTCGTCAGTCGCAATGCGGCAAGATCCGGTTTGCACCGAGGGCTCTCGCCTCAGTGGGATTGAGGGCTGTCGCCAAGTGGCATTTACGCGACCGTCAAGTGGATCGTTATTGGAGATCGTTCGTATGACGGACT
>CAZNMS010000410.1:0-3251 GCA_964573505.1 uncultured Planctomycetaceae bacterium | reverse complement strand
GAAGCGCGACGGACTACAAGTCCGTCGTACCAGTAAGGAGCCATCTGCCGCTCGTCTCAGGGCTATCGCCCAATGGCTGCTCGTCGATGTTGCTCAGCGATGAGTTTTCGGAGCCCCGTCGATGTCTGATCTGAATCTTGAAGCGATCGCAAATCCTCATCAGGAATGGACGCCGTACTCGCAAGACTGGTACGACCAATTGCGTCGCGTGCTCGGCTCGGCCGCTTGCCGACAGCTCGGGTTTTATGTGATCCCGCCGCAGCTCGTCGTTTCTGTCGTGATCCCGGTCTACAACGAACGCGAGACCATTCTCGAAATTCTGCGGCAGGTGCGAGACGTCCCGATTCGCAAAGAGATCGTGCTCGTTGATGACTGCAGTCGTGACGGCACGCGCGACATTCTCAAGCAGCTCGAAGACGAAGAGCGAGAAGCACTCGCAAAGCTGTCGGCGTCGGGACAATCGACTCCGCCGACGAATCGTCTGACGATCGTCTATCACGAGAAGAATCGCGGTAAGGGCGCAGCGGTTCGCACGGGCTTCGCAGCGGCAAAGGGCGACATCGTGCTCATTCAAGATGCAGATCTCGAATACGACCCGACCGAGTATCCGCGTCTGCTGCGTCCGATCGTTGAAGGGCAAGCGGACGTTGTGTTCGGCAGCCGCTTCTTGGGCGATCAGCCGCATCGAGTGCTCTACTTCTGGCACTATCTCGCGAACAAGACGCTGACGACGCTTTCAAACTGCTTCACCAATCTCAACCTGACCGACATGGAGACGTGCTACAAAGTCTTCCGTCGTGAAGTGATTGATGAGATCGGACCGAAGCTGGCGCAAGAGCGATTCGGGATCGAGCCGGAGATCACTGCACGCGTCGCTCATGCGGGCTATCGCATCTACGAGATCAGCATCAGTTACTCGGGCCGCACGTATGAGCAAGGCAAGAAGATCGGCTGGCGCGACGGAGTGAAGGCACTCTGGTGCATCGTGAGGTACGGACTCTTTGGCTGAGATCGGCGGCAGAGCAATAAGCCGAATGCATTGGCAATGAAAAGACCGATGCCGCTACTGATGAAAAATAGCGCAGCGACGGAGAAGAATGAGTAATGATTAATGAGAAATGAAAATTGCAAAATGGTCAGATGCGGGGCTCGTAATTTACAATTTTCATTTTCCAATAATCATTAATCATTCTCGTTTGTGATTGCGGCTATCTGCCTTCGGTTTGAGTTATCGCTTTGCATCATGAGGCTCAGTTGTGGCTAAGCGTCGTCTCAGACTCGACATCACTTTGGATGGCTCACGCGAGCCGGTGTTCGCGCTCGATGCGAAGCACCGCGTTGTGTTCTTCAATAAGGGCTGCGTTGATCTTTGTGGTTGGCCCGAGATCGACGTGCTCGGCTTGCCCTGCCAGTTTGCGAATGAGCCCGCGCGGGCTTCGCTCGCAGCGGTGACCGCCGCGCTTGCTCCGCCTGAAGAGGTCTATGCCGGTGAGATTGCTGCCGTGCCGAAGTACTTCATCAATCGGCAGTCCGGGCAGAGCGTTGCGAAGATGGTCTATTTCCATTGCGCGCATGACGAACGCAACGCGCCGATCGTGATTGGCTTCATCGCTGATATGCCGCGCGGGAAAGTGGCCGTCGAACAGAACGTGCTGACTCAAGTGCATGCGGAGCTCGGAGCGTTGCGGCACTCGTTGAGGCAGCGGTATCGGCTCAATTCGGTCATCGCGAAAACGCCGCCGATGCTGCGCGTGATCGAGCAGATCAACGCCGCTCGGCAGAGCATGCTGTCGGTCGCGATCAGCGGCGAAGCGGGCACAGGCAAAGAGCATGTCGCCCGCGCGATTCATTACGAGAGCGAGCACGGAGCAAAGGCGCTCGTCCCGATTGATTGTCAGCACTTGCCCGCCGCCGAGATTCGCGACTCGATCGAGCGGCTTGTCGGTTCGGATTGGACCGAGATCACTCCAGTGTCCGCGCTGCATCCCGGTTGTTTGTATTTGAAGCACGTCGAGTACCTGCCGCGCGAGTTGCAGCAGCGGTTGCTCGACTTCTTCGCGGTCGAAACCGGTAAGGCGTTTCGCCAGCAAGTCCGGCTCATCGTGAGTTCTGAGCATGAACTCTCGCAGGCGCTGGCGGATGAGCGATTGTCAGAAGCGTTCTACTTTCAAGTGACCGGATTGCAGGTCGTTGTCCCGCCGCTGCGAGAACGACTCGACGAACTGCGTTTACTCGCGCAGCACTTTGTTGAGAACTGCAATCGCACCGAGAGCAAGCAGGTGACCGGCATCAGCGCCGATGTTTGGCCGCAGTTCGAAGAGTACTCATGGCCGGGGAATCTCGATGAGTTATGGGCCGTGATCTACGACGCGCATGCCGCCTGCAAAGGGACCGCGATTCAAGTGAGCGATCTGCCGTTGAGGTTCCGATCGGGGCTCGACGCTCAGTCGCTTAGCCCGTCACTGCCGGTGGTGTTTGAGCCGTTGCAGTCGCTGCTTGATCGCGTCGAGAAGCAGCACGTCGAAGCCGCGCTGCAGCAAGCAAAGGGCCACAAGACGAACGCAGCAAAGTTGCTCGGCCTTTCGCGCGTCGCGCTGAACTCGCGACTGATCGCGTTTGGGATCGGCACTGCAGATGGGGAGTAAGCAGAAGTCATTTGAATTGCAGAATTGTTGTCGGACAGCCGCGTTGCCTTGCTGCGAGAGTGCGTTCGCGTCGTAGCCGAAATCGTGAGATTTCGGGGGGCGCAGTGAGTGAGTCCGAAATCTGACGATGTCGGCTACGAATCGTGTCACTCTTCCTACATCCGCAGGAGGTCGTTGTTCGGTCGTCAGAACCTGCGGATGGCAAAGCCCGGCTGCGGATGGAAGACGAAGGCAACGTCGGCATCGCACGGAGATCGAAGGGACGAGCTCGCGGCGCTCCTTACTGTTTCACTTAATGGCGGCATTCACGCCGCGCGCGTCGGGAGTGGAACAATTATGACCGGCATCTTTGCTGCACATTCTTGTTCGTGATGCGAATGGTTGTTCGACCGCGTTGCGACTTACGCGGCGCCACTCGTAGAGTCAGCAATCAAAGTCGCTGAGCCGATTGCTCAGCTCGTTGTTGTTGCTGCATCTCGGAGTTTTCTGCATGCCCGATCTCGAAGGACTCGCTCAGGAATGCGAGCAGTTTCGTGCTGATATTCAGACCCTGCGACTGGAAGTTGGCAAAGTCATTGTCGGTCAAGACGACATCATCTCGGGCAC
>CAZNMS010000409.1:0-8126 GCA_964573505.1 uncultured Planctomycetaceae bacterium | reverse complement strand
GCTAAACCCCCGGCACAAGGCCGGGGGCGAAAAGATCACAGCCTCGGAGCGAACCGATCTCCGCTAATCTCCAGCTACATCCCTCGCAACGACTCGGCGCGGCAGCGCCCCCCGCAGCTCGTCACCTACGACTGCACCGCAGTCGCCACAATGACCTTCGCCGGACGAATCACGCGATCGTGCAGCGTATAACCGCGCTCGGCCTCTTGAATAACCGTCATCGGCGGATGATCTGCCGTCGGCACTTGCATGAGTGCATCATGCAAATTCGGATCGAAAGCGGTGCCGACAGTAGCAATCGGTTTCGCCGAAAATTTCGAGAATACAGCATCAAACTGCTGCATCGTCATTCGCAATCCCTTCAGCAGGTTCTCGACGTTGCCGTCCTTCTCTGCTGCGGTGATTGATCGAGTCAGATTATCGAGCGGCGCCAATATCTCGCGGATCAGTGGCAGGTCCGAGTATCGAGCCGCCTGCTCCATTTCCCGCTGCATGCGCTTGCGGAAATTATCAAGCTCGGCGTTTGCCCGGAGAACCTGCTCGTAGAACTGATCGCGCTCAGCTTTGATTTTATTCACATCGAGCCCCACTCCTGCGGGCTTAGCTTCTGGTTGAGGTTGTGCCGTCTCAGCCTTCAGTGTTTCTGCCGCCTGAGCAAAACCCTCAGCCGCCGCATCCATATTTTCCGTGTTGTCCGCGGAGGTTTGGTCCGGTGTCGTCATCGAACGATTCCTCGAAAAGTACGTGTGATTACAAACGGCGTATCAACGCCAAAACTCATCTCATTATCAACAAACAGAGTGCCGCACTACTCGCTCAACTCGGAACTGTGTCCTTGCCTGTGCTACGAACTCTCAGTTTCCTGTTGTCTTGCGCGCATCCCTACTCGCCGCATACTTTAACCGCGAGTCTCAGGCATGCGCGTACTCTGCGGGAGTGCGGTCTCTTGAACACAGCGGCAAAACGTCACATACGAGCCTCAATGCCGCATCGCTTTACTTATCAGCCTCATCATCCGGCGGTGCAAGCCAGTCTTTCAGTCTCTCAAACCAACTGGTTCGATGAGCCGAAACATTCGCATGCTCCTGCTCGGCCAACTGGCGGAGTAATTCTTCTTGCTTGCCGGACACCTTCTTGGGGACTTCCAGTATCACGCGCAACAGCAAGTCGCCCCGCGCCGTGCCGCCCCGAGGATCCGGCATACCCTGACCGCGCAAGCGAATGATCTCACCGGGTTGAGTGCCCGGATAAATGTGATGCTTCCGCTTCCCATCGAGAGCCGGGATTTCAATATCCGCTCCCAACACCGCCTGTGTGTAAGTAATCGGCACATCGCAGATGAGATTCGGCCCATCGCGATGAAATAGCGGATGCTCTTTGACGATCACTTCAACATACAAATCGCCGCGAGGCCCGCCGTTAGTCCCCGGATCGCCCTCGCCTCGAACAGCAACCGACATGCCAGTATCAACACCCGCCGGAATTCGCACATCGAATTTGACGGTCTCCGGCATCTTGCCAGTACCCGAGCACCCCGAGCACTTATCGCGAATGACTTTGCCTTCGCCGCGACAGGCCGGACACGCCGTTTGAACTCGGAAGAAGCCCTGCGACTGCACGATCTGTCCGTGCCCGCCGCAGTAATCGCAATTCACCGGCTTCGAACCGGCTTTCGCTCCGGAACCCGAGCATTTATCACAAGACTTGCGCCGCGAGATCTCGATCGTCCGAGTACACCCCTGAGCGGCCTCCGGTAAATCGATCGTAACCCGAGTCTGAATACTGTCACCCTGAGTCGGTCGATTCCCGCCGCCCCCGCCTCGACGACGCCTCCCGCCGCCCAAACCGAAGCCTTCAAAGAGGTCGCCGAAGACATCAAAGATATCATTGATATCCCCGAAGCCCTGCCCTCCTCCGCCACCCATCCCTTCAAGCCCTTGATGCCCGAAACGGTCATACCGAGCCTTCTTATCAGGATCATTAAGCACATCAAAAGCTTCCGCCGCTTCCTTAAATGAAGCGATCGCAGCCTCATCCCCCGGATTGCGATCCGGGTGATACTTCAAGGCCAGCTTTTTATAAGCCTTCTTAATCTCATCCGCCGGAGCATCCTTCGAGACCCCCAGCACCTCATACAAATCGCGCTTCGTCGCCATTCCTTAAGCCTTCGGCCTTATTTCAAACATCGCCTCTGAGCGATGAAAACACACATCAAACTGCAAAAAGAAATTATCCTGTCCCAGCAAGCACGGAAGGCGATTGGACTTCGCCCAGGCAAATTGCAAACGCCTTACGGGAAGGGTTCCAATCTTGACCGGAATTTCGATGACCTTTGCTCGAGTTGGACTCAAGCCACCTCCAAGAACCATTTCGACTTGTTGGATTTCCCAATGAAGCCCTAGATCGAGTCCAAACTGGTACGGCAATACATTCACTGTCGCCCCAGTATCAAGTATGGCATCGACACTTACGCTTCGGCCACGAAACATGAGCGACGCTGAGACGATCGCCATCAATCCCGCCGAACCGTGCTCCGTCAGTCGTTCGCGAAATGGAAACTGCTCTCCAGCGGGAATCATACTGTTTCACATCCTTCCCGCCGAAATCTCTCAAATGCCACAAGTGCTTCCGGAAATTCGCGCGACCCAAACATCGGTATGAAACCTGACACGAACAGTCCTTGCATTTCAGGTTCACAACTCAAGTCATCAGCGAGATGCTGCAAGATCTGCAAACGATCCTTCGCTGGCAGCGCATCAAGTTGTCCGACTAATTCTTCGACTGACATGGCGACACCCTCAAAGGCACATTTAAAACGAATTCCTAATCCGCAACCGCAAAATGCCTACCGGATCATCTTGTGCCACACAAAGCAACTCGGCAAGAAACATCCGTGTTTCCGGACAAAACGCCTTATGTTCCTGTCTCCTATCTCCCTGTCATAATCTGTTTCGAAATTCGCCGAGCAAAACGACTTGAGGCAGAAAAATGAATTCGATGACTACCTGCATCCCTAGAACATATCAATCATATGTTTGCCGCCGTGATCGGGGTTGCCGATGAGTCGCTGACCTTGCGGGTCGACGACGAAATCCAGCAATTCCAGTGGCACTTGGCCGATCAACGCTGGGCAATCGTCGGGGAGTTCCGCGACGTCGACTCGGCAATCTCGTCCTTGAATTTCCAATAGCACTGTCCCAAATACTGTGAATTCACGAATTCCCGCCGCAGTCCGAGCTGTCTTCGTTGTGCAAGCCTTGAGGCCGAGTTGGTCGATGTGCCGCTTCGGCAAACACAACATTGTTGCTCCGGTATCAACTAACGCGTCCGAGATTGTCACTGACCGTATCGAGTCATTCTCAATAACACCCCGACCTGCATCATGTAGGTCATAGAGATTGCTGATCTTTGCGTTCGCCAAAACCTTTCCCATCAGAACCTCCAAGAAGCATGCGGTGAGTCGACCACGACGTAACCCAAGCAGACTGTCCTTAGACCGAAACGCGGCACGATTCCTCGTACACAGATCTTCCGAGTATGGTTGGAATCCATCCTGAGAACGCATCAGCTCGAACAGCATATGACACGTTCGTGCCGCGATCGTTGATCCTCTCACCCATACAAACCCCAGCTACATCCCAAACCGGCTGAGTAAACTTGATTACGGGACTTCCGGAGCATCCCTGGCCCGCGATTTCGCTGAGTTCGAATAATGCACTGCCAATGAATGGGTAGATCTCGTGATTCGTTCGACGCCGAACATACCCTTCGGTATAGACCAAATCGGGCCTCTGAATTGCTCGGTCGCCCTTGACGATTTCTCTTAATGCGTCTTCTGGGTACCCAAGCATTCGGTATCGCATTCCGGAGTGGTCTTGATTGCATGAAATGCGAAAAAACGACTTCCAAAAATCACCGGCGATACGAATAACTGCGACGTCCTCGCAAGGATGCAATTCAAACTCTAGGACGTCGAAACCGATCCATTGGCCGTTTTCCAATGTAAACATCCCATTGACAGTCTTTCCACGGATTCCTTTAGCGACGTGAGCGGCCGTCATCGCGAATCCACGATCACCAATCAAGAACGCAGTTCCAAGAAACGTCTCATATCGTCGCTCCCTGTCGGCGCGGGCAATAGTCGCCAGTGGAAAAACATAATCGCGTATTTGATCGCCCTGCTGAAACATCACCGATCCATTTGAGATAGCAACTTCATTGAAAAAGCCCCCGGAAGCATGACTGCCGCCGGGGGCCGGGTCGGTTGAAGCTGTGATGGTTCACATTTTCAATTTTCGATTGATACTGCTTTGACACAGTCACTGAGTCGTTTTTGACGACTCGGTCGCAGCGTTGACGAAGGGTTGTGCCCCCTGCGGCTCGGGATGGAATCCCAAGCTACTTGCCTAGCGAACGGCACCTTCGGTTTTGGGCTTTTGGCCTTTGCCGTCGAGTTCGTCCGTGCGGGTCACCATCACGCTGGTCGTCAGCATCAATGCGGCGATTGAGGCGGCGTGCTTCAGGGCGCTGGTTACCACTTTCGCGGGGTCGATGATTCCGGCTTCGTACATGTCGACGTATTCGCCGCTGTTCGCGTTGAAGCCGATGTTGCCTTCCTTCTCGCTGACTTCGTCGGCCACCACTGAGCCGTCGAAACCGCTGTTCGAAGCGATTTGACGAATCGGGGCTTGAACGGCACGAGCGACGATTTGCACGCCGATCGCTTCGTCACCCTTTGCCTTGACTTCGTTGATCGCCTTGACAGTTCGCAACAACGCCACGCCGCCGCCGGGAAGAATGCCTTCTTCGACCGAAGCGCGAGTCGCATGTAATGCGTCTTCCATGCGGGCCTTTGTTTGCTTCATTTCAGCTTCGGTGGCTGCACCGACCGAAATGATCGCGACGCCGCCGGTGATCTTTGCGAGACGTTCTTGGAATTTTTCCCTGTCGTACTCGCTGTCGGTCGCTTCGATGTGAGCGCGGATCTGAGCAACTCGGGCTTCAATCGCCTTCGTATCGCCAGCACCGTCGATGATCGTGCAAGCGTCCTTCGTGACTTCGACCTTCTTCGCATTACCGAGTTGTGAAAGCTCAACGCTCTCCAACTTGATACCGAGGTCTTCGGAAATCAGCTCGCCGCCCGTGAGGATCGCCATGTCTTGCAGCATCGCCTTGCGACGATCGCCGAAGCCGGGAGCCTTCACCGCGACGACCGGCAGGATGCCGCGCAGCTTGTTGACGACCAGTGCGGTCAGCGCTTCGCCATCAACGTCTTCAGCGACGATGAGCAGCGGACGACCGGCTTGTGCAACCTTCTCCAACAGCGGCACCAGTTCACGGAGAGAAGAAATCTTCTTTTCGTGCAAGAGGATGAGCGGATCGTCGTAGACGCACTTCATTTCGGCAGGATTCGTCACGAAGTACGGCGACACATAGCCCTTATCGAACTGCATGCCTTCAGCCAGCTTGAGTTCCGTCTTGCTGGTCTTGCCTTCTTCGACAGTGATCACGCCATCGCGACCAACGCTCTCCATCGCGTCAGCAATCAACTGACCGATCTCGGAGTCCGAGTTCGCGGAGATCGTGCCGACTTGCTTGATCTCTTCTTTGCTCGTGACGGGCTTTGCAGCCGCGTTCAGAGCCGCAAGAGCCGCATCAACGGCCTTATCAATGCCGCGACGAACAACCATCGGATTCGCGCCGAGGCTGATGCTTCGCAGACCTTCGCTGTAGATCGCGCGGGCCAGAACCGTTGCAGTCGTCGTTCCGTCACCGGCGATATCACTGGTCTTGCTGGCGACTTCATTCACCAGCTTTGCGCCCATGTGTTCGTAGGGATCTTCGAGTTCGACTTCCTTACTGACCGTCACACCGTCTTTGGTGACGACCGGATTACCAAATGATTTGTCGATGATGACGTTGCGACCGGTCGGTCCCATCGTCACGGCCACGACGTCGGCCAACATATTCACACCCTTCTGCATCTTGAGTCGGGCGCGATCGTCGAATAGCAGTTGCTTAGGCACGTTATGGTTCCTCAAGAGAGGGTTATTGAAAGTGAGTAATAGGCGGTATTTGAATTTCTGGGACTAATAGGACGCCTGCGACGAATGGGTGTATGTGACAAACCACTTTATCATTTGCCCCATCGGTCGCAGGAGTCCCATCCGACCGGCATCAACTGCCGAGTAGCATTGCTACTCGGCAGTCGCATCCATGACTTAGTTCAACAGCGCACCTTCACGTTGCTGTAGCCGAAATCGTCAGATTTCGGACGGTGAAAATGCCTGAAATCTCACGATTTCAGCTACAGGGTGCGCTCATGGCTTAGCCAACCTTCGCGAGAATATCCGACTCGCGCAGGATCTTGACTTCAGTGCCGTCGACTTCGATGTCGGTCCCGCCGTACTTGCCAAAGAGGACTTCGTCGCCGATGACGACTGCGACCGGGCAACGATCGCCGCTGTCGAGCAACTTGCCGGGACCAACTGCGATCACCTTGCCG
Source organism: uncultured Planctomycetaceae bacterium (assembly GCA_964573505.1). GTDB lineage: Bacteria > Planctomycetota > Planctomycetia > Planctomycetales > Planctomycetaceae > AM-0621. The sequence goes on along the minus strand of CAZNMS010000409.1, from coordinate 1,621 downwards.
CGTTGTGGCTTTTCCTTAGCGCTGTCCGGCAGAACGATGCCGCCTGCAGTCACGTCTTCCGCGCTCAGCGGTTCGACAACAACGCGATCATCCAGTGGCTTCAGAGATGTGGCCATTGATCTAACTCCAGTTCCTAGGTCTTAAGTGGCCGGTTGGCCGAGTGAGATTGATTGAATTTCAACATATTCCCCACTGGCCTTGTGCCAGTGGTTATCTGCCTCATTGCTACTGCTGCGATTGCGGGCAGTGCGCGGTAGCAACGAGGCACGGAACCATCGGGGCAAGCCCGATGGGGTAGAGTCATACTACTCGACGACCTACATCATGCCGGGCATGCCGCCCATACCGCCCATTCCTCCCATGCCGCCCATATCGTCGTGATGATGATCATGATGGCCGTCGGCATCAGGTTTCTTCGGCTCGTCGACTACAATGCATTCGGTCGTCAGCAGCAGGTTCGCAACGCTCGACGCATTTTGCAGAGCACATCGAACGACCTTCGCCGGATCGACGATGCCGAACTCAAGCATGTCGCCGTAGCGATCGTTGAGCGCGTCGTAGCCGTGCGACTTCTCTTTGAGCTTCGAGATGCGATTGGCAACCACTGCTCCGTCAACACCGGCGTTCTCAGCGATTGTTCGCATCGGAACGGTGATCGCAGCGCGGATGATCGCGACGCCATGCACTTCGTCTCCGGTTGCTTCGACCTTGTCGAGCGCCTTCGCACAACGAACAAGAGCCACTCCACCGCCCGGAACAACGCCTTCTTCGATCGCAGCACGAGTCGCGGCGAGCGCGTCGTCGATCAAGTCTTTACGTTCCTTCATTTCGGTTTCGGTAGCCGCACCGACCTTAATTTCCGCAACGCCACCGGCCATCTTGGCCAATCGCTCTTGCAGCTTTTCGCGATCGTATTCGCTCTCGGTGACTTCGATCTCGCGGCGAATCTGATCGCAACGACCAGCAATCGCAGCCTTCTGACCAGCACCTTCAACGACCGTGCAATTTTCAGCGTCGATGAAGATCTTCTTGGCCTTGCCGAGATCCGTGAGCTGCACGTTCTCCAGCTTGATACCGAGATCTTTGAAGATCGCCTTGCCGCCGGTGAGAACCGCAATGTCTTCAAGTTGAGCCTTACGACGATCGCCGTATCCCGGAGCCTTTACTGCCGCGACCTTCAGAATGCCGCGCAACTTGTTGACCACCAGAGTTGCCAACGCTTCGCCTTCAACGTCTTCAGCGATGATCAGCAATTGAGCGTTCGCCTTCGAGATCTTCTCAAGCAGCGGCACAAGATCTTTCACCGACGAAATCTTCTCTTCGAAGATCAGGATGCGGCAGTTGTCGAATTCGACCGTCTGCGAGTCTTCGTTTGTGACGAAGTGAGGCGACAGGTAGCCGCGCTCGAACTGCATACCTTCGACGAATTCGGTTTCGAACTGCATGGTCTTGGATTCTTCGACGGTGATCACGCCGTCTTTGCCGACCTTGTCCATCACGTCAGCAATGAGTTCACCGACTTCCACATCAGCCGCAGAGTTGGTAGCGACGGAAGCGATTTCTTCGCGGGTGTCGATTTTGACGGAATTCTTCTTGAGTTCGGCAACAATGGTCTCGGTGG
>CAZNMS010000408.1:0-8140 GCA_964573505.1 uncultured Planctomycetaceae bacterium | reverse complement strand
TCGTGCCGCTCTTGACGATCGCTTCGCGGTTGTCGCCGGACATTATCCCGATGGCCGCGCTGGTAACGGGAATTACATTCGGCGGAATCACGGCGACGGTGCTGCTGACGAAGGTCGACTTCTCGTTCATGCGCACGACGCTCGTCGGACTGTCGTTCTTGGCGCTGGCACTGGCGCTCGCGGGAATGTTCTTCGGGTTCAAGCTCGGACTGGCTTACTCGGGCGGAATGGTCGCTTTGATGGCCGGATGGATTGCGTACGACACTTCAAACGTCGTGCATCACTACCGCACCGATCAGCACGCAGCAGCGGCGCTGGCGTTGTTCTCGTCGTTAGCGACGTTGTTCTGGTACGTGATTCGAGTCTTCATTCAGATGCAGAACGACGATTAGTGAGGTGCCCTTATCGAGATGCATTCGGAACGCTCTCCACTGACGCTGGGTCGGTGGAGTGCATGCCGAAAGTCGTCGGGAACAGTCGGGCGAACTCGATTGGGAGAAGAAGAGAAAGACGCACGGACGTGGGCGTCCATGCTACTTAGGCGCGCTCTTGAGGCTTTGAATGGAGTTCGGGGCATTGCGGGGACCGACTTCTTCGGACGTTCTTTTCGTTCGTCGATTGAGTCGGTCCCCGTCGTTTTTTCTACCGGCAATTGATGTGTTGCCGAGTGACGTTTGGGTTCTCTCTTTGGCCGAGCCGACATGACGCTTGATCTCGCAACGATCACGACGCGCTGCCGATCGCTCTGTCGCAACGATTGGTTTCGGCGGCTGTTGTCGGTGGTGATCTATGTCGTTCTGGCACTGGCGACAACATGGCCGTTGATGCTCTCGCCGAAGACGTCTCTGCCAATGGGAAGCACGCGAGCGGTCACCGTTCCGCTCTTCAATTTGTGGACCATTTGGTGGAACGCTGATCGAGCACCGGAGTGGTTCGCGGGCTATTGGGACGCTCCGATCTTTCATCCGACGCGGGACTCGTTTGCGTTCTCGGAGACGCAACTCACTTCGTTGATCGTTGCTCCGGTCATTTGGACGACCGGCTCGCGGGCACTGGCTTACAACGTCTATTTGTGGCTGTCGCTTGTGCTGAATGGCGTCGCTGCGGAGTCGCTCTTGAGGACGCTGCGAGTGCGCTCTTGGGCGGCGCTCGCGGGCGGATGCGCGATGATCATGCTGCCGCTCGTGCATTGGCAGATTGATGTGATTCAGCTTGCTCCCATTTGGGGGATTTTGTGGTGTTGGTCCGCATGCTGGCGGATGACTCGCATGCCGGAGTCCGCTCGTTGGCCGACAGGAATTTTGCGTGGCTGCGAAGTCGGAGCAGCAGTCAGCATCACCTTTCATGCGTGCGGGCATCACGGTTTGTTTCTCGGCCTGCTGATGGCTGTGACCGGATGGCTGCTGCCGCGCTACTGGTTCGACCGCCGTTTGTGGATCGCGCTCGCGGCGAGCGTCGGTGTGTTAGTGATTACAGTCGCGCCGTTCGCGGTGCATATGACGCGGGTCATGCAGGCTCATAACTTCGTTCGAACCGAGTCGTTGATCACGTCGCTGTCAGCGATGCCGCAAGACTACCTCAATGCGTTCGGCGACCAGTTGCTCGGCTTCGGAGTGGAGTGGGCGCGGCCCGCATGGACGCTCTCTCCCGGCTGGGTGAAGGTTGCATTCGCGGCTTGCGGCGCGGTGCTCGGTGTTTGGAGACGACGCACGCGGCGCTTCACGTTGTTCTTGCTCGCGATGATCGGCGTTTCGTTCGCGCTGTCGCTCGGAGGCAATCTGCGACTGGGTGATTGGCTGATATGGCCGACATTGGCGAAGTACGTGCCGGGACTGGGACAAGTTCGCAACGTCTTTCGCTTCGCCTTCTTCACGCAGATTGCGGTTGTAATTTTAGCGACACAGTGCGTTTGGTGGCTTTGGCTGCGGATCCGCGTTTGCCAATTGAGACGGATGTCGGCAGCAGCGATCACTGCTTCAACGACGCAGACGACAGCAGCTCGGGGCGTCTCGAAGTTTGCTCGTTGGCGCATTGCCGTTTGGCTCGGCTGCGTCGGACTGGGGGCACTTGCTGCGTTTGAAGTCCGACCGTATCGCATCGTCCTCGGAGACGTTCCGAACGAAGCCGCGAACGCGAACTGGATCAACTTCATCAAGCATCAAACGCCGCCGGGTTCGGGGATCGTCTGCTTGCCGTTTCCGAAGGGGTATCAGTGCGAAGACTTCGCGGGCACGACGCGCTGGATGTACTACGGGACGTTTCACAAAGTCCCGATGGTCAACGGCTACTCGGGCTTCTTTCCGCTCGACTACTTCTCGACGCAAGAAGCGTTGAACGCCCCGCAGAACTACGCGGCGATCTTGTCTCGGCTTGAGAACGAGGGCGTCGCATTTGTTGTGATGGCGCAAGAGTCGGGCAGTCCCGAACCCGCGCGCACGGCGACGTTTGGGCTGATGCGACTCGAACTCGTCTTCGCCGACCCGTGCGGAGTGAGTGTGTATCGACTGCGTCGCTTGCCCCCGCCGGCGCTGAATTCGTGATCGTCGGCGAGGGCTTCGAGGACGCTGCGGGTTCGCTCTACAGCACGCGGCGTAGCTGAAATCGTGAGATTTCAGGCATTTGAAGCGTCCGAAATCTGACGATTTCGGCTACGGAAACGCGAAGGCCCGCTCGCTGTCTCGTTAGCTCTTTCGCGGAGCGCGGTAGCTGTGCGTCGCTTGTCCGACGATGCCTTCGGCGGCTTCCATCAGTGTCTCGGACAACGTCGGGTGCGCGTGAATGCTGTCGGCGAGATCGCGAGCAACCGCTGCGGTCTCAACGGCGATGACGGCTTCGGCGATGAGTTCTCCCGCTCCTGCTCCGACGATGCCGACGCCGAGCACGCGCTGCGTCGCTTTATCGCAGATCAACTTCGTGAGTCCCTCAGTGCGTCCGATGGATTGTGCCCGTCCCGATGCGGCCCAGGGGAAACGCACGACTTCGACATCGCGGTTCTCGTTCTTTGCTTGAGTTTCAGTGAGGCCGCACCATGCAAGCTCGGGGTCAGTGAAGACGACCGCCGGAATGGCGATGCAATCGAACTCGGACTTCTCACCGAGCAGCGTTTCAACCGCGACCTTCGCTTCGCGCGTCGCCTTATGAGCAAGCATCGGCTCACCGGCGACGTCGCCGACCGCGAGGATGTTCGGGTCGTTCGTTCGCTGCTGCTTGTCGATCTTCACAAAGCCTTTGTCGTCGACCTGCACCTGAGTCTTTTCAAGACCGAGGTTGCGGCTATTGGGACGACGTCCGATCGAGATCAGCACGCGATCGAAGGTCTGCGAGGGCTCGACGCCTTCGCCCTGCAGCTCAGCAACAATGCCCGTGCGTTTGGCCGTGAGCGAGGCAACCTTTGTGTTGAGATGAATGGCTTTGAATTGAGTCTCAAGCCGCTTCGCCAATGGTCGGACGAGATCGCGGTCGGCGCTCATGAGCAAGCCGGGCAATGCTTCAACGACCGTGACTTCAGAACCGAGCGCTGCGTAGACCGATCCCATTTCGAGACCGATGTAGCCGCCGCCAACAACGAGCAACTTCTTCGGGATGTCTGCGAGTGCGAGTGCTCCGGTCGAGTCCATCACGCGCTCGTCGCCGAGATTGAAGACGGGCGGCATCGCCGGAGACGAACCGGTTGCGAGGATGCAGCGCTTGAAGGTCAGCGTATCTGTCGAACCGTCGGCCTTCTTGAGTTCGACAGAGTTCGAATTCAGGAAGGTTGCTCGCGCGTTGATCGTCTTAACTCCGCGCGCTTTGCAGAGTTGAGCCGTGCCGCCATTGAGGTTGCTGATCACTCCGCTCTTGAACTGACGCAGCTTGTCGATGTCGATCTTCGGAGCACCGAAGCTGACGCCCCAATGTGCGGACTCTTTCGCTTCGTTGATGAGCTTCGCGACGTGCAGCAGTGCCTTTGACGGGATGCATCCGCGATTCAAACAGACGCCGCCGAGCACCGGCTCCTCATTCACGATCGTTGTTTCAATGCCGTGATCTGCGGCATGAAACGCTGCCGGATATCCGCCCGGTCCGCCGCCGATCACCAGTAAGTCCGTTGTCAGTTGAGCCATGCTGTGAAGTCTTTCAAAGGTGTGTTGCCGGTCGGTCGAGGACGACGTTTGTCAGTCCGTGCGACCGTCGATCATGAGCATCAAGCGCGTCTCGCGAAGTGGTCGAGAGGACGTCCCTCAGCGGGCCAGTGGCCGCGTTTGTCTGAGGAAAACGATCACGTTTTTCGCGTGAATCAAACTGCCGCCCGAAGCGGCGGCGGACGATAGGAGATCGAAATTCCGAAGTCATCAAAGTGCCGCAAGCCGAAGCAACGGATCTCGTTGATGCCTGATGAACTCCTCTTGCCAGTCGCGGCTGCGGGCTCAATAAGCCCGGTTGTTCGGATTGCAGTTTCTGCCCCCCATCGAATTGCACGAGGCTTGCTCTCCACTGACCCTGCGTCAGTGGAAGTAACGACTGGCGAGCTAACAACGCGGACGACAAACCTCGTTGTGGCTGCTCTCCACCGACCCCGTGTCGGTGGGAGCAACGACTGAGTGGCTAACGAACTTGAGGTCAGAGTTCTTACATAGAGGCTGAAGGTCGTCGGTCGCTGACGACGGAGTTATTCGAACGATCCTTAGCCGACCAGTCGTGCTTCCACCGACGCGGGGGCGGTGGAGAGCGAGAGACATAACGCTGATTGGCGGTGCTAGCCGACCAGTCGTGCTTCCACCGACGCGGGGTCGGTGGAGAGCGAGAGACATAACGCTGATTGGCGGTGCTAGCCGACCAGTCGTGCTCCCACCGACGCGGGGTCGGTGGAGAGCGAGAGACATAAAGCGGATTGGCGGTGCTAGCCGACCAGTCGCTGCTTCCACTGACGCGGGGTCAGTGGAGAGCCAATCGCTGCAATCCGTTAGCGGTTGCAGAGTTTTTCGGTTCTTCCCGCACTCTTTATCCCAAAAGCCGCACGATGCCTGCTTCGCCTTCTTCCTCCTCTGACGATGCTGAGTTCGAAGCCGAACTCACCGGCTTTCCGTCAGTTGTTGAGGGCGCGGCTAATCAAGCGCGAGAAGAAGTCGAAGTCGTCGTCAGTCGCTTTGCTGACGAACTGCGATCGGGCAAAGCACCGACGATCTCCGAGTACTGCCGTCGCTATCCGCACTTCAAAGAGGATCTGATCGACCTGCTGCCGCTCGTCATGAGCCTTGAGCATTGGAGCGTCGACAAAGAAGTCGAATGCGTGCGCAGCGCGATCCCGGATGATTTGAAGATCGAAGAGATCGGTCGCTATCGCGTCGTTCGCGAGATCGGGCGCGGCGGAATGGGCATCGTGTTTGAGGCCATTGAAAAGGACACTCAGCACCCATTCGCCATCAAGCTCTTGCCACTGCGGAACGTGTCCGACGTCGAACGCCGCAAGGATCTCTTTCTGCGCGAGGCCGCGACCATCAATCGCTTAAGGCATCCGCATATCGTCTCGGTCCACTCGTTCGGCAGCTATCAGGGCTATACGTACTACGTGATGGACCTCATCGAGGGCATCAGTTTGGATCGCGTGATTCGCGTGCTGCACGACTCGAAGAAGCCCGTTCGCATTGCGGACATGCTGCCGCCGAAACGACTGCCGGTGTCGCTCGATAAGCATCCGCTCTCGACGCTGAGCCCCGATAGTTGGAAGTCGTTTGCAAAGATCGGCGTGCAGGTCGCACTCGGACTGGCGCACGCTCACAGCAAGGGAGTGCTGCATAACGACATCAAGCCGGCGAACTTGCTGATGGACCGCACGGGGCATGTCATCGTGACCGACTTCGGAGTCGGTAAGAGCTCGTCGCAGAAGGAAGCAATTGAAGAAGGGCACGCTCCGGGTACTTTGCGTTACATGGCCCCGGAACGACTCGCGGGCCGCTTCGATGCGCGGAGCGACGTCTACTCGCTCGGAGCAACGCTCTACGAACTGCTGACGCAAACCGCGATGTTCGACAGCGACGACCGGCAGAAGTTGCTTGAGGCGGTCTTGAAGGAAGCGCCGAAGTTGCCGCGTGACTTGAACCCGGACATCCCCGAACCGCTGCAACGCATCGTGCTGAAGGCTGTCGCAAAGGATCCGCTGAAACGCTTCGGTTCCGCAGATGAACTGCGCGCGGAACTGTTGCGCTTCATCAACGACAAGCCGCTGCAAACTCGCGGGCCGTCGTTTTGGAAGCGGTTCTGGAAGTAGCTCGGGATTCCATCCCGAGCTGGCGCGCGTTTTTTGAAGAAGCGCAGTTCTATGGAGTGCGGTGATTGATCACCGCTTTCGCATTCGGCGGAGCCGTCTTTGTCTTTGTTTCTTTTCGCCTCTAACGCACCCGTCGCGGTGCCGATTCGACAGAAAAAAAGAGCGGCTACGCCGCAAAACCAAAGCGGCGATGAATCGCCGCACTCCACATTGAACAGTGCACTTCAAAAGGCGCGTTTGAGTGCAGCGACGAAGACGGCAGCCAGTTCCGACGGACTCCGCGAGTGAGCATTTGATTGAAGACCGTACTGCGACGGTTTGCTTGACGGCGGATCGGAGGGTTGCAGGAAGTCTTTTTCCGCCGACGCTCGGGACGGAGTCCCAAGCTACTCGTAGCTTGGGATTCCATCCCGAGCTGGCGCGCGTTTGAGTGCATCGGCGAAGACGGGTGCCAGTTCCGAGGACTCCGCGAGAGAGCATTTGATTGAAGACCGTACGGCGACGATTTGTTTGACGGCGGATCGGAGGGATGCAGGAAGTCTTTTCCCGCCGACGCTCGGGACGGAGTCCCAAGCTACTGCTCGATCGGTTCTGCGAGCGCGGTGCCGATGCCGGTTCGGCCATAGCCGTTGCCGCAGTAGAAGAGACGCAGCTTTGAGCCCTCGCGAATGATGTGCGGGTACTCGGTCATCTGACTCTCCCAGCCTTTGCCTTGCGGAGGCAGTGCGAGGTTCTCGCCGGGTGCGCCGCGCTCCCATTGGATGCCGTCGGTGCTTGCAGCTTCGCAAATGGAGTACGCGCCGAACTTCGTGCCGATGCTGCCATAGATCGCTCGGTAGCCCGACTTCGTCTTCCATACATTGAGCGCGATCGTCGCCGCGTTCTCGTATGGGGCATCCTCGCGCGGGCTGAGTTCGACGCGCTTATCAAACCACTTCAAGCCGTCATACGAATGCGCGACGACGGAATGCTTCGCCTGATCGACGCGCAGATCTTTGCTCGGGGTCCCCGTCGGCAGTGTGTAGTGCATGCGATAGAGCACGCGGCCGTCAGCTTGCGGTAGCTCTTCAATTGGGCCGCCGCCGGCGATGCCTCGGTTGTTGGGGAACTCGGTGAATCCGTCGCCGAGCAGCACGGGATCGGGGGAATATTTCTTCCAGTTCCGCAGATCGGTGCTCGTTGCGAGCCCCATTCCCCAAAAGCCCTGCAAGCCGACATTCGATTGCGCGCTGCGACCGGTGTAATAGAGATGCCACTTGTCGCCGAACCCATGCACGCACGGCAGCACGCACCATGTTTCGTCAAAGCTGCCTTTGCCGCCGAGATCAAACAGCGGCCCGTGCCGAGTCCAATTCGTCACGTCGTCTTGCGGGCATGTTGCGAGGCAGATGCGGCGCTGCGACTTCTCATCACCGCCTGCGTAGAAGAGCCAGTACTCGTTGCCTTGCTTCACAACGAACGGGTTCATGCAGCACGTCTTGTCGAACGTCTTGCCGGGCGGCAGCACCGGATTGCGCTCGTCTCGCACCCATGCATGAACTCGAAACGGAGCCCGCTTCGTCTGCGACTCCTGAGCAGCCAGTTTGGCCGACTCGGTTTGCGTCATCACAAGCGAAGCGGCGGCAAGCTGAGTGCAGAACTGCCGACGAGAGAGATTTGAGGGGGGCAATTTGTATGACTCCGTATTGAGTGGGCTAAGGGAGCAGCCTTGATTCTTGCTTCGTCGTTTTAGAGGCGTGCGCATCTCGTCGCTTGACTCTCTGAGTCGAGCACTCGGTGCGAAGATGCTCGACGCGGAGAGTCAAGCGACGTCTTTGCGGCGGCGTCCGACAGCGGGCTGTCGGACCGAAAGCGGCCGCAGGGCGGCAGCAGTCCAAAGTAAAGATTGCCATT
>CAZNMS010000407.1:0-8155 GCA_964573505.1 uncultured Planctomycetaceae bacterium | reverse complement strand
CATGACGGTGACCGCATGGCGCATCGTCAAAGCGAAGCACGTTGGCCAACTTTGGACCGGCGAAGGGGCACGGCTTTTTGGCGGGCGATGGAATAGTCCCGGAGTCGCGGTGATTTATGTCGCAGAGAGCCGATCGCTCGCGCAGTTGGAGTGCCTCGTGCATCTTGAATCGGCGCGATTGCTCGATGCGTATGTGCTGGCGTCGGTTTCATTCGATGAGCGAGTCATGCGGACGGTTTCGGCTGCGGAACTTCCCGACGATTGGACGAGCGAGCCGCCGAGCCCAGCAACTCGCGCTGTCGGCGATTCGTGGTCGCGGAGCATGGACTCAGTCGTTCTGAAAGTTCCGAGTGCGGTGACGCAGGGAGAATGGAACTACCTGTTGAACCCGCTGCATCCGAGCTTCTCAAAGTGCAAGTTCGGGACAGAAACGAGCCTCAAGTTCGACGCGCGGTTGCGGTAGCTCATGTGAGGTCGACGAGCGCGACTTTGGCTTCGAGAGTTGAAGAATCTTGGAGTGCTCCGGTCTTGACGGAGCCCTCCGACTGAGCGGCACGAGGCTCATCACAGAAAGCTGATGTCGCCGTCGCAATTGAGCTCATGATCGGCTTCTTCTTGCCCTGCAAATTCTTCGTTGCGGCTTCTGTCAGTATCGAATGGCCGAAGCATTGGGGACAAGAAGATCCTCCGTAGAAAGCGGTTTCAGACGGCGTCTCGGGTGAGAGGAGTTGAACTCAGTGCCGCTGAGTCGGAGGGCTCCGTCAAGCCGGAGCACTCCAGGAATCGGCTGCACTTCAGCGACGAAGGAAGCACGCTCTATCCCCGCACGATGGCGGTGTCGTTCGGGTTACTCCTTTGCGATCTCGACCTTCAGCGGGTCGGCCCAGAATTTGTTTTCGGCGGTGTAATAGAGATAACACTGCGAGGCCGGGCCGGTGTAGGTGCCGGGGATTTCGGCGGTGAGGTCGAGCTTGAGGTCGATCACCTTTTCGGGATCCAGCATTCTCCAGTAGCAGATCACTTCGCGGCCCTTGAGTTCGAAGTAGTCGATCACGCCTTTGTCTTTCAGTTCGTCGAGTTGTGTCGTGCGAACTTCCAGTCCGGCGGGGATGCCCAAAACGGCGAGCGTCATTGGCAGGCCCTCGCGCTTTGTGTTTGTGATCTGTGCTTCCAATGTTGTGACGGCTCCGGCTGCAAGTTTCTCCGAAGCCAGTTTGGTGCTGATTGTCACCGGGCACTTGCCGTCGTTGTCGGGACGCGCGGCGCGGTAACTCACTTCAATCGTGAACGGCATCTTGCGACCGCCAGTTGTCATCAGCTTCAGCAGGTTCTCACCCGGCTTCAGCTTCTCGGCGAAGTTGCTGATCGAGATCGGATCGAGTCGATCGGCGGCGAAGTCGGCTCGACCAAGTTGCTCGTTGCCGAGTTGCACGTTGATCGCGCCGTTCTTGATCGGCTCGGTTGTTGAATCGCTGCTGCCTGTACCGATTAACGCTTTCAGCGCGAGCACGGTTGCTTGAGTCGATCCGAAGTGGCCGCTGCCGGAGCGTTGCGAGCGAATCCATCCGACGGCTTTCTCGGTATGCGTCGCAAACTGCGGTCGCTTCTGCCATGCGAGTGCCGCGAGCGCGGTTGTCTCGACCCACAATGACTGACCGCCGCTTTGCGTGATCGACGCGCTGCCTTCGAGCTTTCCGTTAGCGCCTTGCTTGCCGGCCAACTTGTCGAGCAGCGCGTCGGCTGCGGCGGTTTGACCGGCGTTTGTGAGGCTCGCGGCAGCTAGTGCGATGAGATACGGGTCCGTCGATCTTTCGCCCAACGAGCGGACGTGCTCGAGTTCCAGTGACAGTTGATTGATGACGTCTTTCATGCCGGTTTCGGTCAACGCCCAAACGACATACGCGTCGACAACGTCCTGCTGCACGGCCCATACATGCAAGTGATTCGGGTTGCGTTCGAAGCCGCCTTTGCCGTTGCGGCGGCTCAAGAGCCACTTCGTTGTACGAGCCAGCATTTCGCTATCGACGTTAAAGACCGGCTGCATGTCGGCGAACTCCATGAGGCCAAACGCCGTCAACGCTTCATGACCCGGATCGCGACCGAACCACTCGAAGCCGCCGCTCTTGCTCTCGTATCCGACCAGTCGCGAGTAGCCTCGACCGAGCATGTCCTTCGCTCGGGCAGTGACGTCGGGCCGAGCGATCCCGTTGCTTTGCAGGTAACGCAGGACAAGCACGTTCGGGTAGTTCGAGGACGTCGTTTGTTCGAAGCAGCCGCAGGGTTCTTGCAGCATGCCTTCGAGTCCTTGCAGCACATCGGCTGCCGGAGTCGGGAAGGCTCGCAACGTCACGTTGAGTGAACCCGGCGTCCAACTTTGAGGTAGTTTTAATGACACCGCCTGCTCGGCGTCGGTCAGTGTGCCCGAGAGCGACGTCGTGACAGGAAAACCTGTTGGAACAATTCTTACCGAGCGCTTCACGCGATCGCTCGACGTGCCGCTGACTCCGCGAAGCTTCACTTCGGCATCGCCCTTTTCGCCGGTGACTTCCAGTGAGTAGTGCTGACGAGCCCTTTGATCCGCCGCGATCGACAGTTCTTGTTCAAGCGGCCCGATGACTCGCAGCAGCGGACTTGCCGCGAGCGTGACCTTTGCCCCGATCGCTGCCGCGCTGTCGTTGACGACCGCGACCGGCAAGTCGATGCGGTCTCCGGCAGTGACTTCGAGCGGCAGTTTCGGCTCGATGTAGAAGGCACGCTTCGAAGCGATCTCGCTCTTCCCCGTGCCGATGCGACCGTCATAGGCATGCGCGTCGGCGAGCACGCGGAAGGTTGTGATCGAGTCGCTCAGATCGAACTCGATCGTCGCTTCGCCATTGCGATCGGCGATGAGCAGCGGGTTCCAAAACAACGTCTCGGTGAAGTCCGAACGCTCTTCGTCAGGCGACTGCGGAACGCGGTGCTTGTGAGCGTACTCGCGAAGGATGACGGTGCTTTGAGGAGGCCCGCCCGCGCCAGGGTTCCTCGCCGGAGCATTCTTGCTGCCGGGAACAAAGCGGAAACGCTGACTTTCATCTGCCTTTGCTGGCGCAGATCCGAGATTCGCTTCGCGACTCGACGACTGGTCGCCCGGAATCGCTTCTTCGGCACTGGTCGATGGATCGTCCTTGCCGCCACTCGAAATGACGATGCCTGCGGGATCCGATTGGCTTCGGGCAGCGTCGGCAAACATCTCGACATCGCTCGTTGGCGGAGTCGCTGCTTCCGCACGCATTGCCGATTTCTTGGGGGCTGCGCTAGTCGGGGAAACGTCGTACTGTTGCTTTCCGCAGCCGATCACGACTCCTGCTACCGACATGCTGAGTAACAAAACCCACATGGTTGTTGATCTCTGACGCGGCCTCGTTGCGAGAGTCACGAGCAAGGCGAAGATCAGCATCATTGCGACCGCATAGGCAACGCGATCGAACACTCGCCGCAGTTGGCTGCGGTCGACGATGTCGGTGAGGACGCGAGGCAAGCTCGCGAAGAAGTCTTGAGGATCAACGACTCCGCACTTCAGCCCGCCCAATTGGTTGAGACGTTCAACTTGCTCGCGCTGAGCGACGTCCTTGAGTAGTTCGTCGTAACGCTTCTCGATGAACCGCCGCCAGCCTTGAGTGCCCAGCAAGTGATCGAGTGCCGCTGCCGACTTCTCGCCGGGCGCGACATAGAACTCGACGTCTTCAATGTCTTCGGGACTATCGACTTCACTGCCAACAAGCAGATGCGTCTTGAGGGACGGTTCTTTGTGTTCGTCGTCGGTCAAGCTGATGACGGCGTCATCGACGACCGCAATCCCGAACGCCGCCGCGACCGGTTCGCCGCGCTCGTTCGTGACTTTGAATTTGAGTTTGGCGTGCGCGCCCGGCGCGAAGGATGCGCGTTTAGCCGCGACCCTCTGCGGAGCGCTTTCGCCGGGCAAAGCGCCGTCATTAGTAGTTGCCGCGTCCTGCGACGCGCTCCCCAGAGGGTCGCGGTTAAACGTGTTGGCAGCTTGCACTTCGACGCGCAGTTCGCGGGCTCCCCGGCGATAGACCAATCGTTCGGCCAATGGCTGCGCGGGAGTTTGACTTGCATCCCACACAGTCACGCGAATCACTCCCGATGCTTGATCCAGCAAGCTCAGCGCGACCGAGTTTGATCCGGGTTGAGCAGCGATCATCTCGCGGCCAACAAAAACTCCTCGGCAATGCGCGGTGAGTAACAATTGCGACACTGCCTGCTTCGACCAAACGGTGAGTTCGAGTGGCTCGCCAGACGAAAACACTCCGCGACCGCCCGATAGGACGACTTTCTGCTCGTCTTTAGGCAGCGGCAGATTGAACTCGGCAGTCGTGCTCGTCGGCTGAGTGAGCTGTAATCGATATTGCTCCCCGAAGGCCGGCGTGAATGTGAACGAGCCCATTCCGTCGTACAGCACTTCGGTTGCAGCCACTTCGCGACCGGCTCGATTCACGACTTTCCCGGCGACATGCACCGGCTTGCCCTGCGGATTGCGAGCGACGAAGTACACGCGGTTCTCAAGCCCGCTGACGATGTCACCGCTCTCGGGATAGAAGACGAGATCAATGCGATTGAGCTGAATAGGGATCGTGCGAGTCAGCGTTTCACGCGTGCCGCCGTCGTCGATCGTGATGCTCAAGCGACCGTCGCCGGTGCTGATGGATTGCGGCAACGGGAACTCGATCGCCGCCGTGCCGGACTCTGAGGCCGCGATGTTGTTCGCAAAGACAGATTGCCCATCAACGCTCGCCGAGATCGTCAGTCGGGCCATCGATGCCGCTCCGCCTTCTGCTCGTAAAGCCGAGAAGTCCGCCTTCACAACATCGCCGGGACCGTAGCTGTCCTTCGCGAAGACAAGATCCTTCTTGAAGCGCGGGGCGCGGTACTGCTGAATGTGAAACGTCTTCTTCTCGACCGGAAAGAAGCCGTCGAGCGAGCTGCATTCGACGGTGTAGGTGCCGCCAACTTGAGTCGCCGGGATCGGCCATTCGTAAGCGGCAACGCCGATCGTCGTGCCTGAAGTGTGCTGCATCAGCGTCGCGCCACTGGGGTCGATCAACTTGTAGGCGACCGACTGTTTCTCAGCAGGCTTCATGCTGAAGCGTTCGACGGTCAGCGATCGAAAACGCACGACTTCGCCGGGGCGATACAGCAACTTGTCGAACGACAAATGCGTAATGCAGCGTGTCGGCGAGAGTTTGACTTTGCCTTCAACTTGAGGCATCGAGTCCATCGCGCACTTGAAGATGAACTCCGAGTCCTGAGGCAGCTTGAGCACCGCCGGCAAGATGACGTTCGCTCGACCGAAGCGGTCGGTCTCTACATCGCTTGCGAACAACGACCGGCCATTGCCGACAACTTCCGCGCGGAGTTTGACCGATGTCGGTTCGCCGCGCTCGTTGCGCGCTTCAATGTCGATCGCGTTCTGTAAGCCGACGACATCGGTTCGTTCGCGAGCCGTCAGTCGGAGTCCCGGAGTCGCTTCGACCGGTCCTGTGAAACGCCATTCGTTCTCGAAGTACCAATGACCGCCGCCGAACGCCGCCATCCATAAGAACGTGAGGGCGAGCAGCGTCTTGAGGACTCGACGCTGAACCGCGCTGCGGCTCAGCTCACTCGTTCCCAAGCTCTGCTTGGGAACGCCATTCGGGAAGCTCTGCTTCCCGTCCCCGTATTCCGCACCGACCATCGCATCAGACAGAGAAGTCATCGCCATCGTCGGCGCAGCAGTAGCAGAGGCAGCGGAAGAGGGAGGGACGGGAAGCAGAGCTTCCCCATGTGCGTTCCCAAGCGGAGCTTGGGAACGAGTGCTGGAGCCCGTCGTCGTGAGCCGCGCGGCTCGCGCGAGCTTATCCGCGATCGCGCGGACTTCCGTCGCTTGAGCAGCCGCTTCGGGCGAGGACTCGATCAAGCGTTGCAACTCGGCGGCTTCAGCATCGCTCAGCAGTCCGTACTGCCATTCGAGCAAGCGTTGCTTGAGATCGGTTTCATTCATGGGACGACCGCTTTCGAAAACCCACTTGGAGTGCTCCGGCTTGACGGAGCCCTCCGACCGAGCGGGAAAAGGCATTGAGCAATGTGTGATGGAGCCGTCATGCAGGACTTCGCAGAATGACCTGCAACGACTTGATTGGCGGCGAAGCGGGTTTGACTGAGCTCATCAAACGCCGCTGAGTCGGAGGGCTCCGTCGAGCCGGAGCACTCCAAGATCTATGCGTCGACGGCTTCGCGGAGCTTTTGCAGCGCGGTGCGCATGCGAGTCTTCACAGTGCCGACGGGAGCACCGACGCTCTCGGCGATTTCTTCGTAGGTCAGCTCGCCGTTTTGTCGGAGCAAGAAGACCTCTTGCTCCGGCGGACTGAGTGACAGCAGCGCGCGGCGGAATTGGCCGAGTTCCTCATCGCGCAGCAGTTGTTGATCGGGGCCTGCCAGCATTGATGTCATTTCATCCGCTCCATTGAGCGACTCGCGACGCCGGCGCCATGCCGAGTCGCGCAGATCACGTCCCGTATTCAGCACGACGCGAAACAACCATGCGCGGACATTTGCGATTTCAGGCAGCTTGTCCCGATGCGGCCATGCTCGAACGAACGCCTCTTGCAGCGCGTCTTGAGCGTCATGCACGTTGCCGAGCAAATAAAACAACGTCCCCAGTAACTCGGCGCTATGCCGAGCAAAGGCAGCTTCCAGCAGGGACGAAGTGGGCAAGTCCATAGCCGTCGAAATCTCATGGGTGCTGATTCGAAACAAAGCTGCCGCAGTCTGGGCGGAGCAATTCAGCCAGCATCGCAAAAGCATCCGCAACGCACACTGGTTGATCGTGTCGCGAATAAGACGGCGAGCTCTCCGGAAAAGATTGAGCACTTCGGAGAGATTTTTGAGAAACGAGTGAAGGCGTCGCCGGCGCGAGATTCACTGCTCCTCTGAGGAACACATCTATTTGGGAGTACGACGGACTTGCAGTCCGTCGCTACTCACGACGATCGACGGACTTCAAGTCGGTCGTACCACTCTTCCTCACCCACTGTGCCGGCCCGCTCGGTGAGGAACTGTTCTCGATCGCAAACGGGCGGGGAAGATGCGGCACATTACGAGCGGCGATTGGGGCAGCTTTGCCGTTTGCTGAGACGACATTGCGAGAGCGTCTCAGCGGCTAAGGCGAGCGGCAGGTGAGTTCATACCAGTACGACGGGCTTGCAGTCCGTCGCTACTCACGACGATCGACGGACTACAAGTCCGTCGTACAGAAGATCGCCGGTCACTTCTCATCTGCCGCTCGCCTAATGGAGTGAGCGAGCAGTCCGGGGCTCGAAGAGCGCACATGGGGACTCTTGAGCCGCGCAAGGATGACGCTGCACTTCGCACGCAATCGTTATTGCATGAGGCGCGAAGCGACGAAAACGAGTGAAGTTTCAGTCGTCGCTTCGCAGCTATTCGGGCTCGGACAGAGCCTCAATGAGACGTTCGGTCTCAGCAGAGACTTAAGCAGCGCGGCGCTTTGACTCGTCGCGTTGCTCTTCCTCACGACGTTCAAAGCGGACGGTGTCGGCTTGCTCTTGATTCTGACGACCGGCGCCGAAGTGGTAGCTCATTGACAAGAGCCCAATCGAAAAGGCCATCACGACTCCGCACCCCAAAAGTACGGTTTGCTCGTCTGACAGGCTCGCAAGAAGAAGGGTCATATTCGCACTCACTTCTCAAAATGGACGGGCTCGTTCGATCTCAGGCTGAGAGCGTCTTCACAAGTTGAAATGCGGTTGCAGCGAGTCGCTAAAGGACTCAGTTCAGACGCGCAGAACCGGCACGCTCTTTCTTTCGACCGAGGCGCAGTTCAGATGCAGGCAACGTCGCGACTCAAACGCATGAAGTCTGCGGAGTCGTCGCGGGTGCGAGTCCCGTTGAGCCTAACGGTCATGCCGAGCAAGTCGTCTTGACCCTCTTTTTTTGATTGGCCTATAGCCATGCGGTGCAGCCGCAGTCGCGAGACGTGCGAGTTTTGCGCGCGTTTGTTAGTCGCCTTTCGCTCCGCGAAAGGCAGCTTTTGCAGAGAGGTTGTGATTACATCGCCCCCGCGATCCAGAGGGTGCCCCGGCCTCGGGGGTTCAACGGCCTT
>CAZNMS010000406.1:0-8227 GCA_964573505.1 uncultured Planctomycetaceae bacterium | reverse complement strand
CGGTCTCGGCATACTGCTTTTCTTCGGCGGCTTGCAGGCGACCCTCGTTGATCTTGCGAATCCAGTAATCAACGAGCTGACCGGCATCGTGTCCGAAGATCGGCGAGAACTGGGAGTCGCGGTAGTAAGGGAAGTGCCCGCTCGTCTCATACATCTCGACGCGGCCAATGTGCGGCGAATAGACGGGAGTGTATCCGCGCAGCAGCAGCTCCTTCTTGATGAAGTCTTCGAGCGTTGCTCGGACAGTTGCCCCTTTCGGCAGCCACAAACTCAAACCCTGACCGACATCGTTGCTGATGTTGAAGAGATTGAGTTGCTTGCCGAGCACGCGGTGATCGCGGCGCTTCGCCTCTTCGACTTGATCGAGGTAGTCCTTCAAGTCGTCTTTGCTGAAGAACGCCGTGCCGTAGACGCGCTGCAGCGGTTTGTTCTTCGCGTCGCCCTTCCAATAAGCCGAAGCAACGCTGAGCACCTTAAAAGCTTTGATGCGGCTTGCGTCGGGGATATGCGGGCCGCGGCAGAGATCAACGAACTCGCCTTGCCGATAAAAGCTGACTGCTTCGTGCGATGAGAGTCCGGTCTCAAGATGCTCGACCTTCAAGTCTTGCTTGAGGTCGCGGCAGAACTCGACGGCCTTTGCTTTATCGAGATGAAAGCGTTCGAAGGGCTCGCCGAGGTCGACGAGCTTTTGCATCTCGGCTTCGATCTTCGGGAAGTCGTCGACGCTGATCGGCGTTGCGAGATCGAAGTCGTAGTAGAAGCCATTGCCGGTCGTCGGCCCGAACGCGAGTCCGACGCCTTCGTAGAGACGCATGATCGCTCGCGCCATCAAGTGCGCCGTCGAGTGTCGGAGAACACCGACTGACTTCGGATCCTTTTCGGTAAGCAATTTAAATTGCAGGGGTCGCTCGCCGGGCACTTCGCTCAAAGGGCGGTTCACGTCAATGATGCTGCCGTTGACTTCGGCGGCGACAGTGGCCTTTGCGAGGCGTTCGCCAATTCCCTTTGCGATATCGAACGCGGTCGTGCCTTCCGCAAAATCCTTCACGCTGCCGTCGGGAAGCTGTACCTGAATCATCGCGAAACCATCCTGAAAAAAGCCGAAATTTCGAGGCCGGAAGAAAGCTCGCCTGAGCTGCAAGACCTGCCAGTGGGAAAGGGGGCGGGACTCTATCGGCAGCTTTGAAAGAGCGTCAATTTGCACTGCCCGAAGTGCTGCTCTCGTTCTCAAATCAACTTCGTGAATTCTTCGTCAATGAGGACTCGCAGCGTTTTGCCCATTCCTGCATGATCCGCCCGGCGTCTGTATTTAAAGCTGCAAGTCGCTTGCGACTGCCGTTACTTCAGGATTGATCGACAATGACGATTCACCTCACGCGAGATTTGGAAACTCTGCATCGCGACCTGCTGTCGATGAGCGCAATGGTCGAGGACATGATCCATCAAGCGGTCGACGGATTGCAGAAGCCCAGTATGGAACTGGCGCGTGCGCTGGCGGAGCGAGACAACGAGATCGACCGCTGGGACGTGCGCATTGAGGATGAGTGCCTCAAAATTCTGGCGCTGCATCAACCGGTCGCGAATGATCTGCGACGGATCGCATCGGTGCTCAAGATCACCGGCGAACTTGAGCGAGTCGCGGATCTCGGCGTGCATATTGCCGATCGTGCTTGCGGCATGCTGACTCGTCCCGGCGTGACGATCCCCGCAAAGCTCAAAGAAATGGCTGACTTCGCGGTCGACATGCTGCACCGCGCGATCGACTCGTATGTTGATCTCGATGCCGACCGAGCCCGCCGCGTTTGTATGGACGATGACCGCGTTGACGAACTCAATCGGCAGGTCATCGCGGATCTCGTGCAGCGGATGAAAGCCGATCCCGATCTTGTCGAAGCGCTGATGCACGTCTTCTCGGCATCAAGGCACGTCGAGCGCGTCGCCGATCACGCGACGAACATCGCCGAGGATGTCGTCTATATGGTCGAGGGCGAGATCATTCGTCATCGCAACTCGCTGCGCTGACGCGATTGATTGAACCTCCGCAAGCGCGGCACGGTTCAAAGTCAGGTCGCAGAGCCGCGCCCGTGAGGAAGCGGAGCCCGTTACATCACTTTAGAACGGTGCCTCAACCGAGTTCTCAAGGGGCTTCTTACCCTGAGCCGGGCGGAACGATGCCAATCTCGCTCAATACATCTCGGCACCTTCCAATGACTGAAAATCCATCACTCCTCGAATTGACAGCTTAACTTGGTGCGTCGGGGAGATTGACTCGGTCCTGCTGCGGCTCACCGCGTTCGTTGCAGTTTCACAGCACTTTCAAGATTGGCCGATCGACTCAATCGTCCGGTGCCGACAATTCACTGGGCACGGTTCGATTCTTCCATCACACGCTGACGACTCGGAGGAGCCCATGATTCCTCTCATGACTGGCGAGGATGCTTTGCGACGTCTGTTCGCCTCTCTGACCGAACACACTTTTCAGGTTGATCTCGGTGTCGCTGACCCGGCGCTGACGGACTACCTCACAGAGATGTTGGTGAGGTTCACGCGGTCGGAAACCATCTTCCGCTTCCGAGATCACGAAGGACGTCGGCTCGAACAAGTAGCGGACATGCTTGAAGAGGCTGATCACCGAGCTGCAAAGCCGCGACGCGAACTGCACCGGCACATCGGAGACTTCACGCTCTTTTGGAGTGGTGTGTTTCCCGAAGCGCTTTCGCGATTGCGAGCACCGGACCGAAAGGACCATTTGATCGACTACGACCGCACGGGGCGGCAGTCGTATCACATCGCGAGCACCTATGACGTCGGGCCGTTTGAAGAAGAGGCTCCGGTGCTTGAGCGGCTGAGTCGCGACTATGACCTCTGCCGCGCGGGACTCCGCAAGATCCGTGAAGAGTGGGATCACCTGCCGGCAGAAACGCTCGCTCGCTATCAAGACCAGTCGAATTGACCAGTCGGTGTCGCAGCTCAATTCTCGTAGCTCGGGATCCTATCCCGAGCCTCAGCGGGATGAGGTTCTCGAACAAGCTACGAGAACGCCGTCGAGATTCCGGGTTGAGAAAGAAGCGTCAAAGGCGGCTCGACTCAGACCGAGTTCCAAACTCACAAAGGATCTCAAAGCCGAGCCGAGGCACTGGAAGAAAAGTGACAGCATCAGCAACGCACTTCGAACTGTCGTCGAGAAGCATCTCGGCACCAGTGCGTTCCGGTCATGGCGATTACCCTGATCGCGAAGAAACGGCAAAGTGCTCCGATAACTTTCGGCACGAACGCAGCCACTAAAGAAGCTCTGCTTTCCCGAAGCAACGGGCCGATGATAGCCTGAGCCGCGCTGGTCCCAGTGCGCCCCCTTTCGGTCTTGCTGACGCTGGCAGCCATTTCCGACCTTCGGAGTCATCATGATGTTGCGATTCAATCTCGTTTGTGCCTGCTTCGTCGCGGTTGCCGCCGTGCTTGTTGCGGATGCATCGGCTCAAGGAACTCGGCAAGGCGGCACTGGCGGATTCAACGCGCAAGGCAACGGACTCGGTTCTCTCGGACTGGGACAAGGCGGCTTCGGCACGACCGGCTTCGGCACTACGAATTCTCAGACGGGACGCATAGGAACGGGAACCAATAACGGTCTCGGCGGTAACTCGAATGCACTCGGCGGGCTGAACTCGTTCAACAATATGGGAGCAACCGGACTCGGCTCCACGAATAGCGGTTTCAGCCAATCTTCCGGTCAATTCGGCCAGCAAGGCACGACGGGCACCAACACGCAGGGCATGACTCAACAAAACGGAGTCGGAACCGGTCGCAACACCGGACTCGGAAACAACAATCAGTTCGGCAACCTCTTCCAGAATCAGATCCGAACTCAGGCAGCATTCGGAGCAAATCCGCTCTTCAACAATCAGCAGCGCCGATCGACCGGCGGAGTTCAACCCTCATTGCGACTCGGCTTTGCGGTGCCTGAGCGGCCCATGCTCGACATCGAGCAAGAAGTAGAGAGCCGGTTGCAAGCAACTGCTGCTCGTCCCGCGATGGCCTATGAGCCGAAACTCGGCATCGAAGGCGTCAAGGTTGATGTTGAGACTGGCGGAGTTGTCCGCCTGACAGGCTCAGTTGCGAATGACGCCGCGCGCCGCCGAGCAGCGAACGTCATCCGACTCGAACCCGGGGTGAAGAAAGTCATCAACGATCTCACGGTGGCTGAGGCGGCGAAGTAGTTCGTTCGCTCAACGACCGATGAATGAAGAAGGCGAGCTGACATAAGTCTGCTCGCCTTTCTTGTTTGATGGACCTGCTGCAATGCCCGGAATCATCCGGCACAGAGGAAGTCAGTGTTGCTAGACGGCAAGCCTGCAACTCAGCCCGCGAGCCGTATCAAAGTCGACTCTCTGAGTTGGCAGCTCTCCAAACGTAGCTCTCGACTCAGTGAGTCAAGCTACGAGATGCGCTCGTTGGCGATGTAAGACGTGCTACAGCTCTCAGCACTGCAAGGGATCGATCGAGTTCCGTTACAACCCGCCGCTCCTCATCTCTCACCAATCAAGCAGAGGATCGGCCATGACGGCGGAAGAACGGCGGTTGCAGGCGGCTCGCGAACGTACTGAGAACTGGAAACGTTGGGGGCCTTATCTCTCGGAACGCCAATGGGGCACGGTGCGCGAGGACTACTCCGAGCACGGCAACTGTTGGGACTATTTCCCGCACGATCATGCTCGCAGCCGAGCGTATCGCTGGGGCGAGGACGGCTTGCTCGGCATCTGCGATCGCGAGTGCCGACTGTGCTTCTCGATCGCTCTTTGGAATGGCCGCGATCCGATCTTGAAGGAGCGGCTCTTTGGGCTGACTGGTCCCGAAGGCAATCACGGTGAGGACGTCAAAGAGTGCTACTACTACCTCGACTCGTCCCCGACGCACTCGTACTTGAAGGGGCTCTATAAGTACCCGCAGGCCGAGTTCCCCTATGCGCGGCTCGTCGATGAAGCTCGTCGACGCGGCAAGCATGATCCCGAATTTGAGCTGCTCGACAGCGGCGCCTTTGACGAGAACCGCTACTTCGATGTCGTTGCCGAGTACGCGAAGGCCGCGCCCGATGACATCTGCATTCGCATCACCGTGACCAATCACGGTCCCGAGACCGCGACGTTGCATCTGCTGCCGACATTGTGGTTTCGCAACTCATGGTCATGGGGCTGCGACCATGATGGCTGCGAGATGAAGCCGCGCATGCAGTGGCGCGATGAGAGCAGCGTCTCGTGCCAACATCCGACGCTCGGTGCGTTTGAGTGGCACGTCGATACCGGGCCCGACGGTCAAGCTCCGACGCTGCTCTTCACAGAGAACGAAAGCAACTTCGAACGCATCTTCGGCATGCCGAGTCCCGGCCAGTACGTGAAGGACGCCTTTCACAACTATGTGATTCACGGTCAGCACGACGCCGTGAACCCGCGCGGCTTTGGGACGAAGGCGGCGGCTCAGTATGTCCTGACGCTCGAACCGGGCGGGCAAGAGACGGTGCGATTGCGATTGAGCGCGAGAGAAGAGTGGCACGCCCTGAGCCCGAGCGAAGGGCGTGGCGCGCAGAGTACGAGTACGACCTCAACGCCGCTGTTGCCCAATCTCACGCCCTTCGCTGATGGCTCAGGGCGTGCCACCCACAATTCGCCTACGTCATTCGGTCCCGACTTCGATGCCGTCTTCGCAACACGCATCGCTGAGACCGATGAGTTCTACGCAGGGCGTAATCGCAGCAATCAATCGCCCGAGCAACAACTCGTCGCGCGGCAGGCTTATGCGGGGTTGTTGTGGAGCAAGCAGTTCTATCACTACGCCGTGAAGAGTTGGCTCGACGGCGATCCGTCGCAGCCGAGCCCGCCGGAGTCGCGTAAGCACGGACGCAATCGCGATTGGCAGCACCTCTTCAATCGCGATGTGATCTCGATGCCCGACAAGTGGGAGTATCCATGGTACGCCGCATGGGATCTCGCGTTTCACATGATTCCGTTCGCGCGGATTGATGCCGACTTCGCGAAGGAGCAACTCGTGCTGATGTTGCGCGAGTGGTACATGCACCCCAATGGGCAGATCCCGGCTTACGAGTTTGCGTTCGGCGACGTGAACCCGCCGGTTCACGCATGGGCTTGTTGGCGGGTCTACAAGATGACCGCTCCGAAAGGGCAGCGCGATCGAGTGTTCCTCGCGCGCGTCTTCAACAAGCTGCTCATCAACTTCACATGGTGGGTGAATCGCAAAGACGTCGAGGGCAATCATCTCTTCAGCGGCGGCTTCCTCGGATTGGACAACATCGGAGTCTTCGATCGTTCAAAGCCGTTGCCGACTGGAGGCCACTTAGAGCAAGCCGACGGCACAGCATGGATGGCGTTCTACTGCGCGACGATGTTGGCAATGGCGCTCGAACTCGCGGCGGGCGACCCGGCTTATGAGGACATCGCGTCGAAGTTCTTCGAGCACTTTGTCGCGATCGCCGATGCGATGAATTGTCTCGGGGGCACGGGTTTGTGGGACAACGATGACGGCTTCTACTACGACCAACTTCACGCAGATGGGTACTCGGTGCCGCTCCGCATTCGGTCAATGGTCGGAATTATTCCACTCTTCACGGCGGAGGTCTTAGAGAAGGACGTCATCGACAAACTGCCGGGCTTCAAACGGCGGATGGAATGGTTCCTACAGCACCGGAAGGATCTCGCGCGGCACATTTCGATCATGCAGTCGGAACCGCAGGCGGACGCCAATTCGCCGCACGAGCACCGCTTGCTGGCGATCCCTTCGAAGGAGCGGCTGCTGAAAGTGTTGAAGTACGTGCTCGACGAGAACGAGTTCCTTTCGCCGTATGGCATCCGCGCGTTGTCGCGAGTGCATAAGGAGCGGCCTTACGTCTTCTACGCCGGCGGCGAAGAGCATCGCGTTGAGTATGTCCCGGCAGAGTCGACCTCGGGGCTATTCGGCGGGAACTCGAACTGGCGCGGGCCCATTTGGTTCCCGGTCAACTATCTTTTGATCGAAGCCCTCGAGCGCTACCACTACTTCTATGGAGACTCATTGCAGGTCGAGCACCCGACGGGCTCGGGCCGGATGGTGAATCTGAAGCAGATCGCGAATGACCTTTCGCAGCGCCTGACGCAACTCTTCCTGCCGGATGCAAGCGGTCGCCGACCGTGTCACGGAAATGACACTCGCTACGCAACCGATCCCGCCTGGCGCGAGCTCGTGCTGTTCTACGAATACTTTCACGGAGACAACGGCCGAGGAGTCGGAGCCAGTCATCAAACTGGCTGGACGGCACTCGTCGCGAAACTGTTGGAGAAGTGAAGTAGGTCGGGATTGCATCCCGACCATCAGCGGGGTTGAGTCGGCCTACAAACCGAGTGGCATGCTGACGCTCTCCACTGACCCCGCGTCAGTGGAGAGCGAAAGACATCGCTCTGATTGGCGGTTGCTAGCCGACCAGTCGTTGCTTCCACTGACGCGAGGTCAGTGGAGAGCGAAGGGCATCGCTCTGATTGGCGGTTGCTAGCCGACCAGTCGTGCTTCCACTGACGCGGGGTCAGTGGAGAGCGAAGCCCGGCAATTCGTTAGGGTGAGCAGGCTTCAGTGCCTTAGTCGCAGGCGTTGATCTCACGGTTTCTTCTTGTGTGACCGAGCAGATGGCTCGGGTTCGAGGTGCATTGGAATGACTCGACTTCAGATGTTTCGCAGGTTCATGCCGGCGGCTGTTGTGAGCGGCGGGTTGTTGTTGGGAGCGACGTCGGTTGCGTTCGCTCAAGAGACCGAAGCGGGGACGCGGCAATATGCGGTCGCTGTCGGGTTTCAGAATCAGAAGCTCTATGACTCGGCGGCTGACGAGTGGCAGACCTTCATCAAAAAGTTTCCGAACGATCCGCGAGTCGAGAAGGCTTATCACTATCTCGGCACGTGCCATTTGCAGGCGAAGCAGTACCCGGCTGCGATCACCGCGTTTGAGACGCTCGTCAAGAAGGCGCCGAAGTTTGACCTGCTCGATCAGTCGCTGCTCAATCTAGGTACGTCTTATTACAGCCTCGCGCAGGCGTCGCAGAAGCCGGACGAGTATGCGAAAGCCGAAGCTGCGTTTGCTCGGCTTATCAAAGACTTCCCGAAGTCGGCTTATGCCGCGCGGGCGCTCTTCTATCAGGGCGAGTGTCTCTATCAGCAGAGCAAGCATCGCGAGGCGGCTGATGCTTATGCGTCGCTC
>CAZNMS010000405.1:0-8240 GCA_964573505.1 uncultured Planctomycetaceae bacterium | reverse complement strand
GGCGCTGAAATCAACGTCTCGACGAAAGTGATCGGGATGCGAACTCTCTCCGACGGCGTTGTCGTGCAGACGAATCACGGCGACTTCGAAGGCAGCTATGTCGTGAACTGCACCGGATTGTTTGCTGATCGCGTCACGAAGATGAGCGGTCAAAAGCCCGATGCGCAGATCGTTCCGTTTCGCGGCGAGTATTTTGAAATACAGAAGGAAGCCGAGCACCTTTGTCGTGCTCTGATCTATCCGGTGCCGGATCCGAAGTTCCCGTTTCTCGGAGTCCACTTCACGAAGATGGTCAAAGGCGGAGTCGAGTGCGGACCGAACGCGGTGCTTGCGTTCGCGCGCGAGGGCTACACAAAGCTCGACATCAACCTGCGAGATCTTGTCGAGTCACTGAGCTATGTCGGCTTCTTGAAGATGGCTTCGCGACATTGGCGGACGGGTTGCGGCGAGATGTGGCGCTCATTCAGCAAAGCCGCGTTCGTGAAGGCGTTGCAGCGGCTCATCCCGGAGATCCGTAGCGAGCAATTGCACTCGGGACCGGCGGGAGTTCGGGCTCAAGCACTGGGGCGCGACGGCAATCTCCTCGACGACTTCCTGATCCAATCGACTGATCGAGTCGTCAATGTCGGCAATGCGCCTTCTCCGGCAGCAACGGCCGCTCTGAATGTCGGGACTTTGATAGTGGATGAGCTCTCCGCGAAATTTGCCTAAGCGGAACTAAGTAATGCTCCTTACCCGAGTCGCATGACTGGTCAGAGCCGTGCGTCGTGCCGAACCGGATGCACCTGAGAGTTTCTGATCGCGCCGAGCAACTCCAGTCTGGAAACGGACGCCGTATCGGGAAAACTTCCTCGCTTAGCAGTGGTCGCTGTTTAGGCTGCCGCGCTCAGTGCGTTCGTAGCAGGTTTGACACGAACGTCGCAAAAGTCGCCGCGATTGAAGCTCTCATTTCATCGCTCAGCAGAGTGATGCTTCTGAGACCGCTCAATTGCGAGTCGGTCACGTTCGGGCGAACGTAGCTACTGAATCAGTTCCCCTCGGCCCATCGGAGAGAGCCAATGTTGTTGAAGGTCACCCGACTTGCCGCGTTTGGATTGTTGGCTGCTGGAATGGCAAGCCCGTCCGCGCTGATCGCTGCTGATCCTGCAAGCGGTCGCGTATTGCAATACCGGGCGGAGTCCGGCGAGACGTCGTTCGCATTGGTTTTGGAAGGCAAGTCGACTGATCAGACTCGCCGGCAACGCGATCACATCATCCTCTTCGACACATCCGCCAGTCAGACGGGCGAGCATCGAGCCGACGCACTTGCGGTGCTCGACGCATTCGTGAAAGCACTGCCTGCGGGCGATCAAGTGCGGCTCTATGGCATTGATGTGAAGGCTCAAGAATTCACATCGGGCTTCGTCGCGGCTCAGAGCGAAGACGCTCAACGAGCAGTGCAACGATTGGCTCGCCGCGCTCCGCTCGGAGCAACGGATCTCGGGCAAGGACTCGAGGCTGCACTCGCTGCGGTGCGTGCTGAGCGACCGGCAAGCGTCGTCTACGTCGGTGACGGCATGAGTTCGTTGAAGCTCATCCCCGAAGCGGACATGCAGAAGCTCGTTGATCGACTGCAAGCCAGTCGCGTCCCGTTCAACGCGTATGCCGTCGGACCGCGCAAGGATCTTGCGCTGCTCGGACTCTTAGCGAACTGGTCGGGCGGCGTTGTTGCTGTCGACGACAAAGACGCCACTTCGGAAGTCGCCGGTGCAAAGCTCGCGGATGCCGCGACAGTGAATGTCTTCTATCCGACGAAGTCCGTGATCGAGCCGGCTCAGGCGAAGCTCTTCCCGAATCGTCCGCTGCCAGTGCGCGGAGATCGCGAAGTCGTGCTGCTCGGAAAAGGATTGGTGCCGACGAGCCTCACACTCTCAGACGGTAAGCAGTCGTTGAATTGGAAAGTCTCTGCGGACTCGGTGAAGAACGAAGCCTTCGTTTCGAACCTCGTGCAACGTGCCGAGCAACAATCGGTCAACGTGCCATTTGCCGGAAGCAAGCTGCTTGAATTGGCTCAGTTCGACTTCGACTCGCAAGTGCGACAGCTTGAACAACTGGGCGATGCGGCTTTGTTCGATCGCAACCTCAAGAGGGCCGAAGCGATTGGCAAGACGCTGCAAGCGGCGGATCCGAAGAACGCGGTCGCGATTCGTTTGCTGACATCGACGAAGAAGATGAATGCGAAGTTGGTGTCACAACCATTACAGGATGACAACGCTCCGCCGCCAGATGACGTTGCGACGCGTCGCGATCAAGACAATCTCATTCCCGAAGTCGAAGTGCTGATCAAGATTCGCGGCGAGCAATTGCAACTCTTCGTCAACAAGACGATCGAGCAAGCGCGCGAGACGATTCAGGACGATCCCGATTCGGCCATTCGCAAGATCAAGCAGGCTCAAAGCGCGGTTAGCGCGTCGAACGACATTGATCCCGATCTGCGTTTGAATTTGGCGAAGCGACTGCAAGGCGTGCTGTCTGACATCAAGGCTCAGAAGGAAGCACTCGAACTGAAGCGCATTCAACTCGATGAACGAGTCGCTGCGGCTGATGCTCAGAAGCGCCTGATCGCACAGATGCAGATCGACGACGAGCGAATGGAGCAATTGATTGATCGCGTGCGGTCGCTGTTGAACGAAGCAGTGCGGGGGAATTCGGCGTCGTATGGCGAAGCCGAGTCAGTCGCGACGGCAGCCCTCAATCTGCGTCCGGGCAATGGAACGGCAACGGCAGCGAAGACCGGTGCGGTTGCCGCGCGGCAGTTGTACGTCGCGTACTACTTGAGAAACCTGCGAGCGGATCGCTTCCTCGAAACACTCGAGCAAGTCGAACGATCGCACGTTGCGTTTCCGGATGAGCCGCCAATTCGTTGGCCGGCGCCTGAAGTTTGGAAGGCGCTGTCCGAGCGTCGTAAGCAGTTCGCTTCGGTCGATCTGCATAAGACGAGCGCGGCTGAGAAGCGCATCAACGCCGCACTCGATGATGAAAGTAGTTGTAACTTTGCTGACACACCGCTTGCAGATGCGGTGACGTTCCTCGCAACTCAGCACGAGATTCCGATCTTGTTGGATTCGGCGGCTCTCGAAGCAGCCGGTGCAGCGACTGATGCTCCTGTGACGTTGACGTTGTCGGGAGTCCCGTTGCGCAGCGTGCTCAACATCATGCTCAAGCCGATGTCGCTGACTTATGTCATTCAAGACAACGTCATGTTTATCACGACGATTGATGAAGCGAATCAGCGGTTGCAGACCCGCGTCTATCCGGTCGGCGATCTTGCGGCGCAGATCACTCCGCCTCAAACCGGCGGTGCTTTGAATCAAGGACTGGGCGGCGGTCAGCAAGGCGGTCAGCAGGGCGGATTGGGCGGCGGTGGCGGCGGTGGATTCGGCGGCGGTGCGGGCGGCGGCGGCGGATTCTTTGCAGTGCCTCCAGTCGCGATTCAGCAAGCAGCTCCGAAGCCGGCGGCAGTGAAGGCCGCGAAACCGGCAGCAGCGCCGAAGGCTGCTAAGCCGGCGGCCAAGAAGGTCGATGACATTGCTGATCCAGAAGTCCGCAACATCCTCAATGGCATCATCAAGGAGAGCGCTGCGACTCAGAGCGTGCGACCATTCGCAGGCTTTGCTCAGGTTCAAGACAACGAGGCTGCTCGCAACCTCAAAAAAAAACCGTAACTGCTGAATCGACTCGGCAAGAGTCGCAAGCTGGTCAATCTCAACGAGGACCGGGCGCTAGTGCGTCCCGGTCCTCTGTTTTTGATGGCGAGAAACGATCGGGATTGAAAGTGTCTGAGCAGCCGAACGATGCGCGCCGATCACGCATCGGTGTCGATCCAAAGTTGCCGACGAAATCCGATGCGAAAGCGAAGCCTCAAGCGACCGATCAAGCGCAGTCGACGAACGTCGAAAATCGCCCGACTCAACTCGCCCAGAAGGCTCAGTCAGACAGCAAGCCGAAGCCGCAACAGCGAGCGAGCACCGTCGATTGGTACGCGATCTTGAAGGACAAGAAGCTCTCGAAAGAGGACGTCTCGAAAGCCGTCGAGAAGTTGCATGCGGCGAAGAATCATGCGGAAGCAATTGCCCTCATCGAAGCGGCATTGGCGCTCGGTCAATCACAGTCATGGATGTACGACGTGCTTGCGATGTCGATGAAGGCCGACGGACGTGCGGAAGAAGACATCGAACGCGTACTGCTCTCACGCGTCGACTTCACGGCATCAGACATCAACAGCGTGCTGGTCTCGGCAGCGTTTCTCGTGCGTCTCGAAGCAAAGAACGCCGGGCTCAAACTCTATCAGCAAGCCTCGCGGCTCGATCCCAGTCGCCCCGAGCCGTACTTGCTGGCGCTCAAGTTGGCACAGGAGCTAAAGGACCCTGAAGCCGTTCGTTGGGCCGCCGTCGGGATCCTCGAAACCACTTGGACGAAGGACCGCGAAAAGCGGCAGCAAGACGCTGAGGACATCGCGAATGATGTCATTCGCCAATTGCAGAAGATCGGGAAAGCGGCTGAGGCCAATCAACTCAAGGACGCGATCGCTGAAGCAAAGCGGCGTGACTTGATCGTGCGATTGGAGTGGGACGGCGATGCCGATCTCGATCTCGAGATCGTTGAGCCATTCGGGACGTCGTGCTCGGTGAAAGACCCGCTCTCTGCCGGCGGCGGCGTGCTGACGCATGATGGCTACGGGCCGAAAGCGAAGAACTGCTACGAGGAATACGTCTCCGTGAAGGGCGGCTCGGGGGCTTATCGCGCGAAGGTGACAGTGGTCGGAGGCAACGTCGTCGGGAAACGCTGCACGCTCGTTGTGAAGCGGCATGTCGGCAGTCGCGACGAAGAGGTCGAACGCATCCCAATGACGCTCGATAAGCCGACGACTGAGACGGCGTTCATCCTGTCGAATGGGCGACGCAAAGAGAAAGGCGAGGCACCGAAACGCGAAGCCGCTTCTCACCGCCCGACGCGCCAAGAACTGCTCGCGAAGCTGATGACCGACACTCTGCCGAACTCCGTGCGAGCGAATGCTGGCTTCGCGCAGTTCGGCGGCGGAGGCGCTGGCGGCAATACCATCTTGCAAACCGGAGGAACGAGACCGGCCGGAACCGTCGGCTATCAGCCCGTCATCGGAGTGGTGAATGATGGAATTTCAATGACAGTCTCCGCACTCATCTCGGCGGATCGTCGCTACGTGAAACTCGCGATCTCCCCCGCGTTCAACGCTCTCGTTGAAGTTGCAACGTTTTCGTTCTCGAACTGACGAGCAACTCGTACAAGCAGAACGGTGACGTTTCATCGCGAGCGGTCTTGATGCTCGCGTTACGAGGACGCCGCCATCTGCCAATCGCTTTAATCATTCGCGATCACCACTGCGCGCCGACTGGCTTGAGGAAACGAGCGGATGTTGGGGACGTTGAGGGTGATTCACACTGCATGTTCGCGTTGCACAAAGTGAGACACACGGAGCGTCGGCATTGCGCCTCTCAAAGCGTTTTCGAAGTCCGCGCCTCACTGAGTCAGACAGCTCAGTCGCCCCGAAGCTGCTCGATCATCGAGCTCCCAATCAGCGCCCTGCGCCGCCGCTACGACCGGCGAAAAAGGCTCACTGAACTCTCGCAGTTCAGACCTTTTTGCTCGCGAAACCCCGGCGTTGCTCGACCATTAGCACCGCCCTACCATCGACCTGCTTTGATTTGAGCCCGCCTTTGCTTCCCGCCAATCGGCCCCTCTCCCTCCTGCCGAGGTCCCCAACGTGTGGTTTTCATTACTCGCGCAGAGCGCCCTTTTGCTCGCTGCTGATGCTGGGGCAGTGAGCGTTGATCCGCCTCAGGTCGAACTCAAAGGCGGCGGGCAAGTGTTTCAGTTGCTGGTCTCAGGCACGATTGGAAACGAGCAGCGCGATCTCACTCCAACCGCGACTTACAAAGTCGTTTCAGGCGATGCGTGCTCGGTCTCGAACAGTGGGCTCGTCGCGGGATTGAAGGACGGGCAGTGCATCATCGAAGTCGCGTCGGGCGGCCAATCGGTGAAGGTGCCGGTGACAGTCAAAGACGCTGCGGTCAGACCGCCATTCAACTTCGAGCGCGACATCGTCCCGATCTTCAGCCGCTATGGCTGCAATGCTTCAGCGTGTCATGCGAAGGCCGAGGGACAGAACGGGTTCAAGCTCTCGGTGTTTGGGTTCGATCCGAAGTTCGATCATGCAACGCTCACTCGCGAGTCGCGCGGTCGGCGCACGATGCCGCTTGTGCCCGAGCAAAGTCTCTTGCTCCTGAAAGCGATCGGAGCAAGCCCGCATGGCGGCGGAGCACGCCTGAAGAAGGACTCGATCGAGTACAGCTTACTCCGCGACTGGATCGCGGAAGGCATGCCGTTCGGTAAGGACGATGACCCGCAAGTGAAGTCGATCGAGGTCGCTCCGCGCGAGCGACAATTGAAGTTCGGAGTGACTCAGCAACTGCGCGTCATCGCGACCTATAGCGACGGTCGGAAAGCGGACGTCACAACGCTTGCGAAGTTTCAGTCGAATAACGAAGGGCTCGCGGCTGTCGATGATCGAGGTTTCGTCACTGCCGGAAAGAAGCCGGGCGATGTCGCGATCATGGCAAGCTTCATGGGCAGCGTTGACATCTTTCGCACGCTCGTCCCGCAGCCCGTGAATGCCGATGGGCTCGCATGGCCGCAGTCGCTCAATCGAGTTGATGAACTCGTCGACGCGAAGTTGAAGAAGCTCAACATCACTCCGTCGGGTCTGTGCTCGGACATCGATTACTTGCGGCGCGTATCGCTCGACATCATCGGCACGCTGCCGACTTCAGACGAAGCCCGCGAGTTCCTCAAAGACGCTCGGTCCAATAAGCGCGCGTTGGTTGTGGAATCTCTGTTACAGCGGCCTGATTACGCGGACTACTGGGCTTTGAAATGGTCGGACATCCTGCGAGTCGACCGCGCGACGCTCGGGCATCGCGGGGCTTATCTCTACTACCAATGGATTCGCGACAGCTTCGCGGCCAATAAGCGAATGGATCAGTTCGCGCGAGAACTCGTGACGGCGGAAGGTCCGCTCGTCGATGCGCCTGCCGGTCACTTCTTCAAAGCCGTGACGAAGAATGGCGATCGAGCCAGCACGTTCTCGCAAGCGTTGCTCGGGGTCAGGATCGAGTGTGCTCAATGTCATCATCATCCCTTCGATCGCTGGGGGCAGGATGACTATGTCGGCATGGAAGCCTTCTTCGTACAAGCCAATGTGAAGAAGACGCCGCGCGGCGAGATGCTCGTGGCGAACCCGACAGCGGGACCGTCAAAGCACCCGCGCACCGGCACTGCGATTCATGCTTATGCACTCGGCGAGAAGATGGGCGAGGCGTCGCCGGAAGGTGATCGACGGCTCGCATTGGCCGACTGGCTGACGAGGAAAGACAACGCCTTCTTCGCTCGCAACGTCGCGAATCGCTATTGGGCCTACTTCACCGGACGAGGACTCGTTGTGCCGGTCGACGACATGCGGCTCACGAACCCGCCGTCGAATCCCGAGTTGCTCGATGAGCTTGCTCAATCCTTCGTCGCGAGCGGCTTCGACATGCAGGCACTCATCAAGCACATCACGGCCTCGCGGACTTATCAGCTCGCGACAAAGGCCAATCCGACGAACCTGATTGACGAGCAGAATTACTCCCGCGCCTTGATCCGCTCGCTGGATGCGGAAGTGGTCTTCGACGCGATCTGCCAAACAACGGGAATGCCCGAGAAGTTCGACGGAGTCCCGGCGGGCTCCCGCGCGATTCAGCTTTGGGACAGCCTCGTCCCGCACTACTTCCTGCGAACGTTCGGCCGTCCGGTGCGAGCGACCTCCTGCGAGTGCGAGCGAGTGGCCGAACCGAGCGTCGCTCAAGTGCTGCACGTGATGAACTCACCCGAGCTGCAAAACAAACTCGCTCACGAAGGCAGCCGCATCACAAAGCTGGCATCGGGCTCAATGACCGACGAGGCTCTGACCGACGAGTTTTATTTGAGCTTCTACTCGCGCCTGCCGACCGAAGCCGAGAAATCCGCAACGCTGAGCTACCTGAAGAATCACAACGGCCAAAGACGCCGCGCCGCCGAAGACATTGCTTGGAGCCTGATGAATACAACGGAGTTCTTGTTTAACCACTAGTACTTGGAGTGCTCCGGCTCGACGGAGCCCTCCGACTCAGCGGCACTTGAGCCGCACC
>CAZNMS010000404.1:0-8278 GCA_964573505.1 uncultured Planctomycetaceae bacterium | reverse complement strand
CAAAGGCCGTCAAGCCCCCGGCACAAGGCCGGGGGCGAAGTTTTCATCACGCCAGACCGAGCGTCCTGTCAGAGCTTGTGTATTTTGGATTCCACTAGCTCCGATGAGTGCCAATTAGCGTTCCAACTTCGGATTCCTTCTCACACCTTCGGCGGTAGCGTGCGGCAGAAGTGATAGGCACGATCGAGCCACTCGCGCAGGCTCTCGTCATCCGCGATGCCTTCCGGTTCGACGATGACCCATCCGGTCATCGGGCGGCCCGTGATGTCGAACTCACGCACATGCTTCTCTGAGAGCGCGTCGTCGTACTGGTCCGCGCCGAGACGCAGGATCAACGAGTCCTTCCAAACGGCGCAGCACATATTGCCGCTCAAGAGGAAGCCGAGACCGCCAAACATCTTCTTCTCGACGAAGTTGCGACGTCGCTTGAAGGCCGCCCGAATGCGATCGGCGAGCACAAGATTGAATGCCATTCGCGATCCTTACTTCACTTCTCCGACAACACGAAACTCGCATCGCACCAATTCACGCTCGCGCCGATGTCGAAATTGGCGCCGGGTTCGACCGCAAGCTCAATCGTTTGCCCGTTCCGGCAGTCGATCTTCAAAGCCTTCGAGCGGGCATCACCGCGCAGCTTTTCGCGACTGACTTCGCGACCGTCGATGCGAACGCAGCAACTGCACTCACCCGTGCTTTGCTGAGGCGACTCAAGTGCAACGACGACGATCAGCCATTCGGCATTCGACGGGATGCGGTAGCTCAACTGAGTTCCTATCGGCATTCCGAGCCCGCGTTCGAACGTCTCTGAGTC
Organism: uncultured Planctomycetaceae bacterium; assembly: GCA_964573505.1. Lineage (GTDB taxonomy): Bacteria > Planctomycetota > Planctomycetia > Planctomycetales > Planctomycetaceae > AM-0621. The sequence continues at coordinate 7,467 of CAZNMS010000404.1, read as the reverse complement.
GCTCTGTAAGACTCGCCCAGAAGCACTTCGGTCAACGCGCCAGCGGCGCGGCAAAGCGATGATGTTCTGAGTGACGGCAGCTTCCGGCTTCATCTCTGAGAGCAACTTCAATCGAGACGACCGACATTCAATCCGCTCAATGCCATTGAGCGACACGCGGAACTCGACTCCCGATCGAGTTTGAATTCGAAACTCATCGCCGTCCGACTCGACTGACGACGCCGAAAGTCGCGAACCGTTCTTCAACCGAATCGTGCATTGCTCTGCAGCAAGTTCGCGAGTTTCGGTACTCGCAAAGATGACAGCACGCAGTCGATCAACAGGCAGCTTGCGAGTCTCTTTCATCCACTCGAACTTCGCAGAGCCGTCCTGCAATTCTTCGAGGAAGCCGTCGATCGCGCTGACAGCGTCAGTCGTCGCAATGAAGAGTCGATCTTGCTTCCGCTCCGCTTGAGCAAGCTCAGTATCCCACTTCGGCAATCCGAGATTCACTGACGCAAACCGAATGGCAGCGAGTTGCTCAAGATCACTCTTATGCTCGCCCATTCCCGGCACGGTGAAACGGCAAACGTCTTGCACGATCGAGACGTTCTCGACCATTAGCACGCTGCCATCACGCAGCCGAACTTCCGCTTGCGCCGTTGCTGCGTCTGCTTTGCGTTCATCGTCATTCGATCGTCGAAAGGAAACGCGGCGCACGTCATCGAGCGAGATGATCTGCGATTCAACCTTCAACTCGCGTCTCTTTGTCGAGAGCGACATCGCGTCGCCCGACTGCTGCGTGCCATCAAGCCGAGTGATTCGAAGCAAAGGCTCGGCAGCGGATGCGCCTCCGACCGCCGACATCATCAAGGACGCAATCAACAGCAGTCGAAAGAGGAGCATCGGCACGACTCAATGAAGGGCATGATCGGCAAACAGCACTCAACGAGGGCATTATCTCGGCTTTGACTTCGAGTTCAGCGAGTCTCAAGTCAACTCGCGGACATCACTCAGTCGAGGAGCGACTGAGCTACGTAGGCGAGTCGCTCCGCGACTCGCATCATCCGAAATCAAGGCTTGAGTTTCCGGTAGCAGAAGTCGTCAGACTTCTGATCGAGCCTTGAAAGACCGAACTCTCACGAGTTCGGCTACCCCGAATTCTTAGTCTTAAAGCAGCACTACTTCGGCTGCGACTTCTCGTTCTGGAAGCTGCGGTAGTACTGGTCGATCAAGTCTTTGTACTGAGCGGGCAGCTTCTTCTTGGCCGCGTTGAAAGCCGTCGGATCATCGGCTCGTTGCTTGAGATCGACCCATGCGGCCTTCGTGCCATCTCGCTCAGAGATCTGCGGAGCACCCGGCGTCACGTTGCTTTGCCCCGGTGAGGCGCCGCCCCCTCCACTCCCCGGCTTCTTGCCGCCCGAGCATTTGCAGCCTTTGCAACTGCTGCACTTCTTCTCGAGCTCTTCAATCATCTCGGTCAGCAGAGCGACGACCTCTTCTTGCACCTCTTGAGTCTTCTCGCCCGAGTCTTCGAGGCTCAATCGCCGCCGCGAGAAGTTCATCTTCGAGTGAATCTGAGGCAGCAGATCCGCATCAATATCTTCGAGGTCGATGATCGCCGCTTCGGCTTCTTTGCGTTGGCGACGTGCCGCCTCGGGAAACTCAGCGAGGAACTGCTGATAGGCAGAAATCGCAGCTTTGTATTGCAGCATGCCTTGCAGGCACTTTGCTTTGAGAAACGCGGCTTCAGAGGCACGCAACGAATGAGCCTGCTCGTTGCTCACTGATGCAAGTAGCGCGATCGCATCCTCGAACCGTTCTCGCTGTGCGAGCGTGCGACCAGCAAGAAACTGCGACTCGGCCTTCAAGAACGGATTACTCGGCGCCTCAAGTTGAGCGAGGCCCTTGAGCCCGTCATCCCAATTTGAATCCGCAAGTGCTTGCGTCGCTGCGGCAAACTCCGGCGAGAGTTCTCGTAGTCCCGCCATGATCGCTGCACCGCCGGCCTGCGGGTCGTTCCGATATCTCTCAACGGCGGCAACCACTTTCTCTTTCGTCGCCGCGTTGAGTGAGTTGTCGGCGGCGACGTGCCTCAAGAAGCCGTCGATCACGACATCGCGCGGTGCCGCGCCAAAGGCCATCAGCGGAGCAAGCCATACTGCGAGCAACAGGATCATAATTCGCATGACGGGTCCAATATCTGAAAGCGATGAATTCGAATTCCGTAAGCAGTCTTCCGTGCCACTTGTCGCATCGCGGGACTCGATGCGAAACCATATGTAACTTCGATGACAGCTCTGCCGTAGGCCGCAACGAACATCTTCAAAGCTATCGAGTAGCAAACAACGAAACTCAACTCGGCCCGCACCGGCATCAACGAGCGCCGACTCAACGCCAATTGAGACGAGCGCTACTCACGGCGCCGCAGCTTTCGTTCTCGCGATGATGTCGCGAACCATTCCGCTGAGATCCTTCTGCACGTTCGAAATGCTGATGACTTCTTTTCGCCGAGCATCATCCAATTGACCGTTCAGTCGCGCGTCGTCAAAGGCTCTCGTTCGACGATTCACTCGCAGTTGCAAAGCACGCAGCAACTTAAGCTCGGCAGTATTCGGCAACAGTGCCGGTTTGCAGTTACCCGGCTTCCCGCCGCCGCTACCGGCCTTGCCCTGCTTCTTCGCGACCTGCAATGCCTCGATCAATTCTTCGAGCGTCTTCTCGACCTCGACTTGCAGCGTCTGCGTAAAAGCACCGGTCTCAGCTTCTTCGAGTCGCGTCGCGATCTGCTGTAAGTTTTCCTTCATGTTCGCGACGATGACCGGAAACGACACCGTCGTGCCGTCGTTCTCGATCAGAGCGAGTGCTTGCTGCGCCATCTCGGCGAGATCACGTTCTTCTTGCGTCAGTCGCCGCAGAGTCAGTCGCTCGGCGCGTTTGAGTTCCGCTCCCTTCGCCGCTTTGTGCTCAGCATCGAACTGCACGGTATGAGCGGTCGTTTGTCGTTGACGCGTCAGCATCTCGGTGAAGAGGTCTTCGAGTCGCACGATCGTTTCGTTGTCGAGCTTCTCGCCGAGTTCCTTCAGTCGCTTCTCGATCTCTTCTTGAGCCTTCTGAAGTTCTTCCTCTGCTTGCTTCTGTTCCTTCGAAGCCGACGACGTCGAGTTCTTCTTCAAGCTCTGAGCGGCGTTCTGCATTTGCTGAGACGCCTTCGACATGCACTGACCGCAAGCCGACGAGCATTGTGAACTCGCTGCATTGCTCGCCTTCGACGCGGCAGAGGCTTTGCTCATTTGATTGCCGAGTGCATTCGCTTTCTGCTCGGTCTGCTCCTGCTTCTGAGCCATCTGCTGAGTGGCATTCTCCGGAGTCTTTTGCAGTCGTTGTAGTTCTTGTTCCAGTTCACCGAGCGCCTTCTTCAACTGTTCCAGAGCTCGCTCTTCGGACTGCTGCGCCGTCTTGCCTTCGCCTGCTTGCAGCTTCTGCTCGGCGTCCTTTTGTTGCTCAGCAGCTTGCTCAAGCGGCCTTTGTCCCGGCTGCTTCTCGCCTTGCTGATTCGCAGCCCGCCCTGCTCCGGGTTGTGCGGGGTTCATGCTCTTCGCGACGAACTCGGTATCGCTCCGCAACGTCTGCTGACGATCCCCCAATTGAGGCAACCCGGCGACGTTCGCGGTCTTCGCGACTTCGGTTTGCTTAATGAGATCCTGCTGCCGCTTCACAAGCTCTTGCACTGCCTCAATCTGTCTGCGGAGTTGCTCGGTCGCGTCGTCCTTCTTGTCGAGCTTCTCGGTCGCTTGCCGTTGCTGCTGCTCGTCCTGACGAAGCTGCTCAATCTCCTTATGCCACTTCTTGAGCAGTTCGATTTCCTCGCGATCCTTCTCTTTGTCAGCATTCTCGCTGAGCAAGATCGAGATCAACTTGCGAACGTCATCGAGCACCTGCTGCTGCTCAGTCGAAGCGTTATCAAGCTTCGCGTCATTGAGCATGTTGACGATCGAAGTCATGCGTTGCTCGACGAGCAGCGTTCGCGATTCCTCGAACGCTTTGATCAACCGCGCAGCCCGCTCGGGCTCTTTCTCTTCGATCGACTTTGCGAGCGCGACGAACCGCTGCTCAAGCTCGCTCATCATCCGTCCGACTCGCTGCTGTCGAACTCCGAGAGCTGATTCCGCCGAACCTGCCGCCGGCTTCGGATCATCGGCCCGCAACGGAATCGCCAAAAGCAAGCTCAAGCAAACGAGCAGCATTCGAAGCAGCGGCATAATGAGCACTCCGATATTCCGGGGCCGAGTTCACAAAGCGGGCGGGAGTCTATGTGCATTCGCCAGTGCGCCAATGGCGTTTGTCGGTTGCGACGAATCATCCAGCACATCGCATCAAGAAGGAGACGCATTGCGAGATGCGTCGCCTTCTTCGATAAGTTCAATGACGTTGTCCACTCAGTCGTCTCATTCAAACCGCGTGTCTTTCAATCGAGGAACTCCGTCATGCAAACTCAAATACCGCCGGTTGACGCAACATGGGACGGGATCAATGACGATCCGAGCCTCATCCCGACCGCGATTGAAGAGCAATACGTCGGCGAATGGATCGCATGGGACTGTCGCTCAAAGGAAGTCATCGCCCATCACTCCGATCTCGACAAATTGATGCCCGCAACTGATGCGGCCTATGCGGCGGGGCGACCGATCTATTTTCATCACATACTTCCGCCCGAAATGCTGATCGTCGGAGGAATGTAAGCGATGCGATTTCCGACTCGCCTCAGAGACAGTCAACATCGTCCGATCGTCGCGATCTCACTGAGTCTTCCGGGCCGCCGACCAGTGCTCTTCGACGCGCTCGTTGATACCGGTGCCGACCTGACGCTCTTTCCCAACAGCGTCGCTCGGCGGCTCGGGATTCAGATCCCGAACAACCGAGACGGAATCGTGACGGCCGCCGTCGGCGGTGAGTCACACTATTGGACGCACGACCTAACGCTCGAATTCAGACGCATGCCCGAGTCATATCAGTGGCACGCGCAAGTCGGCTTCGTTGATCGCCCAATGACCTATGGGATCCTCGGCGCGAAGTCGTTCTTCGAGTTCTTCGACATGAGCTACAGCCTTTCGCAGCGCACGATCGAGATCAACCCGGTGTCAGCGATCGTTACCAAAGCGCGGCCGTCATGAATGCGGTTGTCGTTCTTCTCGATTCGCTCGAACGACGATGGCTTTCGTCGGACATTCGCCGCTTCCAGATGCGGTAACAATTCTTGCAGTGCTTCTGCCGGCATCTGATACGTTACATCGACGGCAAATGAGCCCGATCATCGGCACGTTCCGACACTCACTTAGCGGAAGACATCCATCATGCAGACAACGACACCGCAGAAGCCGCGCTTTGAAGATGGCTTCGAAGTTGAACCCAGTGACATCCCAGAAGAGATCGAAGCGCAGTACGTCGGCGAATGGATCGCATGGGACGTTGATGCGAAGTCGGTGATCGCTCACGCGGTCGATCTCAACGACATGCTGCCCGTTACTCGCAAAGCGCATGCAGCCGGCCGCCATCTCTACATCCATCATGCGCTGCCTCCAGATGCCGTTATTGTCGGAGGGTTCTGAGTCATGCAGTTTCCGACTCGTCAGAGAGGCAATTTGATTCGTCCCATCGTTGCGCTGCAGATTTCAGTTGGAGAGACGGCTCCGCTTGCCATCGAAGCTCTCATTGATACTGGAGCAGATCGAACGATTTTCCCCGCATACGTCGCCCGGCATTTCAACTTGTCGCTGAGCGGTCCCACTTCTGGCGAAGTCAAAGCCGCTGTCGGTGGATCTTCTGAGTACTGGTTGCATGAAGTCACGCTGCAGTTTCGTCGCTATCCCGAATCGTTGAAGTGGCAAACCGAAGTTTGCTTCGTCGACCGGCCTATGCAATATGCGCTGCTCGGCTCGAAGTCTTTCTTTGAGTTCTTCGATCTGAGCTACAGCTTCTCGCGCGAGACGATCGACATCACTCCCGCTTCGCCGATCGTCAATCAAACATGCGCGTCGTAAAGCCGCTTACTTCCCGTCCAACAACTTGCGAATGGCTTCCTGCTTCTCTTTCTCAGTCCGCTTCAGCACTTCTTGCTGAGCCTTCTGCACTTCGAGCAGTTGATTGACGGCTTCCTGAAAGCCTTCAGCCTGCTCCATATGGCTGAGAATCTCGCGCATGCGTTCGAGCAGTCGTTGCTGAGCATCAAGCACTTGCCCGACAGCTCGATCCCGATCAGCAGCCGAGCTTGCCCGCGTGCGCGCTCGATCAAGTTGCGACAACACCGGAGCAACCCCGTCGCGTTGTAAGCCAGTCAGCGGCTCGACGATTCGCGCGAGCAACCGCGTTTGCAGAGGACCATTCTCGTCTTCGATGCGGTTGTTTCGGATCTCGGTGACGACTTCGTTGAATCGCCGAGCGAGCTTGCTGACATCTTCGCCGATCGCCTTCTGACGTCGCTCAAACCGAGCAAGCTGATCGCGCTGCTCAGCAGTGAGTTCCGCCTTCCCGCGAACCGTCGCTTGAAAGGCCGACGCGTCGGTCCGCAGTTCGTCTTCAAACTTGATCTGCTTTTCAAACTCGATGCGTAGCTCGCGTTCGCGTCCGAGCAATGCGGCGCGCAGTTCTTCGTCGGTCACGACTCGCACAAGAAACACTGACGATCGACCGACTCCCGGACCGGTCACGTTGTTGTTGTCAGTCGCTTCAATCACGAACGAGAGCGCAACTCCGGGCGCAACTTTCAGCGACTCCAATTCGAGAGCAATGTCGAGTTCCGCTTCGCGCGCCGGTAGCGGCGTGCTCGGTTTCAAGATGAGTTCGCCGGTTGAATCGCCCTGCTCGTTTTCGGCACGACGGCGATGCTGTAACAAAAGTTTCACGACCGCGAAGTCATCGGTCACTTGCCCCACTAACGGCAGCCGTGCTCGTTCCGTGACGAGCGTTCCGACTCCGACGAGCTTCGCCTGCACTTGCGGCTCGCGATCCGCAGCGATGCGCAACCGAAACATGGTCGGATCGAGCGACGTGAGAGATTGCGGTTCAGAGCGTCCGGGCAACCACAACTTTTCGAGATCAGTCGGATCGACTCGATAATCGCCGTCTCGCAACTGATCGGTATCGAGACTGACCGACAACGCCCGCCCGTCGGCAACATCCATCTTCCACTTCGAAGCACCATTGCTGAGCGTCGCGGCTGCGATCGGATGATTCGCCGTCGCGCTCACGCTCAATCGACTGCCCTTCAAAATCTTGTGAGGCCCGCCGCCGCCCGGCAGTTCGCTCGTCTCTGTCGCCGCATAGGCCGGCGGCACGACCGTCAGCTTGAGGTCCTGCAGCGCGGGACGTTCGATGACTCGCACTCGATGCCACTCCGAGAAGCACCGAGCTTCGACGATCCGAAACTCCGTCGCTTCAGTCGCGCCAGCGAGATCGCCTCGAAAGCGGCGGCCATCATCAAGCAACTCC
>CAZNMS010000403.1:0-8279 GCA_964573505.1 uncultured Planctomycetaceae bacterium | reverse complement strand
GATGACCCAGCGCGGATCGAGATCGACACAGAAGCAAATGCCGCCGCGTACTTGTGCGAGATGCTCTACGGCCAATCGCAAACGACGCGGTCCCGATGGGCCGAGCATCAGCCAGTTCGCGCCTTTCGGGAAATGCTCGTCGGGCAGCGTCTCGCTGAACTTCTCGTAGTCGATCCAATGGTCCTCGATCACAACGCGCGACTTCGGAATGCCGGTCGTTCCGCCAGTCTCGAAGACGTAAGCCGGCTTGTCTTTGAGACCTTTCGGAATCCAGCGCTCGACTGGGCCGCCGCGCAAGTCATCGTCTTCGAAGAGCGGAAACTTCTTGACGTCGTCGAAGCACTTGATGTCGGTCAGCGGATTGAAATCAAACTTCTTGGCCTTATTCAGCCAGTAGTCGCAACCGGTCGCCGGGTTGAAGTGCCACTGCACGGATTCGACAACGTGAGCATCGAGGTCTGCTTTTGCTTGAGCGATCTGTTGTTCCAAAGTTGCTGTCACGAGTTTGCTCCTGTGGTCGAAAAAGTTTCGTCGAGAGATCTAAGCACGGAAGGTCAACGGCACCGCTCGTAACTCCGAGGAGAGCAACTCGAAGGTGAGTAACGTCATCGCAAGGCAGTTCGAGACGGTCGCAAAAAGGCGGAAATCAGCGGCGGGATAGGCTGCGGCGACGAGCTTGCACGCGAGCCGACAGCATGATGGCGCGACCTCGTCTGACCTTCAACCGGGGCTCAAGAGAAGCCAATTCTCACTCAAGCGGGAATGCTATTGATGACATCGAACACTTGCGCCGAGCGTTGGTTGACGCTGCTAGGGGCGCCCCGTACCTTCCCGCCCGCTTTGGCCGACCCCAGAAAGGTTTCGGGGGTGCGAGCCTGCTTCCATGTGTGGTGGTAACTACATGAACCGGGTCAGGCGGGAGACCGAGCAGCCCTAAGTGCAAGTACTAGGTACATATGGAGGCAGGCTCCTGCCTCTGAGTTTGTCGTCTTGCTTTCAATCAGCGAGACGAAACTTGCTTCAACATCGAACCCCGGTCATTCCTCGAATGACCGGGGTTTGTCGTTTCGTGAGTCATGCATCGAGAGTCTTGAGCTATGTCCGAACCGGCCTCGAACACAAAGTGGTACAAAGACGGGCTCCACTTCAAATGCACGCAGTGCGGCAAGTGTTGCACGGGCTCGCCGGGATTTGTGTGGGTCGATGAGGCCGAGATTCAGGCGATCGCGGACTATCTCGGCAAGCCAGTCGGCGAAGTGCGAGTCATGCATACGCGCCCGGCGCGCGGCAAGGTATCGCTCAATGAGTATGCCAATGGCGACTGCGTCTTCTTCGACGGCAACGGTCGCGGTTGCACGATCTATCCGGTTCGTCCGAAGCAATGCCGCACATGGCCGTTTTGGAACTCAAATCTCGAAACGGAAGAGGACTGGGAGTTCGTGACAACGATTTGTCCCGGTTCCGGACGCGGCGACTTCGTGCCGCTCGAAGAGATCGAGATTCGCCGCGCGGTGATTGATCTCTAACGCGGCTTTGCATTCTTCGTGGAGCACGTTTTCAACGTGCTCATTTCGCTGCGAAGTAGGCACGTTGAAAACGTGCCCCACTCCAAACAACTGAGCCTCTTATGCCGACCGTCGAACTCGCGCACTTGATCGGTCAAGCTTTGATCAACGGCTCGTTCATTCAATTGACCTTGAGCCGACCGACTGAAGCTGCCGGCGGCGTTCGCAAGGTTGTGGCGCGAGTCGTTGAACTCAAAGGCGGACCGCATCTGCAATTCACGCATGCCGAAGCCACTCGCGAAACGCATCGCAATGCAACCTTTGAAGATGCTCCGTCCGAAGTGGCTGCGTTGTTTGCCGACTCGTTTCAGGAAGCGAACGTTTTCCTGTCTGACGCCGATGTGACCTTCAAACGAAAGAAGGATGGCGCGGTCGAGGTCTCGCGACGCAAGCCGTCGAAGCAGGCAGCGCTGCCGGTGCTACACAATCGCAGCAAGCAGTATCTCATTCCCGATGGAGTGCCGTGCCCGTTCTTGATTGAGATCGGCGTCATGACTCACGAAGGGCATGTCCGTGCGGCGAAGTATGACAAGTTCCGGCAGGTGAATCGGTTTCTGGAACTCGTCAACGACGTGCTGCCGGAACTGCCGCGAGAAGGCATCTTGCGCGTTGTCGATTTTGGATGTGGGAAAAGTTACCTCACCTTTGCCCTGCACCACTTCTTGACGTCAATTCAGCAGCGCGAGGTTGAGATCGTCGGTCTCGATCTCAAACGCGACGTCATTGCTCATTGCGAGTCGGTTGCTCGCAAGCTCGACTGCAAAGGTCTTTCGTTCCGCGTCGGAGATATCGCTGCTCATCAAACTGGCGAGCCCGTGCATCTGACGGTTTCGTTACATGCATGCGACATCGCGACCGATGCGGCGCTCTCAAAAGCCATTGGCTGGGGCACGCAGGTCATCTTGGCCGTGCCGTGCTGCCAACATGAGTTCGCGGCGAAGATGTCCCGCGAATTGCTGCCGCCTCTGCAACGGCACGGAATTCTGAGAGAGCGATTCGCGGCACTCGCGACAGATGCTTTTCGGGCTCTGCTGTTGGAGCGGAGTGGTTATCGAACTCAGGTCATCGAGTTCATCGATATGGAACACACTCCGAAGAACTTGATGCTGCGAGCCGTGCGGCATCCAATGAGTGACGTGCGAGCGGCTGAACTCGACGCGGAGATCGCGGAGATGTGCTCGGCACTCGGCCTGAAACCCGAATCACTCGCTTTGCGTGTTGCGTCGCAAGAGGACGCCGCTCGGTGAAACACTTCTTACATCGCAGCTTCGTTCGGCGTTCCAGTCAACAGCGCTGCCTGAAGGCGAAATGAGAAGCTAAAGACCAATCGCGAAGCCTCCGCGAATGAGCTCGGTGACGGCTCAACTCTTTCGGCGAGTGGCTCCATTGGATGTCTTTTTAGCAGCGTGCTTCGTCACCCAGTCCTTAAGCGCATCAAGCGACGTAATGTCATCGAGCACGTTGAGCAGCGAGTGCGCCGCCGGTTTCGGAAGCAGCAGGATCTGCTTTCGCAGCGTCTCGGGAACTCGCTGAAAGCGAGCTTTGCTCAAGACAAGGATTGCCTCGCACAACCCCCGAGCTTCGCCTCGCTTCTCGCCCTCCGCTTCACCGCGAGCCAGTCCGCGAGCTTCTGCGATCTGAATCAATTCTTTGCCGGAAACGGTTTCTTCTAACGGCGGCAGGTCAATCAACATCATGGCTTCGATCTCTCGGCGAGGCAGGTGTTTGAATCGTTGTAGCATCCAACTGGCGAAGACCGCGCTGATCAACAGAGTCGCCAGTCGCACTACTTGATCTCGTAGACCTTCTGCCCTTTTTCTGACGCGAACTTTGTCGTCGTGATCAAGAACTCTTTCTTGCCTTCGTCGATCACGAGGCACATGTCGGGATAAGCCGAGATGATCTTCTTGATAGCGGCAAAGCCGGTGTCGTTCATTGTGAAGGTCTGCGGCATGTTCTTCGTGTAGCCCTTGTCCTTCAGAGCGTCGCCGTCGATGTCATGCCCGCACTTCGTTTCTTGAGCGATGTACTTGAAGGCGTCTTGCAGCGGCGTGCGTGCGAATTCGATGTCGATCTTCTTCTTCAAACGATCGGCAATGAGATCCGGCAGCTTCTCTTCAGCCGAGTCGCCCTTTGACGGGCCTGCTGAAAAGTCCGTGACGAGACTTTGATCCCATGTGAGCAATGCTCCGAGCGCCAGATTCGGAGCGGCGCGTTCGGTGAGCGACGTTTCGAGCAACGTGTACCGAGTACCGATGCCGCCCTTCGTTTCCCTCGCAAACATCTGCATCATCGCCGGGAAGCGACCAATGATCTTGCGATGTCCGGCGACGGTTGGATTCATCTTGTCGACGCACTTCTTCCACAAATCCGACGGCAAGTCTTTGATCTTCTTCCGCATCTCGCGATCCAAACTCGGCTCGCTGAACCCCGCGTAGTTGCGCATCAGAATCTTCGAGTCGAACTTCTCTTTCCCGAACTGCATCGACCAAACAACGGTTTCAATCTCGTCGTCGTTGAACCAATCGAGCGCGAGATTCGCAAAGGTGTAGAGCTTCGGGTCGAACATCTTCTCGTGATGTCGACGAACTGCACGCGGTTCGAAGATGACTGTCAGATGCTTTCCTTCATCCGTCTTCGGCAGCAAAGCATCAATGCCGTCGGACTGACCGACTGGCTGCTGCACGGCTTGAGCAACCTCTTGCGCGTACTGCACCGGCACGATCGCGACAGTGCGTTGATCGTTCGGCTTGCGAATGAAGGCGAACTTCTCGGCGACATACACGGGGTAGCCATATTGGTCCGTGCGATTGCCGCCGAAGTCATTGATGAACTGCGAGTTCGCGATATCCGCTTTGAAACGCACGACGGCAGCCGCTTGAGGCACTTCGCCCAGTACTCCGGGGAACAGCGCGACGACCATATGCTCGACCTTCGGCATGTCCGCGCGAGCAAACGCTTTGAGTTCTTTCTCGGCCCAAATGCCGAAGGGGCCGAGACAGTAGCGGACCTCTTCGCCCCGACTCTTTGCTTCCCATAACTCAGCAGGCCGCAAGCTAATCAGCACGCGAGCCCCCATCGGCAAGCCCCATGTGCTGATCGGCGTCTCGGCAACAGCAGAAGCATCGCCACTCGCACCATCATCGGAGTCAGGATCGTCCGCAGGTTCTTCATCGACAGCAGCAATGACTGGCTTCTTCGGTTTGCCCTTCTTCGGCTTTGCAGGACCGTCGGTCGCATTCATCGCCGCCCAAACTCCGCCGAGAATCACAACGAGCGTTGCGACAGCAGCCACCAAACGAGTGCGTTGTTTGCGGCTGATCGTGATCTTCGGAAGCTTCGGCATCTGCTTCTTAGTGAGCTTCGCCGTTCGCGAGGGGATGTCGTCGTCGAACTCTTCAGCAACGGGCTCGTCTTCAGGCTCGGGAGTTGGCGCCGGTCGACTCGCAGACTTCGAACTCTTTGCCTTCGCTGACTTCGTTGCTTTTGCTGCTGCTGCTGCTGCCGGTGCAGGAGCGGCGGCTTCATCAGGAATCCAGCGCGCGGCAGTGCCGACGAGCGTTTGATTCTGACTCTCACTCGCCAGTTCGAATTGCACTTCGTCGGCTGAGTCATCCTCATCGTCTTGAGGCACTTGCAGCACGAAGGTGTGACGGCATTTCGGACAACCGGCTTTCTTGCCGAGATTGCTGCGGTCGCGGACCTTCAAACCTTTGCCGCACTTCGGGCAGTTGATGACGAGTTCGCTCATCGTCGGTGAACCTTGAGAGACAGCGGAAAGAGATCGAGTGGCTAACGAATTGAATCAGCCGAACTCAGAGAGTGATCGTCGAAGTCGAGATGACCCTCAAAACGTCACGCGAGCCGGAGTCTGTCAACTGCCTGACGGCGTTGCCAATGTCTTGCTGTCCGGTCGCCGCAGCAATCAAGGGGCGTGCCGCCGTAGCATGGACTTCCAGTCCGTGCTTCTTTTTGGAACGTCGCGCCGATTACCCGCATGACCGCATCCCGAGCGTAAGATGGCCGCCCTCGGCCGTCTCTTCCCGAGCAAGCTACTAATGCCCGTAAGAGGCCGTCGGTCAACGCCGCGCACCTCGCAAAGCGCCGCTCTTCTTCGGATCAACCGCAGATGTCACAAAAATTGCACCGTCGAACGCCGCGACGCCGCTCCATCCGAGCGCATCGCAGAGACCCTCAAACGACTGACGGGACGAATGCGACGACACACTCTCAACTGGAGTGCCGCCTCACTCGTCCCGTCAGTCGGTATCTCAACGAGATCCGAACTCATTGGCTCGACTACTTCGCCAGTGCCTTCACCGCTTCTTGAATGCCTTCGGTGTCGATGCCTTGATAGCCCATCTGCTGCCACAAACCGCCCGAGCCTTCGCGGTTCGTGCCGATGTTGTTGTAGCGGCCTCGGAATCCTCGCTTCAGAAGCTCGGTGCCGAAGCGCGAGCCTAAGCCAGTCGCAACATTGAAGCCTTCAGCGACGAGCACGAACGGTGCTTGAGCGAGCTTCGCCATCATCGCTTCGTCGTACACATTGAGCGTCGACTTATTGATGAGGCCGACATCAATGCCTTGCTCCTTCAGCTTCAGCACGGCGTCGAGCGAGCGATAAAGCGTCTCACCGAACGAGACGATGAAGCCCGCTTTACCTTCGCGGATGACGTCGTCTTTGCCCGGTGTGTAGTGATAGTTACCGCCGAAGATCGGTTGCTCGTTGTCGTCGAGAATGTCCGGCACTTCCGAACGGGTCGAGAACACAAATCGCAAACCCGGATCATGGAAGATGCGATGCAAGCAGGCTTTGAACTGATGCTGATCCGCCGGGAAGTAGAGTCGTGTCGAATCCTTACCGCCGTCCGGCAGACCATTCGCTGCGAACATGTTGTTGATGCCGAAGTGGCACGTGTTGTCGGCCATATCGTCGCAGCCGGCATGCGAGAAGTGGGCGAGCACGTTCGAGTGATTGAGCCGCGCCATCGTGATCTCGGAGACAACCATTTCGAGGAACGCGCTGAACGTCCCGAAGATGCCTTGCTTGCTCGGTTCGTAACCGAAGCCCGCTGCTGCTGAGAAATTGCCGCGTTCCATGATGCCGCCGCGGACGAAGCATTCGGGATGCGTCTTACGAATGCTGTCGAGCCCGCATGAGCCTTCGAGGTCCGAGTCGAAGACTCGCACGCGAGCGACTCGTTCTTCGTGCGGCATCTTGTCGAGCAACTCGTTGATGATCGTGCCGAACGCCGAGCGGTTCTTGCCCGCTCCCTTTGAACCGCGATAAGTCGGCTTGCCCGGTCCCTTCTTGCTGTTCTTCAAGAACTCAACGGCGGCCGTATAGCCGCGTGCTTCGAGATACTTAATCGCCGTCGCGGTCTTGATGACGTCGTGACCGTGATTCGAACCTTCAAGTCCCTCAATGCCGACGCACATCTTGCGTTTGTTGATGAGGGCATAAGGACCGGCGGTCGTCGCGGCTTTGCACATGCGAGCGAAGAGCGCGTCGATGTCTTCACCGTCGCCGATATCAACCGGGATGCCGTGCCCCTTGAGCGTTGCGGCAACGTCGTAGCCCGGCAGGTAGTCCGACGGGAAGCCGGCGATCGTGACGTCGTTGTCATCGATCACCAATTTGATGTTGAGCTTCTGAGCGACGGTGAGGCGCGCGGCCTCAGCATCATCGCCTTCCATCTGCGAGCCGTCTGAGCCGAGCATCAAGACGCACTTGCCCGGATTGGCCATCGCGACGCCATTCACGTAGGGCCACATATGCCCGAGACGGCCCGACGAGAACTTAACGCCGGGAGTAAAGCCGCGTTCCGGGTGACCGGGCATGTGCGAGAGGTACTCGCGGTAGTGCAGCAGCTTTTCGGCGGGCATGTGCCCTTCGATGACGGACATCAAATACTGAGTCGCAACGCGGTGCCCGGCTTCGTCGAAGAACACATTGAGAAAGTCCGGCTTGCCGCCGTGCTGAGCGTGCAGCATGAAGCCGTAAGAGATCATGACTTCCGGGACGGTGTCGTAAGGACCGCCCGTATGACCGCCGAGCCCCTTCGCGTCTGCCACTGCCGTAAAGAAGATGATCGCATCGCGGCACAGTTGAATGTTCGCGGCGAGCGTCGCCTTCTGCTCGGCAGTCAGAGTCGATTGATGCGGATCGAGAGCGAGCGGCTTGAAGTTCGACAGCGGGATCGGGAATTCGGATGTGTTCATCGTTGAGAGGTTCTTTCTAATGCCAGTGGAATCATCGTCGTGCTGAATAGCCGACGTCGAAGAATTGAATATCTTTGGGACTGCGGCAGCCTGCTGCCGCTTTGGGTTCGACAGCCTGCTGTCGAACAACTGCCGCCGAGCGTCATGCAACGAAACGCAAACGGCGACAAAAGGGCGGCGTTCTAACCGACCAATTCAAAGCCGAGTAGCGAGCCGCGCTCGTCGTCGCATGAACGCCTACGTCCGTGCGGCGTCGCTATCGGACTTAGGCGTCCGACCTACGGGACGCCAATTATGGAAGTGATTCCTCGACAATCCCTTCATGAGACCGACGATCGCTTTCAGCGATGAGCACTCCTGACGTCGCCGACAGAACATCGAGTTTCTGCCTTGGGGTAATCCGCTATTTAGGGCGTCAGGGCGCCGGATGTGATGCGGGAGCGTTTGGAAGGCGCTATCGACGCTCCGATGCGAGTTCGTGACGCGAAACTT
>CAZNMS010000402.1:0-8313 GCA_964573505.1 uncultured Planctomycetaceae bacterium | reverse complement strand
CGAAGCTGCTACCTAATGACACCTCGTTTTGAACCATGCCCAAAAACGCTCCCCAGAGGGTCGCGGTTAAACGAGCCAACGCCGCTCGGGATGGAATCCCAGGCTGCTTCTAAACGCCATATTCGCAGTGCCTGCGAACGATACAGATCCTTCGCAGGTGTCATAGCTCCGCGTGATGGATTCACCGAGAGCATGCTCTTCAATCTTGATAAGCAAAATCAGGGAGAAGACTTGCCAAGAGCGATGTGAGGCAACGCGACGGGATAAGCTGTGACATGTTGGTGACCGCGAGTGATTTCTTGGACTCGTCGTGTGGCGTACGCTCGGATCTCGTGCAGGCTTACGAACCCATCCGCATTGGTGTCGGCAGGCAAGGGAGTGACAACTTCGGCTCGATAGAGATGCCGTCCCGACCAGGCTTCCAACAACGACAAGGTCATCGCTCCATGCTTCCACGCCGGATTCTCCAGCGAGGTCTGAGATGGCAGCGAACTGCTTAAGACAAAGACACTCTGGCTGAGGTCCTTGAGCGTGCGATCGTAGGCTGACAACACTCGCAGACGTTCTCGGTCGGCGTCAGGAGCCGGTCCTAAGACCGCTGCCGAATGGCACGTATCCATGACCAACACCACCGGACACGGCAGCAGACGCAGTCGACTTTGCAGTTCGGTCCAACGAATTCCTGTTTCTGTGAGTCCTCGTTGCGGATCGAAGTCATGCGGGATGAAGTAATAATTCTCACTCCGATCACGGGCTCCATGCCCCGAAACGAGAACGAGCGACACATCCGCTGCCGTGACGTTGCTCATGAGCCAGCCAAACCCGGTTAGCACATTCTCTCGTGTGGCTTCGGCATCGGTCAGCAAGCGCGAACGTACCTCGCGATACAACCGCCCGTGCTCGGTACGAGCCTGCTCGACGGCAGCCTGTGCGTCATGGTCAGCGAATTCAAGATTCAGACGTCGAGCGAGATCGGGATCGCGAACAGCGGCCTGATGCTTCGAGACTCCGATCGCCAGCACCACCAGGTTCGGTCGAGACACTGAACGCCCCGAAGGAGTCGCGACGAATGCGACGCTTTCGGGCTGACTGAAGATCTGCCGTGCGCTTTCCGCCGACACTGTGATGAGCTGCGGACCTTCTGTGAGCGGCACCTCGGTTTCGATCTCGCCGACATAACTTTGAAAACCGCGCGGCGGAGTCTTGTCGGTTGGATCGACTCGCAATGGAACGGACTTTCGCTGCCAGCCGGGGAGAACTCGATAATTCACTTCAACTCTGACGAAAGCGGATGAGACCGGTGCTGCCGCCAAGATCCGTACTTGAGCCCGCATGCGGGTCTGTGTCGTCGTGATTGTGCTACCGACAAGAGGCAGAGAGATTCGCACGACGGGCGGAGATTCGCTCTGTAACAATCCTGCCACTTCAGAAGCATGAGGCGTCGTTGAGGCTCCAGTGGCCGCAGGTTGAACTAATGCCTGACGCACGAGTTCTGGTCGCTCTAACAACGTCCGCATTTGCCAAGCTTCGGCATACTGAGGAGTGGCATTGAGTCCCTGAGAGAGATGCCAGCCAATCAAGTGGTCTCCCGCTGGACTGGATTGGTAATGGCCCGATGGAGTCCAAATGACGTGCTCGCGATCGGTCGTTGCAAAAAGGGTTGCCAGTAGTCGCCCCGAGGGCAGGTCCCATAACCGAATCGTTTGATCGTGTGAGCCGGTCACCAATCGAGTGTCATCGGAGTTACAGGCCATACTAAGAATCGGACCTTCGTGACCGGCGAACACACGCCGCTTCACTCCCGACTTGGCCGAGTAGCTAGCGAGTTCAACTTCGCTGCCCACGATCACCAGTGGGTCGTCAGGGGAACCCAGCAACGTGGCACATAAGGCTTGATCGTGAGGAGTGCTTAAGACGATCTCGGAACGTCGTTCGTTCTTATGGCGAACTTCGACTCGATGTGGTGCCAGCCGTTGTAAGTGCCAATCACCGAGTGTCACTCGACCACGTTGCCAATTCGTGGCGGTCACGGCTTGCTCTTCGCGTCTCAATACGGCCAAGTCGAAAGCTGCCGCGAACGGATAACGCTCGGGTTGGGCAAAGAGTAATTCGTCGCGCGGGTCGTCGATGCGTTCGGTTCCCCAAGCCAGTCGTGATCCATCCGCCGAGAAGCCCACGCTCCAGATGGCTTTGCCACGACCGGCAATGCGTTCCTTAGGAGTGCCGGATTGCCCGTCCCACAAGTCGATGGTGTTGTCGTTGCCTCCGGCTGAGGCAACGCCCCAATTGAGCGATGCCGCCTGTTGACCTGCGCGACCGATGTTGCGACGGCCTGACTCAATGGGTTGCTCGGAGGCTATTCGAACCTGCTGAGGAATCAGCGAGGACACTGCCTGCACGGTGTTGTCGTGTCGCCGGTATGTGCTCACGACACGGCCATCAGGGATATGTAAGACTTGACACAACTCTGGTTGAGGAAAGCTACCAGCAACAAGGTGCTCGCCATCAGGAGCAAATGCGACTCGCGGAAAATGGCCGGTGGGTGCCGTTGCGTCGGTCCGCCCGATGATGCGTGAAGGCTCGCCGGTTGCGGGGTTCCACAATCTCAAACTGCCATCGTCACAGCCATAGGCGGCCCAGTCTCCAGTGGCTGCGACGGCGCAGGTTTCGATACGGACTGCAGACTCACGCTGAACTCTTTGAGATTGCCAGCCTTTGTCCGAGGTTTGTTCCCAGACGCGGCAGGTCCCATCCCAGCTTGTCGAGAGAAGACGCGGCGCGACTTCCTTCGTCGCCAGAAAACACACTGCCGAGACGACATCGCTATGTCCCTTCAAGGTCTCAACCACAGCCGGAGTGCTGATGGCACTGCCGCGTGTCTGAGATGGGAGACTGTGTTCCACATCCCACACACGCACGGTTTGGTCCGCACTACACGAGGCCAACCAACGCCCATCTGAGGAGAAGCTAAGTCCGGTCACGGCCTTGCGATGTCCGAGCAGACTCTTCACGAGTTCCCCCGTCTCGATATCGATCAGCAAGACTCGCCCGGCATCGCCACTTCCATCGGGAGCCAAGAAGCCTCCGACCGCCAATAACCGTCGACGGGGTGATGTCGCCGCGCCGTGCCAAGCAACATCCGCCGCATAGATCGCCCCGAAGTCTCCAGTTCCCTGTGGGACACGAAGCACTCGTTCGCAAAACGATTCGATCGCAGTCTCGCGCTGTTCCAGACGCCACAATCGAGCGACCTTGTCATCACCGGCGCTGACGAGCCATCGCCCATCCGGCGAACCGCAGAGACATCGTGTAATCGCTGTCGGTCCGCCGGCGTCGATTCTCAAGAGCGGCTCGGACTCCGCCGCCAAGACCGAGCCCGCCCACGCCAACACACTCCACACAGCAGCCAGGTGCCAATGCATGATTCCCCGCTCGCGCTGACAGTTCAAACGGCTCGAACAAACGACTCACCACGCAGCGTCGATCGTGGTATCGATTCGCCTGTGTGTTACGACAATCGCAGCTTGATGCGTCTCTCGCGGCACAAGTTCGGTTCGCCACAAGACGCAAGCGGCGAACTCGAACACTCAGGAAATCCCACTGCAACTCCGCATGAGCGAACATCAGCTTTGACATCATGCCACTGAGTTGAGCGACGAGCCGTACTGGCTTGGCCTCATCGAATGTTGTTGCTCTGCAAGATTTCCTTAGCGAGTTTAGCGGCGCCTTTGTGGTTGCTTTGCGCCATGCGTTTCAGCGTTGCTGTCGCTTGCGGAACGTTCTTCGTCGTGCCGCGCCCTACAAGTTTCAGTGCAGCGGCAAAAACGATGCTGCTTGGTTCATTGCTGTCCGCAGCCCGTTGAAACCACTGATAGGCGTCGACATCACTCTGAGCAATTCCGCGTCCCTCTAGGTACATCCCCGCCAACTCACGCATCGCAAACGGATAGTCCTTGTCTGCAGCTTGTCGGAAATGTCGAAACGCATCGGTATCGCTTTGCGGAACACCTTCGCCCTGTAAATACGACGCACCAAGCATGAACTGAGAGAAGACCCAACCTTGGCTGGCTCCCTTTCGCAGCCATTCCACTCCTTGCTTTGTGTCCTTGGGCACACCAATGCCGTCCCAAAGAACAAAGCCATAATGGTCTTGTGCGTCTGCCACACCCTTATCTGCAAGGGCTTTGATCTCTGGAAGCAACGCTTGATAGAGGCCTGCTCCGAGAAGCCTGTCTTCCGCTGAGCCTAGCAAGCCGTTCCAGGCATCGTTCGCCAGCCAGGCCAGAGCCATGACATGGCCTCGCTCGGCTGCGCGTTCGAATGATTCACGAGCCTTTGCAGGGTTGAACTGTTCTTCGCGGCCCTCGAAGTACTTCAATCCGGCCAGGTAATCGGGGTCTTTGAGGTTCACTTCCAGGCCACTCATGACCCTCAATTGGGCATCCGCTTGAGCTGCGGATATTCGATCTTGGCGAGCCTTGTTTGGCTCGTTGAGTCGATCCCAAGAATTCGCGCGCCAGCGATAGGCATTTGGCATCTTGGGTTGCAGTTCAATCAGTTTGGAGAAGTCGTCCGCAGCCGCTTGCCATTGCTCCATTTTGAATAACGCAATGCCGCGTGTCAGATATGCGGGATGGTGGCGTTGATTGATTTCCAAGGACTTCGTGCAGTCGGCAATGGCGTTGTTCCACTGTTCCTTTTCAAGCCACAAGGTCGCACGATTGGAATAGGGAATGGCGATGTCTGGGTTCTCAATGATTGATTGCGAGTACCCCTCGATAGCTCGGTCGATATCGCCCATCAAGTGCCAATTGTTGGCACGGTCATTCAACGCGCCGACGTGTTTTGGGTGAGCTTGAAGGACAACATCGAATTGCTTCTGAGCGGCCTCACTAGCCGTCGCTGCGTCACTGGGACGCGACAAGCCAATTAGGGAGGTAGCTCGATAATGATGAAGATTGGCTAAGTCGACGGGATCTTCATGGGTACGCGACACCGCAGCATCGAAGTCGCGAAGTGCTTCCCCCAGTTGGCTGCGACTGAGGTAGATATGACCGCGAGCCATATAGGCCGTGCCACTTGTTGGATCTAATTCGACTGCTTTGTTCGCTGAAGTGAGTGCGTCGGCCAACATGCCGAGACCCGCTCGGGCTTCGGCAACACGAACATGAGCCAACGCTGACTTCGGATTGAGTGTCGCCGCTTGGAGACCGTCCTTCAAAGCGGCCTCGAACTCACCAATCTCACGCGCCGCTCGGGATCGACCAATGAAGGCCGCCAGGTTGGCAGGATCGCTCGCGATGATTTTTGAAAAGGCTTCATGAGCCTCGAAATATTCGGCTGCGAGTAAGTGCTCTGTTGCCGCCGGAAGAGTTGGGACATCGTTCTCATGCAACGCTTCCGCAATGGCATGGCCAATCAACCGTAGCATGCCTTCTTCGGAGTGGACCGCGAGACGATATCCCCCATCGACGCGCTCAACCGACGCGGCCAGCAAGTCCTGACCGGGAGTGGCCAGTTCGTTCATGGCTTTTCTCATGCGGCCCCGCACGCCTCCGAAGACCGAGCCTCCCTGCGACTCAGTGAGACTCTTCAACCCGGCGAACCGCATCCATGTCATCGCCACAGGATCGGCATCCGTATCGTGTGCCGCTTTCAGACGAGACTTCTCGCGAGCCAAGACGCGCAAAACATCATTCGGATGCGCACCTGCAACCAGCCACAAACTGTCATCAGCGATGCCGAGGGCCATTCCTTCCTTCATCTGATCCGAGGATGGGACGATCGTCATTCCATGTGCCTTGACTGGCTCACCGAAATTGTGCGTTCCACCGGCGGCCTTAATGAGCTGCATGAAGCGACCAAACAACTCTGCCCATTGATGTTCTTTCGGAACGTTGAGTGCCACACACAAGTGAGGAACATTGTCGGCCAAATGCACGAATACCGCGCCTTCCAGTCGACCATGTGCAAGCAACTTGCGGACTTCAAGATCGATGTCGCGAAACATGAGGTGCTGGCCGATTTCGGGCAGTTGAGCCGAATCGAGGAGCTTCATCGCGGAAGATGCTTCAGTGAGCCCAAGATGCAGATAGTCGCGCAAGCCAGGATCAAGTTCGAAGTTGAATGTCATTCCGGCCATAGCCTGACGTGGCACGAGACGGCTTAGTCCAATCGAGCCAACTCGCACTGTGGGAACTTCGAGTCCCGAAAGCATTTGGAACGTGAGGTCGACAGTTAGCGTTTTCGCTTTGGTGTCGATGTGCAGTCCAAGCGTTGTGCGATCGACATGCTTCATGAGCTGGGACTGCAACCACATCCCAATCCGATTACCGAAGTCGTAGCCTTCGAGTGCTGCGAAGTCTTTCACGTTGTTCCAAAGCTGATCTGCGCGAGCATCCTCAGCATCCTGAAGGCCACGGTTCAGCATCTCCTGCTTCTTCGCCAGGGGGATGTTTCCGAAGAATGTGCTGACCTCGATGGTCTCGCGCCCGGCCAAGAGTTGCTCAGGATCGACCGAGATCTCTGGGTCTGCATTTTCTGCATTGCTCAACCACAAATAGCCGTTTGCAAACCGTGCCTTCAATGGCGGCAAACCTTCGTGCCCGCTGCACAGCCAAACGTTGCCATCTTGCTCGGTCTTGGGGAACAGTTTCCGCAGTCCGTCAACAACCTGCATTTGATCCTGAACAGGTAGCAGGATGACTGGAAACGGGGCGTCGTCACCATTGATGAATGGTTCGGTCCAATACATGCCCCAACGACGCGTGAAGTCCAATCCACCGCGTCCTTGCAGTCCTTGCTGTTCCAATTCCTTCAGCAGGTCTTCCTCAAGATTGGGATGACCACACAACCCGCCGAGATACTTAATGAGACTGAGCGTCTCCTCGCCAGAGGTCATTGAAATGAGATAGACCGGCTCGATGATCGCATCGTCGCGTTCAACATCGGCGACGCGATCCCAGCGGCGCACCACGAATTCGTCTTGTGGAGGATTAATGACACGGGACGTTTGAGCTTTACCGAGATGCCGTACCGCGAATGCTTCCGTCTTGGCTTGCGCGTAGTCGGTGAGTTCTTCAAACGTCAGCTTACCATCTCGTACCTTGTCGGCTTTGCCCGTGAGACCTTCGAGCCAAAAGTTCGTGAAGACGCCATGCTCAAGCGAGCGGTGCTCCGACGCTTGTTGCCCCTCGCTACAGCTCAGGACAACCACAGTCCCTGACGGCGCCTTGTTCGGCTGACGGATCGTCTCTTCTAACTTACGGCTTCCGGTAAGACTGCGCTCGTAAGCCTCGCGAGGATCTTTTCGACAAGCATCAATCACCAAAAGCTTTCGACGCGCAGCGCACTTACCCAGCGTCTCATAGACCCAAGCCAGAGGGATCAACGTCGACTTGTCATCCACTCGCGCCTCAGCGGGGCATAAAAAGAGATCCTTCTCTCCTGCGTATTGAAAGGCGTGTCCAATGAAGAAGACGGACAGTTCGTCTTCGGGCTTTGCGGTCTCGACAATGGCCGCCAACCGTTCCTCAAAATTCACTTTGGTAGGCTGATAGAGACGGTCTTGTTTCTCGTGCAAAAGATAGATGTTGTCCTTGGAGACGCCCGCCGATCGATAGGCACCGGCCAAGCCAGTTCCATCATTCATCGAGTACTGCAAGTCGACCAAGTGTGCGTAGTCCTGTGGACATGCAATGAAGACAAGATGCCGTCCATCATCAGCGTGTGCGGTCGCAAAGAGACCACACACGAGAACCGAGAGTGTGGCGAGGGATCGCGACAGCCTGAGCGTTGAGGACCAAAACGGCTTACGGTTAGTTGACGTGCTTGCTGATGCCCGTTGAGTCGATGACATGGGTAGACCTCCTATGGTGTAGTCGGGGGGGATGCTGAATATGGAAGCTCTGAGCTGCCGAATTGAAAGCATGGCTTGCGACCTAGATACCAAGTGTCATTGAATGCATTTCAACGACTCAATGGTTGCTTGGCCACCGAACCGCTGAACTGTCACTGCAAGGGGACTCGATACCGTTGCCGCTGTATCGAGCAGTGTCGTTTCTGATACCACAACGGTGGTGATGACATCCTCTCATGCGGCGACAAGTCATACGGCATTTTCAAGCGACGCTACGACAAGCTGAGAAGCGACAGACGCCTGCCAGTTGCGCTCATTTTCTCAGATTTCATCCAGCTTGCTTGCTGCGATGACGAAACCGCAGCGACTCATAGTAAGGCAAAAACGCAGTCACCCTTGCTGGTAGCCGTTCACGGATCAGGTAACTGATATCGCAGCGGGATGAAGAATCTGCG
>CAZNMS010000401.1:0-8343 GCA_964573505.1 uncultured Planctomycetaceae bacterium | reverse complement strand
AGCACTCCAGGATTTGCTCAGCACGGTGCAGCGCGATCAATGCGCGGCTCGCACAACCACTCCTTGCTGAATCGCTCGCTTGTAGTCGATTGGCATGACTCGGATGAACCGGGGCAGGGCCGTGTCCCAGTTGTCGAGGATCTGCTGCGCGACCGTTGAACCGGTGTAGTTCGCGTGCTTCTGCACAAGCTCCTTCAACTCGGTGATGTCGATCGGATCGACGACCGATTCCAGTTCGACCATCTCTAAGTTGCAGTTCAAGCGGAACTCGTCGCGGTCTCCGTAGACGAACGCCACTCCGCCCGACATACCGGCCGCGAAGTTGCGACCAGTCGGCCCGAGCACGACGGCGCGACCGCCCGTCATGTATTCGAGACCGTGATCGCCGCAGCCTTCAACGACCGCGGTTGCTCCTGAGTTCCGCACGCAGAATCGTTCGGCCGCGCGGCCTCGGAAGAATGCTTCGCCAGCCGTCGCTCCGTACAGCGCCACATTGCCGATGATGATGTTGTCTTCGGCTTTAAACGTCGCGTTCTTCGGCGGATAGATCACCACTCGACCACCCGAAAGGCCCTTGCCGACGTAGTCGTTCGAATCGCCTTCGAGTTCGATCGTGATGCCCGGAGCAAGCCATGCTCCCAAACTTTGTCCTGCCGAACCGGTGACTCGAATGTGAATTGTGTCGTCCGGCAGTCCGATGTTCTCCCAGCGCTTCGTCAGTTCGTGACTGAGCATCGTGCCGAACGCGCGGTCGATGTTCTGAATCGGCATGTCGATCTTCACGGACTTGCCGTCTTTCAGCGCCGGTTGAGCTAGCTCGATCAGCTTGTTGTCGATCACTTCTTCGAGCCCATGCTTTTGCTTGCGAGTGCAGTACGTCCCGACGTTCTCGTGCGGCTTGACGGCCATTGTCAGGATCGGCGTTAGGTCGATGCCTTTCGCTTTCCAGTGACGCACGACTTCGTCGGTTTGCAGCAAGTCGACGCGACCAACAAGCTCATTGATCGTGCGAATGCCGAGCGACGCCATGATCTCGCGCGCATCTTCGGCAACCATGAAGAAGTAGTTGATGAGGTGCTCGGGCTGACCGGTGAACTTCTTGCGGAGTTCCGGATCCTGAGTCGCGACGCCGACCGGGCACGTATTGAGATGACACTTTCTCATCATGATGCAGCCCAGCGTGATGAGCGGCGCGGTCGCGAATCCGAACTCTTCCGCACCGAGCATCGCGGCCATCACGAGGTCTCGACCGGTCTTCAACTGCCCGTCGGTTTCGAGACGCACGCGGCTGCGCAAGTCGTTCATCACGAGCACTTGATGAGTCTCAGCGATGCCGAGTTCCCATGGCAGGCCTGCGTACTTGATGCTCGTCAGAGGAGACGCGCCCGTACCGCCTTCAGTGCCCGCGATGAGGATTTTGTCTGCATGCCCCTTCGCGACACCGGCTGCAATCGTTCCTACACCGACTTCCGAAACGAGCTTCACGCTGACGCGCGCTGACGGGTTCGAATTCTTCAGGTCGAAGATGAGCTGCGAAAGATCCTCGATCGAGTAGATGTCGTGATGCGGCGGCGGGCTGATCAGTCCCACTCCCGGAGTCGAATGCCGAGTTGCCGCAATGATCTTGTCGACCTTATGACCGGGCAGCTCACCGCCCTCGCCGGGCTTCGCGCCTTGAGCAATCTTGATCTGCAATTCATCCGCATTGGTGAGGTAGTAAGCCGTCACTCCGAAGCGACCGGACGCTACTTGCTTGATCGCCGAACGCTTGCTGTCGGACTGACCTTTGTCATTCGTAAACGGCTTGAAGCGCGCGTAGTCCTCGCCGCCTTCGCCGGTGTTGCTCTTACCGCCAATGCGATTCATCGCGATCGCAATTGACTCGTGCGCTTCTGCCGAGATCGAGCCGTAGCTCATCGCACCCGTGCAGAACCGCTTGACGATTTCTGCCGCCGGTTCGACTTCTTCAATCGGGATCGGCGTTGTACCCGGCTTGAACTTCAAGAGACCGCGCAAGAAGCAATCAGGAGTCGACTGTTCGTTGATCAGCTTCGCAAAGCGTTGATACGCCGACTTATCCCCGTTGCGAGCCGCTTGTTGAATCTCCGCGATCGTGAACGGATTCCATGAATGCGCTTCACCTTCCTTGCGCCAGGCGAATTGACCTTCATTCGGCAGGATCGGCAACGACACCGTATCGCGCGTTGGATAGCCGCGTTCGTGACGACGAATTCCCTCTTCCCCGAGCACATCAAACCCGACGCCCGCAATGCGGCTCGCCGTTCCGACGAAGCACGTATCAACGACATCGCCATTAAGCCCGACGGCTTCGAAGATTTGCGCGCCCTTGTAGGACTGCAACGTCGAGATGCCCATCTTGCCCATCACTTTGAGCACGCCCTTCGCAACGGCCTTGCGGAACGCTTCGACGATCTTCTTGTCGGTCCATTCCTCTTCGATGACTCCGTCGATGCGCGACTGACGCAACGCCTCGAACGCGAGATACGGATTCATCGCATCGGCTCCGTAACCGACGAGCAAACAGAAGTGATGCACTTCGCGAGCTTCACCGGACTCGACGATGATGCCGATGCGCGTACGCATCTCTTGTCGCACCAATGCTTGATGCACGGCACCGGTCGCCAACAACGAACTGATCGGCACTCGATCCGTCCCAACCGCGCGATCGGTCAACACAACTAATCCGAAGCCGTCTTTAATGGCCTGCGCGGCTTCGGCGCAAACGCGATCAATCGCCGGCTTCAATCCTGCCGGACCTTCCGAACGCGGATAGGTGATGTCGATCGTCTTCGACTTCCAATTTCGGTACTCAAGATTTTTCAATGCCCCGAGTTCCTCATTGGTAAGGATCGGATGCGGGATCGCGAGTCGATGACATTGCTGCTCGGTTTGATCGAGCAAGTTACCTTCGGGACCGATGAAGCATTCGAGCGACATGATGACTTCTTCGCGGATCGAGTCGATCGGCGGGTTCGTCACTTGCGCGAACAATTGCTTGAAATACTCATAAATGAGACGCGGCTTGTCCGAGAGGCATGCCAATGCAGCATCATTTCCCATTGAACCGAGCGGATCGCGCTTCTCGCGAATCATCGGGATGAGCATGAATTGCATTGCTTCGGTCGTATACCCAAATGCTTGCATGCGCTTGAGCAGACAATCGGCGTCATAGAACGCGGGCACTTCATGGCGCGGCAGTTCATCAAGCGTAATCTTCTGCCGCTTGAGCCAGTCGCGGTACGGCCGAGCGTTCGCCATTTCGGACTTCACTTCCTCATCAGCAACGAGGCAGCCTTTTTCGAAGTCAACGAGGAAGATCTTGCCGGGCTGCAAGCGTCCTTTCTGCTTGATCAGAGCGGGATCAATATCAAGCACGCCCACTTCCGACGCCATAATCACGCGGTCGTCATGAGTGAGATAATATCGGCTCGGTCGCAAGCCGTTTCGATCAAGGACTGCTCCAATATAATGCCCGTCGGTGAACGAGATCGACGCCGGGCCGTCCCATGGTTCTTCGAGCGCTGAGTAATACTCATAAAACGCGCGCTTATTCTCCGACATCGTCGCATGATTCTGCCATGCTTCGGGAATCATCATCATGACCACTTCTTGCAGCTTGCGCCCCGAGTGGTAGAGAAACTCGAGCACGTTATCGAAGCTGCCCGAATCCGAGCAGTCCGGCTCGCAAATCGGATACAGCTTACGAAGCTCGTCGCCCCAAACGTCGCTCTTGATGACGCCCTGCCGCGCATACATCCAATTCATATTACCGCGTACGGTATTGATCTCGCCGTTATGAGCCATAAACCGGCAAGGCTGCGCACGATCCCATGACGGGAATGTATTCGTCGAAAATCGCGAGTGAACCATCGCTAGATGCGTCGTGAAGTCGGCGTCTTGCAAGTCGCGATAGAAAGGCATCAATTGCTCGGACATGAGCATGCCTTTGTAAATAATCACTTTCGTCGAGAGCGACGACACATAGAACAATGCGCTCTGCGAAAGATTGCTCTCAACGCGCAGCTTGCGACTGGCCCATTTGCGGATCAAAAAGAGCTGCCGTTCGAACCCTTCCTGATCGAGCCCGTCCGCCGCCCCAATAATGAGTTGCTCGAAATGCGGCATACACAACCGAGCGGTCGGCCCGACATTCGCTCCATCGGCATCAACCGGCACTTCGCGCCAGCCAATGAGCTTCTGCCCTTGAGCCGCAATGATCTCATTGACGACCTGCTTGCAATGCGCCCGCTGAGCAGCATCCTGCGGCAAAAACACAATGCCCGAACCGTATAAACCGCGAGCCGGCAATTTGACCTTCAGCTCATTAGCGGCGACTTTCTCAATAAAGTCATACGGTAGAGCGGTCAGCATACCCGCACCGTCGCCGGTATTTTCTTCACATCCGCACGCGCCGCGATGTGTCATATGTCGCAACATACGATCGGCATCATCCACAATCTGATGCGAGCGTTTGCCCTTGATATGCGCCACAAACCCGACGCCACAAGCATCATGCTCAAAAGCCGGATCATAAAGCCCGACCTTCCCGGGCCGCTGTCCGTTCTGCAACTTGGAGATCCACTCATTCGAAAAAGATGTCATGTCTTGAGTCTTTGATTTCATTGCCGCGAACCCGCGTATCAACTTCAGATGTTCGTGATACGCAGCGTTCAGATCTTGTTCTGCTAACTACTTTTGAATCGGATCGTCGCTATTTCCGACGGTCGATTGGAATTGAACTCCGTTTTGATCGAGTCGAATGCTTCCTTCTGAGCGTCTCCCAAACGTGATGGCGACGATGGCCACAATTGCGATGGCAACAACGCTGACAAGCAGCAATTCAGGAACACCTAAGTTTTCGCATTCGAAACACTCCAATCACTACACGGGAACCAGAACGGTCATCAAACTCACAACAACTAGTGTTAAACCCACAAAAGAATTGGGTTCGATGATGACCTACATGTATCTGGCAATGATTGGGTGCTTTTCTGCTCGACGATTTTTCGGAAATTCGTGACTCGCGTACCCAACATCCGCTTGGGATTCATTCTTGGGAAGGTCCAACTTCCCCTCTCTCGCCTCCGCGCTAAGTTCGTTTGTTGCGTTGAGTCTTCCAAACACGTCCAACAACGACCTGTCGAGCGGTTTCAAAGACTGGAAACAACACCGCAACTGGCGGGTTGAAAACAACCCTCAGTTGTTCGTCATCTCGCGACTCGCTGGCTGAGATCGGGTCGTTCTCAAGCCAACTCTCAACTTCATTAAGTGCCTCAGTGATTCTTGGCCGCTCAATCGGCTGTGATCCGACCCACATCTCGGCAACTTGTTCTTCAGTTCGTTCGGCCCAAACGACTTTGAACCTCATTGCAGAGCCTCCAACTGGCGAATCCGATTGCGAATTCGCTCGAAGGGAATTGTTGGTTCTTTGAAGGCGGCTTCGATCTCGTCTTTGGTGAACGGGATCTCGGTCTCACTTCTGCATTCCTTCAAGACACTTGATGGTGTCACGCGTCCGACAAACCGCCCGGTCTCATCGCACACATCACACGACTCAGAGAGTCCCATGATCTGATCCGCCGCTTCCTTTGAAATGATGACTTGAACCATCTGAAATCCTCCAAAAATCGAATCTCATGGCGATTGCACAGCACCGTTGAACTCGCGCTGTCACGCTGAAACACCGACCAACCGAGTTCGAACGAGTGGGCCATGCTAAGCGAAGGCGCCGACAGACTCACGATTTTGTTGCTCGCTCGCGGGTTGTTCGTGCGGTTCGTCGGGCATCTCCGAATGACCCTTGAGCGCCCTGATGAATTCGTCAGCCGCCTTGCTGAGTTGCCGATTTCGCTTGTGGATGATGCCCAGAGGCCGACACCAATCCACATCCGCTAGTTTCAAACGCACGAGCGTCCCTGCTTCGACGCTGCGATCGACCGTTGGCCCCGGAAGCAGCGAGATGCCGACATTCGCTTCAACCGCCCCTCGCACGTTTTCTATGTTGTCGAACTCGCGAACGACTTTGACTGAGACCTTCGCTGCCTTCAGCCACCGATCAATGACCTGCCGCACTTTCAGGTCGGGAGTGAGAGCTACAAAGTTCTCGCCGTCGAGTTCGGAGACCATTACTGCTCCGAGTCGCTCGGCTAGCGGATGAGTCGGCGGGACGACGACGTCAAACTGCTGCTGCTGCCACGGAACACAGGCGAATTCACCGCCTTCTC
This sequence comes from uncultured Planctomycetaceae bacterium, assembly GCA_964573505.1. Lineage (GTDB taxonomy): Bacteria > Planctomycetota > Planctomycetia > Planctomycetales > Planctomycetaceae > AM-0621. The sequence goes on along the minus strand of CAZNMS010000401.1, from coordinate 2,098 downwards.
GCGGGAACGACACGAGTCCTAAGTCGGCCTGATCGTTGCGAACTCGCTCGTAGACTTGCTCGGGATGCAAGTAATCGAGCTTGATGTCGACTTCCGAAAACTGCCGCTGAAATTCTGAGACAAGCTGCTCCATCTCGCTGAGTCCGACGGAATAAATCGCCGCTACACGCAGTCGCCCGGCGACCTTTCGAGTGAACTCCAGTAGCGAGCCTTCGAGTTGCCGATATTGGTCGAGCAGCGCCTGACATCCGAAATAGTACCGCTCGCCAGCAGCAGTGAGTTCGAGCGGTCGCTTGCCTCGATTGATGAGGTCGAGACCGAGTCGCTTCTCAAGTTGAGCAACGGACTGGCTCACCGACGACTGGGAAATGCCATTCGACTCCGCAGCCTTTGAAAAGCTGCGCCAGCGGGCAACATCACAGAACAGTTCTATCGAGCGCGCGAGCATGAGGCTTAATAAGTGGCGGCTAATGGATGCGTTGGTGGATTATCGCGAAAGGCGATAACCGTATGGCTGCCGGGGACTGGATTCAAGCGACGTGCAGGCCGCTCGCAACTGCACCATTGAGGGCGTTCGGATTAGTCACGATAAGCAGCATCGACGAGCGTCCGCCAACAAGCACACTGGAGCCTTTGCCGCAGAACCCTCTTCAGACGTTCCAGTGCATCGGGTGAGCGAGCACTGGCCGACGTTGCTTTGCTGAGATTGGTTGAGAGGTACCGCATCTCAATTTGACCCTCATTCAAACTTCTGCCTTGCTGAGCAGCCTGCATGCTCAAGCTCAATGAGCATTGTCGATGCAAGGCGAATGAATCTGCCCAACACGCAAGGAATGGCTGTGAAAGTCTTATTACTACTTGCTGCGATCATTTCTCCGTCGTTCGCTGCTGCTGCTGATCCGCGATTGGTTCGGATTGGCAATCCGGTCGGAGGACATATTCATCCGGCGGCGTGCATCGGTAAGCCGGGGACGATCGTCGTGACGTTCGGGCAGACGAATCATCGCGACCTGCGAATCACGCGCTCGACCGACGGCGGAAAAACATGGACGGCTCCTACGCCGTTCGGACCGACCCTGAAAAAGACCTATTACCCCGGTTCACTGACGAGGCTTGCCGACGGCAGGCTCGTGCACTGTTGGAACCGCTGGAGCGGAGAAACCGTCGAGACCGAACCGCGCTCCGTGCTCTACTCGACCTCGGAAGACGACGGTGTCAATTGGTCTGAGCCAAAACCGTTTCCGCGCGACGAAAAGATGATGAGTGTCATTCGACATCCGCTCGTCGAACTTGCTCCGAATAAGTGGCTTACATCGCTCAGCGATCGCACTTTGTTGTTCGATAGCAGCACCGGCGAAGGCTTTGAGTTCGGAGACGGAAGCAAGCACGGTCTCATTCCAATGGCGAGAACTCCGAAAGGCACATTCGTCAGCGGCGCGGGCCTCCGTTCGACCGACGATGGCAAAACATGGGCAGAGATCAGCCGCTTTCCGAATCTGAAAGAGCAAGGTTGGCGGCACGAAATGGTGTGCTTATCGAACGGCCTGCTGTTGGCGTCGGAGATTCTCGGACCGGGTGTCGGCGGCGAACGCATTCGTTACGCAATCTCCCGTGATGACGGACAAACATGGGGCCACAGCTTCGAGTACTACAATCCCGGCCGTGCCATCGGCGGACGTGCTTGCCCGCGAACCGTGCAACTTGATCCGGAGCACATCGGAGTCATCTTTTATGACGTCGACCCGAAGCAGGATGGCGGTCCCGCGCTCTTCTTCTTGAAGATCGCTATTGCGGACCTTGACCAGAAAGCAATTGCTCGCGAGTAACAATTCTGACAGCTCCGCGACCCTACCTGCGGAACCTCGGCGATCGCCCTCCATTCTCCCGCTCCTGAGTACCATCACTTAATCACAGCTCCCGAGCCGCCTTCATGCTGACCGTCCGCAGTTCTATTGCCGCCGAAGCTGCTGACGCATTGAGGCTGCAGTTTCGGCGTTACCCCGCTGAGGAACGGAACGAGCGACTTCGGCAGCTACTCGCTTCGAAAGCGCGAGGCGACTCGCAGTTTGAATGTCTCGTCGTCGTTGAACGAGGAGCG
>CAZNMS010000400.1:0-8349 GCA_964573505.1 uncultured Planctomycetaceae bacterium | reverse complement strand
GGAGCAAAAGTCCCGAGAGAAAATCCCTTTCGCAGAGCGAAAGGCGACTATCGACGGGGTGCCCAATTGCCCGTCGCCGCGAACTGCCAGTAAGAATTGTTACCGTCCTTTATCAACCTTACCCAATACTGACCCGACTCATGACAACCGCTGCTTTTCAAATCTGTATCAACCCGGCCTGCCGCAAGACCTATGACGTTCAAGAAGTCCATTCGGGCTGCCCGGCTTGCGGCAACTTGCTCGATGTCGGTTACGACTGGAGCAAGCTCCCCGTGCCGAAGTCCTTGCGTGACTTTGAAGCGCGCTGGTCAACGCGCCGCAATCCGCTCGATTACAGCGGCGTCTGGCGCTTTCGCGACTTGCTGCGGTTCGCGAGCGACGAGCAGATCGTCACGATCGGTGAAGGGCAGACTCAGCTTCGTCCCAGTCAAAGCGTCGCGAAGTATGTCGGCATGAATGACGGCAACTTGCTGCTGCAATACGAGGGACTCAATCCGTCGGGCAGCTTCAAAGACAACGGCATGACGGCCGCATCGACGCATGCTCGAATGGTCGGGGCCCGAATGACTGCGTGCGCGTCGACGGGCAATACGAGTGCGTCGCTTGCGATCTACGGCGGAGCGACCGGCCACTTCGACGTCGCGGTCTTCGTCGGCAGCGGCAAGATCGCGTTCGGCAAGTTGTCGCAGGCGCTCGACTATGGCGCGGCCACTCTGCAAATCGCCGGTGACTTCGACGACGCCCTCAAGCAAGTTCGCGATGTTTGCACGCGCGAGAAGATCTACCTCTGCAACAGCGTGAATCCGTTCCGGCTCGAGGGTCAGAAGTCGATCATGTACCGCGTGCTTGAGGGTCTGAATTGGGAAGCTCCCGATTGGATCGTTGTGCCAGGCGGGAACCTCGGAAACTCAAGTGCGTTCGGCAAAGCGTTCGCGGAACTCAAAGAACTCGGGCTCATCAATCGCATTCCGCGATTGGCCGTCATCAACGCCGCCGGTGCCAATACGCTGCATCAGCTTTTCAATCAGCAAGGCGTTCGCTGGAACAACGGTTACACCGACGACGCAAAGATCGACGGCTTCTTCAGCGAGATGGATCGCGACAACCGCCGCGCGTCGACGCTCGCGACCGCGATCGAGATCAACCGACCGGTCAACTTGAAGAAGTGCTTGCGGGCTCTCGCTGTCTGCGACGGCATCGTGCGCGAGGTCTCTGACGACGAGATCCTCGACGCGAAAGCAAAGGTCGGAGCAGGCGGCTTCGGCTGCGAACCCGCGAGTGCCGCGAGTGTTGCCGGAGCAAAGCTTCTGCGCGAGCAAGGCATCATCGCACCGAGCGACAAAGTGGTCTGCATTCTGACCGGGCATCAGCTCAAGGATCCGAATGCGACAGTGGGCTATCACTCATCGAGCCCCGATCACATTGATGAGAAACTCAAAGCCGCAGGCATCACCGAAGTGAAGTTCCCGAATCGCCCGATTCAAGTGGCGAACGATCTTGAGAAGATCCTCGGAGTGCTGCGCGATCTCGGATAGGCGCGAAGTAGGTCGAGCCCCATCGAAGTAGTCGAGGAATAAGTTCCCGGTTTACGTCGCTGTCGGATGCCTACATCTGACAGCGACGCAGCACGGACGTAGGCGTCCATGCTACGAATCTGCGAAGTCATTCTCCGACGATCCCTTAACGGCACAAAATGACTGCGGGGCTCTGCGGCACGCGAACAATCGCTTCACAGTTCACCGTTGGCTGAGCATCAGCCGGCGGCGCGGTCTTGTTCGCCACTTTGACCGAGCATGCCGAGCACGATTTCGATCGGCAGTTGGACGGCCTTTGCGACCTCTTCCGCCGAGAAGCCCGATTGATGCAGCAACCGAACGAACTGCTGCTTGTTGACCTTTGAGGTCTGCTCACTGGCGGCAGTTGAGAGCAGCAGCGTCTCGGCCTCGGTCGATTCGGCATCGCTCGACTCTGCATCGAGATCGTCGTCACGAATCACGCCCGGAATTCGGATCGCACGCGCTTCGTGTAATAATTCCATCAGCCGAGCGGCTTCACGATCGGACTCAAGCAGCAATTGATTCAGCAGCGCGGCTTTTGTTTCGAGCGCGGCATTCGCAGCAACGATCTCTTCACCGGAGACATTGGCCGTTGCGGGAAAGGCCGGCTTCAGCGGTTGCAGTTCCGCGTCTAGATCCGCATCGACATCGACGCGCGAGGACTCGTCCTTGAAGAACTCGCGCGGACGATGCTGCGGCTTCATCCGCAGAAACTTCAGCACGCAGAAGGCTGCCAAGATCGTGATGAGGATCGGCTGATATTGAGCAAGATTGAGAGCAAGCATGTCACTCATCCTTGAGTGTCGAAGTTGAACGCCGAGCGACGGCGGAAATCACTCGATCGCAAGACCCGGTAGCCGAATTCGTCAGAATTCGGAGCCCAACAACGGAGTCCGAAATCTCACGATTTCGGCTACGGCTAAAGCACGATCGCCCGTTCGGATCAATGGTGATCGTGCCGGTGATCATGATCGTGAGAATGGTCATGCGAGTGATCGTGACTGTGATCATGAGAATGATCGTGAGAGTGGTCATGAGAATGATCATGGTCATGATGATGATCGTGATCGTGCCCGCATGAATCATCGTCGTCGCAGCAGCCATCGTCCGAATCGTGATCATGGTCGTGATCGTCGCCGCAACCGTCTTCGACTTGACTCTCAAACCATGCTTCGACGGCGCGATAGACGTCTCGCAACGGAATGCCGTTCTCGCGAGCAATCTTGGCGCAAGACTCGTACTCGGGTTTGAACGCGATGCTCTCGTCCGGCGCCCATCCAATTTTGCCCTTCACCGATCCCCATTCGTCCGAATCGAGATCCATTGCTTCGCGCGGACGAATCGTGCGACTGATGAGTTGATGGCGAATACCAAACGTGCCCGTTTCCTGGAAGATGATTGTCTCGAACTCAGCTTGGCGCGACGGCTCGCAGATCACACTCAGCGTGACGGCCGGTCGTCCCTTCTTCATGTGAATCGCCGTCGTGAAGACATCGAGCGCCCCGCTCTTGATGAGTCGGCCTTTTGTGTAGCCGATGACTTCGCCGGTGACGTCATCAAGGTTCGTCTCAAGCAAGCAAACTTGATCCTCAAACGCTTGCTGGCTTGCTTCACCGATGAAGATCCGCAGCAGGTTCGCACGCTGCGGGAAGTCGCGCGTGCCGGCGCCGTAGCCGATCGTCTCAATGGTCATCTGCGGAATCGGCATGAAGTCATCGACGACCGACTTGAGGATCGCGGCCCCGGTCGGCGTTGTGAGTTCCGCTTCGATCGGCACGTCGATCAGCGGCACTCCCTTCAGCAGTTCTAAAGTTCCCGGCGTCGGCACCGGACAAACTCCGTGAGCGATCTTCACCGTGCCGCGTCCTGTCGGCACTCGGCTCGCATAGACCTTTTCAACGTTGAGCGAATCAAGAGCGATTGCGACTCCGACAATGTCAACGATCGAGTCGATCGCACCCACTTCATGAAAGTGGATGGCCTCAACGGTCGAGCCGTGCACACTGGCTTCGGCTTCCGCGATGTTGAGAAAGATGTCTTTCGCCAATTCCTTTTGCTGCACGCTGATCGCGGCGGCGTTGTCGATGAGCGCGTAGATGTCGCTCAAATGACGATGAGCATGTTGCTCGGGATGTTCGACGCGAACATAGGTCGCGCGAAATGCACAACGCATGACCGACTCGGTCGAGAACTTCACTCCCGGAATGCCGAGCGAATCAATGCCCGCTCGAATGGCATCTGCATCCGCTCCGGCATCAATCAGGGCCGCCAATGTCATGTCCCCGGCAATGCCGCATGAGCAGTCGAAGTAAGCAATTCGCACGTTGAGCTTTCTGTGAGAGAGGGATCGCTTCGAGTCGCGATGAAGGGCTGCAGAAGTCGTGAACGGTTACGGAGCGGAGTTCGTCATCGCTCGGCAAGCCAATGCGCGAGTCACATTGAAGTGATGCCGGGCGTTCGAGCGGTCATCGTCGTGAAAGGTCTGCGCGGCCTCAATGGTTGCCGGAGAATTGCCGGACTTCGTGCTGTTGCTGATGAGCATGCTCACAACGCTCTCGCGCCGCTTCGACGTTGTTTGCTGAGCGCAAGCGTCGTTGTCGGCTCTTCGAGCGTCTGATCTTTGAGGACGGAGACATGCCGCGTTTCGACATCACGGAAGAACCCGCATCAATGCAGGAGAGCGAGTCCGTGTGCTGAAAATGCCTGATATTGACCCTTTTTCAAAAGCAGCGCTATAAGCGAACGACGCTCTTATTTAAGGGCTTACTGCGTCATCAACGCGTGAGCTTCGGGGTCAACGAATCGCCTACGTCGTTCGCCGTCGTAGCATGGACTTCCAGTCCGTGCTGTCTTCGAGACCTTGCCATTCGCTCGATGCCTGCCGTTCAGCACGGGCTAGAAGCCCATGCTACGACAATTGCGACATCGCTCTGTGTAGCAACTAGTACAACACAAAGCCGCGAGTGACTCAGCGACGTTTGATGGCGAAGGCAAAGCTGATGTTGATCGTGACGAAAGTCGTCGATCGTTTTCGGAGCAGATTCATGAAGAAGATTCTCATTGTCGGTTCAGGCGACTTCGGACGCGAAATCTATGGATGGATCAGCGGCGATTCGCGGCACGGCGTCGAGTGGGAAGTCGCGGGCTTCTTAGACGACAACGCCAATGCACTCAGTCGTTACTCGCACTATCCGATCGGGATCACTGGCAGGATCAGCGACTATCAGCCGAACGGCGAACTGCTCGTCTTCGGCATTGCGGCTCCGAAGACGCGACTGATGCTCGGCGAAAAGCTGCTCGCGAAGGGCGCCGAGTTTCTGACTTACATTCATCCGACCGCGATCGTCTCGCAGTTCACGACGATCGGTCGCGGTTGCTTCTTTGCCCCTTACGCGATGATCAGCAACGACGTCCGCATCGGCGACTTTGTTGCGGTCAACTGCGCGGCGAGCGTCGCTCACGACTGCTCGGTCGGCGACGGTTGCATGATCAACTCGCACTGCGATCTCACGGGGCACACTCAGTTCGGCAAAGGCGTCTACTTTGGGACGAGCGTCTGCGTCGTGCCGAAAGTCAAAGTCGGAGACTTCGCAACGCTCGGAGCCGGGAGCACGGTTACTCGCAACGTGAAGGAAGGGACGACCGTCATGGGCCCGACCGCTCAGCGTCTCTCATTCTTAGAAGCCGAAGCCGCCTGAGATCGCGGCTCGCGAGTGCATCGCACGTTCGATTTCCCTAACACGATCGAGTTGCCGGGAGCTCGCTCTCCACTGACCCCGCGTCAGTGGGAGCAACGACTGGCGAGCTAACAACCCAGTCCACAAACCTCGTTGTTCTCGCTCTCCACCGACCCCGTGTCGGTGGGAGCAACGACTGACTGGCTAACGATCTCGAAATCAGACTTCTTGCGAAGCAGTTGAAGTTCATTGTTCGCTGACGATGGCGTTCGTCGAACCATCCTTAGCCGACCAGTCGCTGCTTCCACTGACGCGGGGTCAGTGGAGAGCTAACCCCGGTGAACCGTTAGCGTCAGCGACACGGTGCGCTGAAGCCGGCGATCTCATCACTCAACTCGGTAGGGACGAGCGAGCGGTCATTCGAGACGCTCAACAACAAGGACGTTGACATGAAGGTTTTGGTGCTCGCGCCGCATCCGGATGATGAAGTGTTGGGTTGCGGCGGCGTGATTGCTCGACATGCAGCAGCCGGAGATCACGTTGAAGTCGTCGTCGCTACGCACGGCATCGAAGAGCTTTATCCGCGCGAGATGATCTCGGGAGTGCGTGCTGAAGCCTTGAAGGCTCACAAGATTCTCGGAGTCGCGAACACTCGCTTTTGGGACTTCCCCGCTCCGGCGCTCGACACAGTGCCGCGCTACAAACTGGCTTCGGCCATTGCCGGCGTCATTCGCGAGACGCAGTGCGAGTGCTTTTACGTGCCGCATCACGGCGACATTCATAGCGATCACTTGCAACTGCATATGGCCGCGCTCGTCGCTGCTCGACCGCTCGCTGATTGCCCGGTGCGTCGCATCCTCGCCTACGAGACGTTGTCCGAGACCGAATGGGCTCCGCCTCAGAACGACGCGATCTTCTACCCGACAGTCTTCATCGACATCTCGGCGCACTTAGAGACGAAGCTGCAAGCAATGTCCTGCTTCGGCTCGCAAGTAAAGCCGCCGCCAAGTGCTCGCTCGTTGCGGAACATTGAAGCATTGGCGCGTTATCGCGGCTCGACGATTGCTCGCGATGCCGCTGAAAGCTTCATGCTCATCCGACAAATCGAAGGCTGATGCGCGGAGCATGTGCGATGTGAACCGGCCATTGAGCTACTTGAGCTTGAGCACCTTCTTGAGAGCTTCTCCGATAGCTCGCATCAGCGGTTCGGCCACTGTTCCGGCAGGGGATGTCAGCCGTTCCTGCGCGACCGATCGCACTTGAAAGCAGTCCGCCGCAGACGGTTTCACAAGATCATTCGTCGGACGCGGATCAATTCGCACCATCCATGGAGCCAGACTGTAACGATCCTTCCAGTCTGTCAGTGGCACGATGACCTTCAACGGCAAGATGCCGATGTCATCGTCATTGACGATGACGCAAGGCCGCAGCTTCCGTACTTCGGCTCCCACTGTCGGATCGAGATTGCACCACCAAATTTCACCGCGCCGCATGAATCGGCTCTCCATCCAATGCTGTGAAACAAGTGAGTTCAGGGTCTGACTCGTAGTCCGCTCGGAGCAGCCTCGCAGCATCAGCAAGCGACAACTCGGCACCCGAAGTTGCAGGCGTTTCTCGTGCGACGCCTTTGCGAAGGACATCGAGCGCCGCTTGCAGAAGATCGAGCTGCTGCGAAGTCGGGAGTTGCTCAAACGCAGTCAGTATCTGAGCCTGAGTCATGATTTCTCTTTCAACCACAAAGGCACATTCGACGGTCAGCAATTCGGCAGCATGCGCAATCTTAGGGATTGTCGGTGAATCGTTTCCCGGATTCGTCGCATCGACGCCTTCGTCCGTGCTGCGTCGCTGTCGGACGTAGTCGTCCGCCTTACGCGACCTTCGGCAGGTACTGCTCTTGCTTGTCGATGAAGAGTTCCGTCGCAGCTAAAAGATCTTCCGGGCGACCGAGATCGAGCCATGTGCAATCGCTGCGATAAGTCATGACCGACTTGCCTGCGTCGCGAAGTCGCAGCACGAGCGTCGGGAAGTCGAGATACTTGCCCTTCACGACATAGCCCAACACATCGGGCGAGTAGATGTAGATGCCCATGCTGACGTCGTAGTTGAGCGTCGGCTTCTCGATGTAATCCGTCACACATCCCGCCGAGTTCGACTCGATCACACCGAGGTCGATTTTTACCGGCTTGCGGTACGTCGCGATCGTCAGCCATGCATCGGACTCAAGATGTTGGTCGATCAACGCGCGGTAATTGAGGTCCGTCAGAATGTCGCCGTTCATCACAAGAAACGGCTCATCGAGATTCGGGACAAACGCGAGCGACCCCGCTGTGCCCGTCGGTTCGTGCTCTTCGATGAAGTCGATCTTCATCAGCTTGTGCAGCGCCGGACGCTGACTGAGGAAGACTTTGAAGTAGTCGCTCATGTAGCCGAGCGTCAGCGTCAGATGATCAATCCCCGCCGCAGCGAGCTGATGAATGATGACATCCAAAATCGGCCGATCTCCGAGCGGCAGCAGAGGCTTCGGAATGACCGTTGTGTAAGGAGCCAATCGCTGACCGCGACCTCCGGCAAGAATGACAGCTCTCATTGACGTGCTCCTCCATGAGCGTGATTGACTGAGTGACGGCGGATAATGGTCGCCTTTCGCTCCGCGAAAGTGCGTCTTTAGGGGGGGCCTTCAGCGAACTGTGCCCCTATGTGGTTTCTATTGCATAGAAGACGCTCTTTCGCGGAGCGAAAGGCGACCACAAAACTTGCCTTCAAACCCGATACGTCCCGGCATCGGCGACGTGATGCGTGCGGAACCAATCGACCGTCTGACGTAATCCTTCTTCCAATGAGACAGCCGATTTCCATCCGGTGCGTTCCGCCGCCTTCTTTGCCGAGCCGAGCAGTTTGAAGACTTCGCTCTTCTCGGGCCGCTTCCGCTCGTCACGTTCAACGACGGGCAAGTTACGGCCGACGATCGCCTGAATCTGATCGATCAATTCACCGACAGTGACTCCGACTCCCGTTGCGAGATTCGTGACCTCACCGATGCAGGCATCGGACTCGCCGCACGCGATGAAGCCTTTCGCAGTGTCTTTCACAAAGACCATATCGCGAATCGGGTCGCG
>CAZNMS010000399.1:0-8350 GCA_964573505.1 uncultured Planctomycetaceae bacterium | reverse complement strand
GCGGTGCCGACTCCGCCGGGGGCTTGATCGGCGTCGTAGATCGCGCCGGCGGGATTGATGGCGATCTCGTATTGGCTGCGCGTTGGAGTCTCGATCAGCAAAAGGATGTGATCGCCGTCGAAGATCTTGGGATCGTCGTTCTTCGTCGTCGCGATCTTGTTGCTTTTCATGTCCGGCTCTTCGCAGACGATGCTGAAGTGCAAGACGCTTCCCTCGCGCAGAATCTGGAAGCTGCTCGTCGCTTTGGAACGCGGTGCGTACAGCTTGAGCGGCTGCAACGGAGCGACGCGATAGTTGGGACAAGGCGGTGGCGCTCTGGGAGAGAGCGAGCGGCCGGATGCCGATCCCAGTCACGCCGATTGTAATAACTCTGACAGGCTGGAAGCCTTATGCCACGGACAAGCACAACGGCCTCGTCCGTCGTCAGATGCCCGTCAGTCGTTCCTTCGAATCGCCGAATTGGTCGAGTTCCAAGCCGCCCCATTCCATCAGGCTGAGGAACAGGCTGCACATGCGGCGGTTGGGCGAATTGAGGTAGTCGAGCACGCGGCCGCCCTTGAGCCTGCCGCCGGCGCCGCCGAGCAGGATGATCGGCAACTGCTTCGAGTCGTGGTTGCCGTGCAACATGCTCGAACAGTGCATGATCGAGGTGTTGTCGAGCAACGTGCGGTCCCCTTCCTTGACCTCCGACATTCGCTCGCAGAGGTAGGCCAACTGGGACATGAAGTACTGGTTGAGCGGGATGAGTTCAGCCGGTTGCGTATGAGCCATCTGATGATGTTGGTCTTTGGCACCGCAGTGCGTGTGAGTTTCGGCAGAGCCGTCGTTGCAATACTTGAGCGTCGCGATGCGAGTGGTGTCGGTGCGGAAGGCCAACAGCACGATGTCGTTCATCAGCTTCCAATACTCGGGGATCTCGGCGGGAATTCCGTCGGCAGGTCGCGGGCGATCGGGAGCCGTGAGCGTCGGTTGCCAACCGTTTGCGTCGCGCTGCTTGTCCGCTCGTTTGATGCGTCCTTCGATCTCATGAACGCTGCCGAGATACTCTTCGAACCGCTGACGGTCCGAGAGCGAAAGCCGCAGACGCAACGACTTGGCGTCTTCGAGCACCGCATCGACGACGCGACGATCGCCTCGATTGGGCTCGGTGCGAAAGAGTTGGTCGAAGGCGAGCGCCGGACGCATCTCTGTCCAAGTCGGAGACACCGCCGTGCTCCAAGAAATGTGCGAGCTGTACAACAACGGATGCCCGTCCTGAAGACCCGGAATCGGACCTTCGCAGCCCAGAACGAGCGACGGGATTCGAGTGCGGTCGCCGAGGCGCTGAGCCATCACTTGGTCGAAGCTGACCCCCGTGCGGACTTCGGTCTTCGACATCGGCGCGCCGCTGAGCATGTTCCCGGTTTGCATGCAGTGGATGACGCCGTTGTTGGCCTGCTCGTTCCACAAGCCGCGCAGGAAGACCAGTCGTTCCTTCCACGGTTCCAGCGGCTTCAGACACGGCCCAAGTTCCATGCCCGCGCCCTCACCTCTGGCCCACCAGTGCTGCGAGTGAAAGCCCATGCCCGTGAAGGTGACCAGCGTGCGAGTCGGCGGCTGATCGGCCGCGCTCGTTTTTTCACCCGCAGCAAACGCCAGCGATTCCAGCCAAGGCAAAGCCATTGAAACGCCGAGCCCGCGCAGCAACGTGCGTCGCGATAAGGTCGAAGCGGAAGTGATGGGCATAGGAAAGTCCTTTCGATGGCTATCACGAGGCATTGCGTCTGATCTTCGAGATGTAACATGGAATGCACTCTGTCTTCTTTGCACCTTTGCGTCTTGGCGCCTTTGCGTTGAATCTTGAAAACGCAAAGGCGCCAAGACGCAAAGGCGCCAAGACGCAAAGGCGCCAAGACGCAAAGGCGCAAAGGCGCGAAGGCGCAAAGAAGAGAAGACGAGTCGGTAATACTTCTTACCTCGCCGACAATGGGTTAAGGGGCAGCAGGCGTCGGCGAGGATGTCGCCGGGCGAATGCAACGAAACTGCTCGCTGCGGACGATGACGAGCAAGGCGTCCGACCAGCGACCGCCGCTGGTCATGGTCTTGGTCACATCGTCGACCAGCTTGCGATCTGATGTCATCACGGCTCGGCCCAGCGCGTAGCCGGTCAGCTTGCGGGCGAGCGTGCGTAACACGTCCTCGCGGCGCGGTCCGGCGAAGTGGTTTCGCAAGCCGGCGATGTCGTCGATCTCGGTGCCGTCGCGGAGAATTCCTTTCGTGTCGCCCGGCTTTAGTTCGTTGGCTGAGCGCAGCCGACCGATCGCGTCGAAGCGCTCCAACGTCATGCCGTAGGGATCGATGCGGACGTGGCAACCGGCGCATTTTGGGTCCGCTCGATGACGCTCGGTGATCTCGCGCACGGTGAGTCCGGCGGGTGGTGTCTCGGGGAGCGGCGGCACGTCGGGCGGAACTTTGGGCAGTCGCTCACCGAGCACCTGCACGAGCCACGCTCCGCGCTTGATCGGGCTTGTCCGCGCGGCGGCCGATTGCTTGGCGATCACCGCGCCGAAACCGAGAAACCCGCCGCGTCCGTAAGAGGTAACTTTTTCGACACGCCGCCACTGCGGACCATTCACGCCGGGGATGCCGTAGTGCTTGGCGAGGACATCGTTGATGACCACCGCGTCGGCGTCGATCACGTCCGCGACCGGGCGGTTGTTCGTCAGCAGATCCTCGAAGAACCGCACGGGCTCCTCGGCCAATGCATCGCGGAGGACTGGAGTGAACTCGGGGAAATGTTTCAGGTTGCGGCCGTGGTTGGTGGCGAAGTCCCGCACGCTGAGCCAGCGGGCGCCGAACTCTTCAGCCATGCCACGCACGCGAACGTCCTTCAACATGCGATGTAATTGCTCCTCCATGACTGCGGGGTCGTGAAGCTTGTCGGCCTTCGCTCGCAGTTCGTCGTCGGGGATTGAAACCCAGAGCAGGAAGCTCAGTCGCGTTGCCAGTTCGTCGCCCGAGACCGGCTGCCAGTGCGACCCGCTGGCTGGTTGTTCGACCCGATAAAGAAACCACGGCGACGAGAGGACGCGGGCCAGTGCGGCACGGAAAGCGGGATCATGCTTCATGCCGTCTTTCCGGTCCGCGTGATAGGCCGCGAGGATCGCCTTGCGTTCGTCGTCGGCGAGTGGCCGTCGCCAAGCGCGGTCAGCGAAGGAGAGCAGCGCGTCGAGATGCCCCGCTTCCGCACCGACCTGAACTGCGAGGAACTCCTTTTCTTCTCGTCTGATCTGCTCCTCGAACAGTTGGATGTAGAAGAACATGATCCGCGCGCCGTCGTTTGGCTTGCGGTAATACTGCACGAGTCCCTCATAGGCGGTCGGAGTGGCGAGCGCTTGCTCGCTCACGAATTCCAGTTCGCTCCACAGTCGGTCGAGTTCCGCCCGGCCCGCCTCGTCGAGCAGGAGCCGACGCAACGGCTCGTCTTCGCGGCGGTACAAGAAGACGCTCCCTTGGGCGTCTCGCGGGATGATCGGCTGGAAGAGGACCGCTGGCGGAAAGAGAGCGCGAAACTCCGCTGCTGGTCGCGCCCGTTCGGCGGCGACGCGCGGATGCACGATCAGCGCGGCCCGTGGGTCGCCGGGAGTCGCTGTGGCGACCGGCTCGGCCAGATTGCCGCCACCGCCTGTCGCAGCGATGAGGAATGCCTGAACCGAGGCCGTCTCGGGACTCGTTTCATCCAAGCTGACATCGGCGCGAAGGAATCGAGGCAGCGTGAGCGTCTTCTGTAATTCTTGCGACAGCTTCCTCAGATCGATCACGACCTCAGCACCAGCCGCAGTGACCAGAGCAGTCTTTGGCACCGGTCGCCCCTGCGGGTGCTGACCGAACTTGAGTCCCGACGCTTGCTCGATGGCCGCGCCTAATTCGGGATGCTCCGCCAACACCAGCGGCGGACCGTCTCCGCCTTCGAGTCGCAACCGATCCCAGATCACGAACGTGTCGGCTTGAGCGGGCAACGCGACCATGCGGAAGAGCGGTTCACGGGCGGCCCCTTGGACCCGCTCGCGAGCGACCACGCGACGCAGATCCTCCCACGCAGGAAAGCCATTGCCGACCGCGAGCGCCGCGTTCTTCCGGTAGTTGCCTTGAAACAACTGGTCCTGCATGGCCTTGATCGTCGCTAAGACCGGTGTCGGATCGGTCGTCGCCTCGCGCCACCTCTCGCGGACAAGCGCGAGCATGTCCGGAGGCAGACCGGCTTCCGGCAGAACCGTCGATGCACTTCCCAAGTCAACCAGTGCTTGTCCTAAATCCGCAGCCGCGACATGCGACAGCTCGAACGAGACTCCATCGAGTCCCGCCGGATGAGCATCAGCAACGCGACCCGCGACCAACAACTCGCCCGAGATGGGACTCGTCCAAGCAACGCTCACCGGACGTTTCGGTCCCGGATGCACGAAGACCGATCGCGCGGGCAACGTCGTCCAAACCTTGACGGCCTCCGCCGCCGAGTTCACGAACACCGACGGTTCGGAACCGAGGCTCCACGATTTGAGCTCGGGCCGTCCCGCGTTGCCGTCGCGCCGGTCGGTGAGGAACGTCGGAGTTGATGTTGTTTCCAGAAAGCTCCAACGAGCCTCGTGCTTGTCTGACAACGGGTTGCCCTTCAACAGATTGGGCACCAAATCGGAGACGTTCCAAGTTCGCTGCTCGCCGGCGGTCTCGCGGATCGACCATTCGACGAGCGTGCTGTCGGCTCCGTGATTTTCGTTCGGAAGCACGGTCAAGAGGAGCAGTTCGCCGCGTTGAACCGAGACCTTGCGCTCGAACGGAACCGATCCTCCTTCCGCAACTTTCGACTCCGCGAGCACACGTTTCGACGAAACCCACTGAGACTCGATCGCCTTCTTCGCTGATTGCAGAGCCGTCGTTCGCCGTTGCTTTTCAGCTTCAAGTTGCGCCGCTTTCTCCCGCCACTGCTTCGTCTCGGCATCGACTTCCGCTTGTGTACGACGGACTTGCAGTCCGTCGCTCTCAGCCTTCGCGGGACTCGAAGTCCGTCGTACAGGAAGACTCTGCCCACTCAGCCCGTCCCAAAGCGCCGCCAAATAAGTGGCGTTGAGTTTCTCTTCAGCAGCCACAGCAACGATCGCAGCAGCACCGTCGCGCGTGATTCGATCCCGATGCTTCAACGTCGCCGCGAGATGCGCCGCCAACGGAGGTTCTCCATTAGGTCCGGCGTAGCGCGCATGAAAAGTTCGCAGCGGCTTGAGAGCCTCCTCAGTCCAATCCGGGCGTTCGGTGGAAGGCGAGAAGCGAAAGCCGCCGGGCAGCAGCACCGCCCGCGCGGCAACGTCGCGAGCGGCATGGTGATATCGCTCGACCAAACCGGGAGTCACCGGCATCGCGTCGCCGACGTTTGCAAAGCCTTCGCCGCCGACGCTGTCAGCGGGGAACTCGCGAGCCCGCGTCGGCCGCAGATCAACTCCAGTGAGATCGCGGATCGCATTGTCGTACTCGGAGTTGCTCAGCCGTCGCAGCGTCACCGGTCCAGGATCGCCGGCCCGCGCCGCCGCTTCCGCATCGAGCGCTGCCGAGATCCAACCCAGCAGTTGCTCTCGCTCAGCTTGAGTCGGCTGCGGCGCATCCTTCGGCGGCATGTCGCCCAAGCGCAACCGCTCGGCGACATCACTCAGCACCTTGGGCTTGGCGACGATCGCTTCAGCCGAACTGAAACTCGTGAGATCAAGATCGTTGTCCGTCGGGACCTTGCCATGACACTTCCCGCAGGTCTTCACGAGCAGCGGCTGAACCTGCTTGGCAAACGACTGCGCGAGGTTGTCCGCAGCACTCAACGATGTGCCAGCTCCGAACAGAACGAGCAGCAACAACGCCACCAAACGGCTGATGACTGGCAGGTTTCGAGAAAGCATCAAGACGGCTCCACATTGCTCGACGAGTTCAGATTTCCAAAGGCTTTCTTGCTCGCATCTCGTACGACGGACTTCCAGTCCATCGATCGGAGCGACGGACTGGAAGTCCGTCGTACTTTTTGGTTGCGACTCGGTCGGGACGGTCTTCGTCTCATCTTCTTGTCCCCAATTTTCCTGTCATCAAGCGCCTGATGCGGAGAGGTAAGAAAAATGACAAGAAGATTAGGGACAGGAAGATGATGACCTAAGAATGTCCTGATCCGTGTGCGACGCAGCGGGCTATCTCCCACGGCCAGGCTCACCGCGAAGCCTTTAGTACTTCGGGAAGATGTCAGGACTCGGAAATCGCTCCTCGATGCTTTCTCTGAGGTATTCCTCACGGGACAGATTGACCAGAGGCCAGCTCGCGGGGCGGACACGGACGACACGGCCGGGGCGGATGCCTTCGATGATCTGGTCCGTCTCGAAACGAACCTGAATGCCGCTGCTGCCTAAGGGGGCATCTCCAGGAAGACGGGTGACTTCCAGAATCGTTCCACCGGAGGCCATGTGTGCTGGGCTGTAGTCGCCGTGGGTGTGCTTCAAGGTGTTCTCGACCGAGTTCATCTGCGCGGAACTGCTGGCCTTGAAGTCTGCGTAGAGCGAGGCGTCCATGCCGCCGAACAATGTCGCGGTCACCTTCGCTCGGCCGAACTTGCCGTACTCGACGGCATCCACCCAAGCAGGCATCCAGCGGCTGCGGATCAGAGCTTTGTGGGCCTCGGTTTGATTCTTGGTGGCTCGTTGCAGAGCTGCGTCGTCCAGCCAGATGTCCGAAACGTGATATCGCAGGAAGATTCCGTTGGGCGCCGGCTCCCAAGTCAGTCCGAGCAGAACCGCCTGGTCGCCCAGAGCTTTCTTTCCGCTCGCAGGCCAGACGCCTTCGGAGATCAAGTCGTCGAGACTGAGACATTCGCGGCCGCGCCAAAAACGAGTGGCGGCGTTGAAGGTCAGCTTCTCCACGTTGGCCTTGCCGTCGCCGCCAGCTTTGGGCTCGCGAGTGGCCGCGATCAGCCCTTGATTCGATTGAACCTCGACTTCCTTCAGCTTCCACACCAGGCCTTCTCGCAGGCAGAAACTGGGCTCGTCTTCGAGCAGCAGGACGTGATTCTCGGCAGGCCGCTCGGGGTTGCCCTTTCCGAATACCGGCACCGAAGACGTCTTGGGATCCGGCGGCAGGAATCCTCGAACATGCATGACGGTGTTGAGCGAGATGTCTCGCAGATCCGCCGGGGCTCCCCGATATCGCACGATGCCGTAAGGCAGCATCGCGAACGGATGCGGAGCGTTGCGGAAGAACTCGCCGGGCGTTTCCACGCGAAGACTGCCGCGCCGATTCGCATGGTCTACGAACGCCAGCACGCCTCGGTAAGAGTGAGCCTTTTCCAGCGGCGGAAACTTCCCCGACTCGGGCCGGAATGGTTGCTCCTGGTTCTTGGTTCCCGGTTCTTGGCTTCGAGCGATTGCCGGGAGCAGCGACGAACCGACCAGCACCATCAACGACAAACAAATCACCGGCATCAAGCGAAAGGTACGATGGACTTCTAGTCCGTCGCGCCGATCGACGGACTGGAAGTCCGTCGTACAAAGATGCTCGCACGGCGTGCGCATGACACGAAGCAAGGATCGAAATGCAGAAGCGAAGAGTGGTCTCATAGGCGGATCAGTATTTCGGGAAGATGGCAGGGGTAGGAAAACGCTCCTCGATGTTGGCACCGTCAAAGACATATTCCTCGCGGGGAACTTGCATCTTGGGCCAGCTTTCAGGGCGGACACGAATAACTCGTCCGGGACGGATTCCCTCGATGATCAACTCCGTCTCGAACTGAATCTGGATGCCGCTGCTGCCGAGAGGGATTTCTCCGTTTGCTTGTGCGACCTCCACGATCTTGCCGTTGGCGGCGATGTGCGAGGGACCGTAGTGCCCGGCCGTGTGTTTCAACGTGTTCTCGGCCCCGTTCATCTGACCGCCGGAACCTTTCTGGAAGTCGGCGTAGAGCGACGGATCCATGCCTCCGAACAGCGTCGCGGTGACGGTGGCCCGGCCGAACTTGCCGTACTCGACCGCATCCACAAACGCAGGCATCCAACGACTGCGGATGAAGACCTTGTGCGTCTCGGTCTGGAACTCGGCAGCGTGTTGCAGGGCCGCGTCGTCCAGCCAAATGTTCGAGATGTGGAACTGAGTGAAAGCGCCACTCAACCCATCTCCCGGCGCTGGCTTCCAGGTAATTCCGAGATGAACTGTCTGTCCATCGAGCGATTTCTTGCCGCTGGCTGGCCACGCCTTTTCAGCCACCAAATCCGCGACTCGAATGCGCTCGCGACCGCGCCAGATTCGAGTGGCGGCGTCGAAGGTCAGCTCTTCTTCTTTCGAGTTGCCCGTATCAGCAGAC
>CAZNMS010000398.1:0-8360 GCA_964573505.1 uncultured Planctomycetaceae bacterium | reverse complement strand
CATCGGCAGCGGCACTTCCATCCATTTTGAGACGTTCGAATGTTCGAGCGTCTTGCTGTTCTTGAAGATGCCGGCCAGCGCGTAGTAGTCGCGAGTGGGAATCGGATCGAACTTGTGATCATGACACCGAGCACATCCGATCGTCTGAGCGATGAATGCTTTGCAGACCGCTTCAAGCTGCTCGTCGATGACGTCCATCACGAGCGTCTTCTTATCTTGCTCTTCGAGGTTCGTGTTGCCGATCGCCAGAAACGATGTCGCGGTCATCTTGCGACGCTTCACATCGAGTGAGTCAGCAGCCTCGACGAGCAAGTCTCCCGCGATCTGCTCGCGGATGAATTGGTCATACGGCATATCGCTGTTGAAGGCGTCAATGACATAGTCGCGATAGCGCCATGCATCCTTCAGAACGAACCCGCGCAACGTTAGCGATTCTGCATAGCGAGCAACGTCGAGCCAATGTCGTCCCCAGCGCTCACCAAAATGGCGCGACGCGAGTAACTGATCGACAAGCTGCGCCAATGCCCCATCGAGCGCTTTGCTTTTGTCGGACTTCGCGCGCTCCGCAACGTCTGCGAGGAACGCATCGACTTGCTCGGGAGTCGGCGGCAAGCCCCACAAATCAAAGTAGACGCGCCGCACGAGCACGACCGGCTCAGCATCTACTGCCGGTATCAGCTTTGACGCATCGAGTCGCGCAAGAATGAAGCGATCAATTTCGCCGCGCGACCATGTAACATCAGTGACACTCGGCGGAGTGGCGGCATGCGGCTGCTTGTACGACCAAAACTGCCGTCCGGCTTCAATGTCGATCGTCTTCTTCGCCGGAGCTCCCGCGACCGCATCAACGCGCGGATCGACCGCTCCCTGCTCGATCCATTGCTCGAAGTCCTTGATGACTTGCGCCGGCAACTTCCCCTTCGGCGGCATCTCAAACGACTCATACTTCAGAGCCGCCAACAGCGACCCTTCGCCCGGCTTCCCCGGCACAACGCTCGGCCCACTATCCCCGCCCGCAAGCACTCCGGCCTTCGTATCAAGCAGCAGTCCGCCCTTGAGCTTGTTGCTCTTCGCCGCCTTATCCGAGTGGCACTCATAGCAGTGCTTCACGAGCACCGGCCGAATCTTCGTCTCGAAAAACGCAAGACGCTCAGCTTCGGTCTCGGCTGCATTAAGTGTTACATGACTCGTTATCAGTACGAGCATCATCAAATAGCTGAAGCCAAATCTCATTGATCACCTTACTGACGACAACATGGATGACAGACTTTTGCGACGAATGAAACGCCGCAACAAAGGGCTCACATGAACCTACTCGCTCCCGCTCATGCACTGCAGCAGGCGACGTTCCGAGCCCCTTTTCAAATCACCGAGTTGAAAGCGTTTTCCGCCGAGAACCAGAAGCAGCACGCTTCGGAGTGCTTGTTGTTGGAAGCCCCATCGACGTTGCTTCCTCCGGCGTCAGAGGGACGATCAACAGCACCTTGCGTAACTCGATGGGGGCCAGTTGTGTCGATAGCAGGCGCTCGCGCAATAGCTCCTGTCTGTCAAGTTCTGAAAGATCTTGAAACTCGGGTGAAACGACATAGCCGGATACTCCGGTTCGATCGACCTCGCAAAGTTCTAGATACTCCGGCGAGAAGGCTTCGATTAACGCGGCTTTGATCTTTGACTTAAGAGCCATTTCAGACTTCCTTGATTGACGATGAATTGAGCTGCTTCGAGCAGTCCCACGGCATTGAAGCGAGTGCCGTCGCCTTTAATCCCTGCGAGCTGACCCGTCTCAAAGAAGTACCGCCTTAGCTTCGCTTCTGAGGCATACCGCAGATTGTTTCTCCACACTTTCACGATAGCGCTCAGCGCGGCTTTCATCCGCATTGAAAGTGCCTCACTGCGCTCTGCATCAAGCTCGGTTCGGCAGAGCAGTTGATTGTGTTGTGTCATGAAGCGACTGGCGTCCAAAAGGTCATTCAGATCGTGCCGCCCATCAAAAGTGGGATCGTCCTTCCAACGAAAAGCTCTCAACATGCACTCGATCGCAAGGCCGGAGCAGTAAATCGCCAGCGAGTATGAATCACTCTGTAAGAGATGGCGAGCTTGATCCATTCGCTCGATTGAGCAGCAGTAATAGTCGTCGGCTCCAAACTTCATGACACGTGCTCCGCTTGCTAGCTCAAGATCTCCTTCACGACGTTGCCATGAATATCCGTCAGACGGAAATCGCGGCCTTGAAACTTGTAGGTCAGCTTCTCGTGATTGATGCCGAGCGTATGCAGGATCGTCGCGTTGAGATCGTGTACGTGAACCGGGGCTTTCGTGACGTTGTAGGAGAAGTCGTCGGTCTCGCCGTGAACGACTCCGCCTTTCACTCCTCCGCCAGCAAGCCACATCGTGAAGTTGCGCGGGTGATGGTCGCGACCGTAGTTCTTGTCGGTCAGCGTTCCCTGACTGTAGACCGTTCGACCGAACTCGCCGCCCCAAACAACGAGCGTGTCGTCGAGCATGCCGCGTTGCTTCAAGTCCTTGATCAACGCTGCGGCCGGTTGATCCATTCCCTTGCAGAGATTCGGAATCGAGCCCGGCAAACCGCCGTGATGATCCCATCCGCGCAAGAAGACTTGAGTGAACGGCACGCCGCGCTCGGCCAGTCTTCGCGCGAGCAAGCAGTTGTAAGCAAAAGTACCCGGCTGATTGACTTCGGGGCCGTAGAGATCAAGCACCGACTTCGGCTCGTCCTTCACATCGACAAGTTCCGGTACCGACGACTGCATGCGGAACGCCATCTCGTACTGAGCGATGCGTGCTGCAATCTCGGGATCGCCTTTCGCTTCGAGGCGCTGCTGATTGAGTGCTCCGAGTCCGTCGAGCATCTCGCGTCGCGTGTCCTTATCGACTCCCGGCGGGTTCGACAGATACAGCACCGGATCGCCGGATGATCTCAGTGAAACGCCCGCGTGCTTTGTCGGCAGGAAGCCCGCGCTCCACATGCGCGAGAACAACGCTTGATTCTGCCCGCCGCTTGCCAGTCGCGAGATCAAGACAACGAATGCCGGCAGATCGTGATTCGGACTCCCGATGCCATAGCTCAGCCAACTACCGAGCGACGGACGGCCGGGGAACTCGCTGCCGGTCGTAATAAAGGTGATCGCGGGGTCGTGATTGATGGCCTCAGTGTGCATCGACTTGACGATCGAGATGTCGTCGACGCACGTCGCGAGATGCGGCAGCAGTTCGCTGACATACGCGCCGCTTTGTCCGTGCTGCTGAAATTTGAAGACCGACGGAGCACACGGAAATTTGGCTTGCCCCGACGTCATCGTCGTCAGTCGCTGCCCTTTGCGGACCGACTCGGGCAAGTCCTTATCGAAGTAGTCCTTCAATCCGGGCTTATAATCCCAGAGGTCTAATTGAGATGGTCCATCGGCCATAAACAGCCAAATAACCCGCTTCGCAGTCGGTGCATGATGCAGCATTGGCAGCATGCCGTGCGTTTGCGGAGCGACTGCAGACTCTGCTTTCAGTATCTGCGGATCGAGGCACGACGCCAGTGCCGCTGCACCGAGTCCAGTCGCGGCGCGACCGAAGAAGTACCGGCGAGTCTCACGCAATCCGATGTCTGAAAAATCGAGCATGGCAGGCTCCATTGAGAGGTGATTTGAGGCGGGAATTCAGCGGCTGAGGCGAGAAGAGTTGAAGCTCACAGCGGCTGAGTCAACTGCGACCGCCGTCTCGAAATCAGCACTGGAAGAATCATTACCCGCAGGCTCATCCCTCAATGAAGCCGCGCCGTCACAACATCACGACGCAGCCGGCTACGGGACCGTCGAGGAATAAGATCCCGACTCTGCGTCGCGTAGGTTGGACGCCTACGTCCGACAGCGACGCGGCACGAACGCGGACGTCATTGCTACGAATCCGGGAAGCTACCCTTCGACGATCCCTAAGGCTGTATTTCTAATTCCGCGCGGACATGCAAAGTTTGCTCGGTGATCGAGAACTCAAGATCGAGCCCGTGCCACCAGTCGAGAACTCGGCAGCGGTAGTCGTTCGGAACGGCATTGATGCTGCGCATTCGACCGGCCGTCAGCTTGCTGGAGCGCCAATGAGCGAAGTCTTCGGGCGCGGGCGCATGCTTCAGTTCTCCGCCGAGCATGCAGGTCACGCGACCATTCAGCACTCGCTCTGCGACATCCAGTCCGTCATTCGGAGCAAGTCGGAACTCCTGCGTGAGATCATTCAGCAAGACCGCCGTGCCGACGGAGATCCGCGCGTCGTTCAAATACGAGTCCGCTCGAATTCGCGCGAAGGCTTTCGCGGCAGAGAGGTCGGCAACTCGCAATCGCAACTGCGCCGGGCGTTCTGCCTCTTCGAACTTCAAATTGGGAGCAACGTGACCGAGCAACTCTTTTGCACCGGCAAGCACCGTGAAGTCCCGCGTCTGCCGCAGCCATCCAAACCAACTTTGCGGAGTGTCGTAGTCGCGATCGTCTTCAAACTTCCCCGGCCGAATGAAGTCATTCACCAACTGGCGATTGTCGGTAACAAAAAAGAGCGGCTTCAGTTCCTGCTCAAGCCCTCCGCGCACGATCTGACCGGCTTTGATCTCAGTCGGAAACTCGCCGTCGATCGCTCCGAACAAGCAATACGCTGAGAATTGCGGCCCCTTGCCGCGAGCTTGTAGTTCAAACAGTGAACCGGGAATCGAAGCCAATCGCTTTGTTTGAGGCGGCGCAAAGAAGTTGGAAACAAAGCCGTACCTCGAACGAGCAACCGGGCAAATGCGGATCTGAAGCACGACGCGTTCTCGTCCGGGACGCTCGGCAATTGGCTGCTTCGTAATGTTGATCGTGACGGGATCAACTCGCTCCCAAACCTGCGCGTATTGCCGTTTGAAGTGCGCGTAAGCCTCGACCTCGCGCAGCGTCAGCTTCGTGATCTCCATATCGGCCACTGGAATGAAGAAGCCGCGTGCTCCTCGCAGACTGTCGATGTAACGACCGTTACTCAGCACGACCTTGCTGCCGTCCGGTCTCTTCGCCGCTGCTGCCGGTAAGAAGCCGAGCCGAAAGACATCATCGACCGACTCGATCTTCACCGCTTCTGCTCGTGCAGCGAGCCGCGCGAGTTCCATGTTCTCAATTTCAACATCGGCCAATGCGCGGCGAGTCATCTCAGCGCGGTACTTCGGGCTCAGCAAGTTGCGAAAGAAGTTGTCCGACAAATGCAGGAACGCAGTTGAAGGCTCTGTCAGTGAATGCTGCGACCGTGCGTAACGGAACTCGTCGAGCGACGCGAGCGCATCCTTTCCGGCACCGGCCTCATAGAAGCGGCGCACCAGTTCCCGCGAGTTCGTCACGAGCACAACGTTGCCGTCCGTCGCAAAGAACGACCGAACTCGATGATCGGGGCTCGACAGAAACTCGACGCGCCGCCCGGCGATCTCGACCGTTTGCTCGGTGACTTCCGAGTTGGCTTCTTTCGTTGCAGAGCGCTGTTGAATGATCGCTGCTCGCAACACCGCCGGTTTGTCCGACTCAAGCAGCAAGCCGACGGCAGCGCCCTCGCGCACGAAGCTATCGAAGCCGATCAGCGCGATGTCCTTGATGACGGTGTCGCCGAACAGTCGAGTCAGCTCAGTCTCGCGCAGAGAGAGTTGTTGCTCGCAGCGCTGCTGAATGCGGTAGTCGATGCTCTTGCGGCTGAATGTGTCACGAAAATTACTGCCCCACTGATCGATCGTCTGACGCAGCCACACGAAATTCGAATACGACCCGCAACGCAAATAGAAGCACTCAGCCGGCACATGCTGAGCGAGCGACTCGATCACGACGCCCTCAGGAATCGGAGGCACGGGCACATGCGGAATGCCGACGCCTTCGGGCAGCGGCTGATCGGGAATCTGCACCGGTGCATCAGCAGTCGTCAGCAGACGCGCAGCTTGAATGGCTTCGCGAATGGACTCCGTCCCCAACAAGAAGCCGAAGAGATCATTCTCATAGAAACCGCCCGGAGCCTGACGATGAGGCAGCGACAGTCGCCGCGCCAGCATCGCATTCGAGAACTCAGCAATCAGCGGCGACGCACCATTGAAGTAGGTCAATTGCTGCCGTCGTTCGCCGCGTGCTTTCCACCATTGCTTCAGCGCCTCTGCGTGGTTGTTGGCATCTTGCACGGGAGCGATCGTCACTCCGACCGGCTCGCCGTCGACGCTCTTCAACGTCAGCGGTTCTTCGCCGCGAAAGAGGAAGTAGTGCCAAACCTCAAAGTTCGGCTGATTCGGCTTCGCATCGCTGATCGCCGCGACCAATCGCACGGGGTAAAGGACGCGTCCGTCAGTGTCAGAGATCTCATACGGCGCGTCCCAATCCTTGAGCGACGAGTCTGCAACGCGGCGCTGTGTCACAATTCCGACACCGAACGGCTGCCCGACGAAAGCTTGCATCGAGACCTCTGCCGCCGAGCAACACATCGAGTTCACGACGACGAGCAACATCGTCATCACGATGCTGAGAACAGAAGAACGCGAGGATGTACTCATCATTACAGAGTCCTTTTGAGATGCCGCAGTTCGAATGCGGCGAAGTTGCTTAGCGTTTCGTAGCTTCTCGGAGTCGGACGAGTGCGAAACAGTGTCTGTAACCCGCTGCGTCAGCGAGGGCGTTTCAGAGGGGAGCTGTCATGCTCATTCCCTCGCTGACGCTTCGGTTTACAGCAGAATTCACGAACCTCGTCCCGCATTCGAGTCGAGCCCTCTTCGAGCATTCGTCGCATCCAGCGCTCGACTCAGAGAGTCAAGCTACGAACCGAACGTATGCCGCCATTCGCAGCCAACCGGTACTCGCGCAATGCCGCTTCGGTTTCAACAGCGTCACTTGGGATTCCGCGTCCGAGCCGTGATAGTCGCTCGCTGCAACAACATCCGTCCTCGACGGCCTTCAAGGCGTTGTGAGCAGCACCTCTTCTCGCCTCTTTCTCTGCCCCGGAACGAATCCATGAAACGACTCGCCGCTGTAACACTCATGACACTCAGTTCGATCGCGCAAGCCGCAGACGTGCCGAAGTTCGAAGAGCGAACGATCGACCCGATGGCGGGGCAAGTTTGCTATGCCCTCACACTGGCTGACGTTGATGGCGACAAGAAGCAGGACATCGTCGTCGTCACGGAGAACCGCGTGTTGTGGTACCAAAACCCCGATTGGAAGCCGCGCGTCATCATCGAGGATCAAACGCCGCGCGATAACGTCTGCATTGCGGCTCATGACATCGACGGAGACGGCAAAGTCGATTTCGCGATCGGCGCCGGTTGGACAAAGATCGGCACGCTGCATTGGGCCTCGCGCGGCGCATCGCTTGATGAGAAGTGGCATGTGCATGCCGTCGGAACGGAAGTCTCAACGCACCGCATGCGCTGGGCAGACGTGCTCGGCAAAGGAAAGCCGCAATTAGTCGTCTCGCCGTTGCTCGCGACAGAAGGCCGCGCCGGTGCGCGACTCACTGCGTTCGAGATCCCCGCGAGTCCCAAAACCGATCGCTGGCCGGGCACCGTGATGAATGCGGAACTCAACCGCATGCACAATCACACGCACCTCGATTTTGACGGCGACGGCCGCATCGACACCCTGACCGCCAGCCGCGAAGGCGTTTTCTTTGTGACGAAGACGGCTGACGGATTCAGCAAGACAAAGATCGGAGCAGGCATCAGCGGCGCGACTCCCGACGCGAGCGGCGCCGGCGAGATCAAAACCGGCAAGCTCAAAGACGGCACACCATTCATTGTCACCGTCGAGCCGATGCACGGCACGAGCGTCGTTGTCTATACGCCGCCAAAGGAAAAGACCGACCTATGGACGCGCACCGTTCTTGATGGCACCTTCAATCGAGGTCACGCGCTCGGCGTTGCCGACATCGATCGAGACGGCAATGAGGACATCGTCTTCGGCTTCAGCGACCCGACAAAGGCGAACGATCAAAAGCCGGGCGTTTCGGTCTTTCAACTGCAAGACGCCGCAGCGATGAAGTGGAGCAAGACCGTGATCGACAACGGCGGCGTCGCGGTCGAGGACATCATCGTTGAAGACCTCAACGGAGACGGCCGCCCCGACATCGTCGCCTGCGGCCGAGCGACCCATAACGTGAAGCTCTACATCAATCAGACCAGCAAATAAGGCCGTCAAGTTTCCGCACGAGTGGCGCTCAAGCTTAAGAGCGCCCTCGTTTAACCGCGTGCCCATCGGGCCGCGCTCTGCACTACCAGCGAGCATCTCTCGCCCCGCGCTCCAACCCAAAGACGCAAGCCAGTCCCGCATCGTTTAACCGCGTGCCCATCGGGCCGCGCTCTGCACTACCAGCGAGCATCTCTC
>CAZNMS010000397.1:0-8390 GCA_964573505.1 uncultured Planctomycetaceae bacterium | reverse complement strand
CGCTTCGTGTCACGGCAAGGCCGGCGAAGGGGTCATTGATAAGTACGCGCAGCCTCTCATCGGCGATCGCTCGATTGGGGAACTCACCGAGTACGTCGCGAAGACGATGCCCGAAGACAAACCCGGCACGTGCGTCGGGCAAGAGGCTCGCAATGTGTCGGCTTACATCCATGAAGCCTTCTATTCGGCGACCGCTCAAGCACGGAACAAGCCGGCGCGCGTCGAACTCTCGCGACTCACGGTGAAGCAGTACCGACTCGCGCTCGCGGAACTCGTCGGCAGCTTCCGGCAGCCGAGCAAGCTTGATGAGCAGCGCGGACTCAAGGCCGAGTACTTCAAAGGCCGCCGCAATCGCAAAGAGGACCGCTTCATCGACCGGATCGATCCGAAGGTCAGCTTTCAGTGGGGCGAGCAAGGCCCTGATCCTGAGAAGGCAAAGGATCTCGTCGAGTACACGATTCAGTGGGAGGGCTCGGTGCTCGCGCCGGAGACTGGCGAGTACGAGATCGTCGTTAAGACCGAGCATGCAACGCGTCTTACACTCAATGACTCGAAGGTGCCGCTGATCGACGCCTGGGTGAAGTCCGGCAACGACACCGAATACAAGCAGTCGATCTCGCTGATCGGCGGGCGCTACTACCCGCTGAAGCTCGAATTCACGAAGGCGAAGCAAGGCGTCGACGACAAGAAGGAAAACAAGTTCGCGGCGAAGACGGCATCCATCTCGCTCGAATGGAAGCGACCGCATCTCGTCGTTGAACCGATCGAGTCGCGCTATCTCATCCCGACGCGCGTTGCCGAGTCCTTCGTCAGCACAACGCCGTTCCCGCCGGATGATCGTAGCATCGGCTATGAGCGCGGCTCGTCCGTTTCGAAGTCATGGGATCAAGCAACAACCGACGGAGCGATCGAAGCGGCGAACTACATGCTCGCGCGCTTGCCCGAATTGGCCGGCATCAAGATCGACGACAAAGACCGAGCGACTCGCATGCAGGAGTTCGCAACGCGCTTCGTCACGCGAGCCTTTCGCCGGCCACTGACCGACGACGCGAAGGCGCTCTATGTGACTCGACACTTCGAGAACGCGACGGATGCGGACCTCGCGTTGAAGAAGTCGGTGCTGCTCGTCCTCAAGTCGCCGCGTTTCTTGTTCCGCGAAGTCGAGCAATCGAACGACGCTTTCGAAGTCGCGTCGCGCTTGTCGTTCGCGTTGTGGGACTCGCCGCCCGATGCCGCGCTGCTCGATGCGGCGGCGAAAGGCGAACTGTCTTCGCGCGAGCAACTCCTGAAGCAAGCCGAGCGCATGCTGGGGGACCTCAAGACCCGCACGAAGCTGCGCGAGTTCTTGCTGCAATGGCTGAAGGTCGAGCAGCACCCGGATGTGTCGAAGGACTCGACGTTATTCCCCGACTTCACGCCGCAAGTCGCCGCCGACTTGCGCACGTCGCTCGAAGTCGTCGTTGATGACTTGCTCGCACGAGAGTCATCCGACTTCCGCGAGTTGCTGTTGGCCGAGCAAGTGCCGCTCAACGGTCGGCTCGCGAAGTTCTAT
This sequence comes from uncultured Planctomycetaceae bacterium, assembly GCA_964573505.1. Classification (GTDB taxonomy): domain Bacteria; phylum Planctomycetota; class Planctomycetia; order Planctomycetales; family Planctomycetaceae; genus AM-0621. The sequence continues at coordinate 6,838 of CAZNMS010000397.1, read as the reverse complement.
GGAGTCGACTTGCCCGCCGACGCAGGCTTTCAGCCGACCGTCTTACCGACGGGCGAACGAGCAGGAGTCATCACTCATCCGTACCTGCTCGCGAGCTTCGCTTACACCGCCTCCAGTTCCCCGATTCATCGCGGCGTCTTCCTATCGAGAAGCGTTTTAGGGCGATCATTGCGCGTGCCTCCCGAGGCCGTTGCGCCCCTGTCACCGGACTTACATCCGAATCTCACAACGCGCGAGCGAGTCGTGTTGCAGACGAAAGCTGAAGCGTGCCAGTCGTGTCATGTCATGATCAACGCATTGGGCTTCACGCTCGAAAACTTCGATGCCGTCGGTCGCTATCGAGCTAATGAGCAAGGCAAAGCGATCGACTCAACGGGCAGCTATCGCACTCGCAACGACGACATCGCGAAGTTCTCCGGTCCGCGAGAACTGGCAACCTTCTTAGCCGGCAGCGAAGAAGTGCATGCCGCCTTTGTGGAACAACTCTTCCAGCATCTCATCAAGCAACCGATCCGCGCTTATGGCCTCTCGACAGGAACCGACCTCAAGGCCGCCTTCGTGCAAAGCGGCTTCAACGTGAAGCGGCTTGCTGCAGAGATTGCGGTCACGGCGGCGATGAAGAAGTAGTTCGCCGACAAGACGGACTCACCGCGCTCGCAATGCGCATCGAATGCGTACTCGTTCCCAAACTCTGTTTGGGAACGCGCGCATGGGAAGCTCTGCTTCCCGGGTCGAGTGGCGTTCGGCAAGAAGTCGTTAGAAGACGGGACGGCAAGCAAGAGCTTGCTGCAGGCGCGTTCCCAAGCGGAGCTTGGGAACGAGTGTCAAATCAGCTTCGCTCGACCGACCAATCTTCTACCTCAAGTTCGCGGACTTGCTCGAAGTCTCTGCGGTTGCGAGTCACGACGATGCCGAAGTGCTCGATCGTGATCGAGGCAATTCGCAAGTCGTTCGTCCCGAGGCGCCGGTGCTGAGTGCGCAAGTCTTGAAAGCGGCGAACTGCATGAAGATCGAAAGGGAGAATTCGCACACAGCGGAAGAACTCAACCGCTTGCTGCAATGCGGCATAGGCACGGACCAATTGGTCGTCGCGCCGGGCACGCCGAATCTCGGCGTACCATCCGGTGAGCACTTCTTCGACGGTAATGATCGTTACAGCCAATTCGTCAGGACCGACGGTGCCGACGTGCTGACTCACTAGAGCGTCTCCGTGCAAGAACAGAGACAACATGTCTGTATCGAGCACCCATAAAGTCACTGCGGAGTCTCCGCTGCATCGAGATTCCGGCGATACTCCTGCACGTTGTTCTGAAACTGATCGAAGTCTGGGTGCTCTTTCCAGATGCCAGCAAACCGCATCCACGGATGGCTCGAAACGGAGTTCTCAACCGGAACTTGCAGGACTTCTCCGCCTGCAAGTCGATGTTTCGCGAGTTCCTGCAAACGCTGTAACGCTTCATCGCGAGACGCACCGTCAGTCTCCATCGCAACGGGATGCGACGTGCTGGCGCGAAATCGACCATTCATTGGCTCGACGAAGACGGTCAGTTCCATTTGCTATTCCTTACTTCAAAGCGCGTTTCATGTCGCACGGGATCATCAGTCGCGACCCCTGATGGGACAAGGCGGGATGTCGGATTCTCGGACCGCTCGCTGATTGGCGTGCGAGCTTGAGTTCGATCTTCAATCATCTTGGCGGTCGTTGGCGCGGAGATCGGCGACGCGGATGGCAGCACCCTTGCCTCAGCACTGCGGAGACTGCTCGGTATGCATCGCCGCCTAAGAACTTGACGGCAAGCAAGAGGTTGCCGAAGCCGCGTACCCAAGCGGAGCTTGGGAACGAGTTTCAAACACTTTGTGAGAAAGGCGTTCTATGAGGTTGCTCAAAGTCTCGCTGTCTGTGCTGTGTTTCTTATTACCCACATTGGTGTTCGCGGCGGATGTGCCGGAGGAGCGGCTTGCTCAGATTCAGTCGGCGATGGAAGCAGAGATCAAAGCTCAGCATGCCGCCGGGGTCGTGACGCTCGTCATGCAGAATGGCAAAGTGCTCCATCATTCGGCGACCGGCTTTGCGGATCTCGAAAAGCAAACGCCGATGAGTAAGGACTCGGTCTTTTGGATCGCGTCGATGACGAAGTCGATCAGTGCAACGACCGTCATGACGCTTGTTGATGAAGGCAAGCTGTCGCTCGATGAACCCGCTGCGAAATGGTTGCCGGAACTGGCTCAAGTGAAGCTCGCGAACGGCACTCCGCCGAGCCGACCGATCACGCTGCGAGACCTATTATCGCATTCCGCCGGTATCGCGTTTCCGCCGCGTAAGGCGACTGACGGGGCTCATTCGCTGAAGAGCTACACCGCCGAGCTGCTCAAGGCGCCTTTGGCCTTCGAGCCCGGTTCGAACTACGAGTATGGCTTCGGCATCACGATCGCCGGGCGCATTGCTGAGATCGTCAGCGGTAAGTCGTTCGACGTGCTGATGCGGGAGCGAGTGCTTAATCCGCTCGGCATGCGCGACACGAGTTTTCATCCCGATGACAAACTGCGAGCCCGCTTCGCGAAGACCTACAAGACGAGCGAAGACGGCAAAGGATTGGCGCGAACTCATAACCCGTTCGTCACCGGCGATGCGGGCGAGCGACGCATGACGGAACCGTCCGGCGGGCTCTTCTCAACGGCGAGCGATATGGCTCGCTTCTATCAGATGATTCTCGATGGCGGCGTCTATCAAGGTCAGCGCATTGTGTCCGAAGCGTCGATCGCGCAGATGACGAAGCCTCATCAAGCCGGCGGGAAGTTCTTGAGCTACGGCCTCGGATGGCAATGCAGCCCGCCGGAGAAGGCGACGATTCCCGGCTTCTCGACAAAGGCGTTCGGTCACGGCGGAGCTTATGCCACTCACGGATGGATCGACCCCGAGCAACGCATCGTCACGGTCTTCATGGTGCAGAACGTATTGGTCAACGGCGGCGGCAATCCGCGCGCTGCGTTTCATGCGAAGGTCACCGGAGTGGGGCCGATGATGAAGTAGCGGCGTTGCTTCGGAACGAATGGCGAGGCTCAACGGTCGCCTTTCGCTCCGCGAAAGAGCGTCTTCGTTGGGGCATCGTTCTGAATTGATGCCTCACCTGTTCTGACGCGTTTGAAGACGCACTTTCGCGGAGCGAAAGGCGACTATCAGTCGCTGCCTTTAGCGAACCGTCACGAAGTCGTTGTGATTGAGCAGCACTTGTATGAGGCTCGTGCGGGCGGCGGTTTCGGGGGTCGGGCGGTTTTTTGCTTTTGCGGCTGCGGTCATGCGGCCGAGCAGTTCGAGTACGGCGGTGCTTTCTTCGGCGGTCGGTTCGACTGTCAGAATTCTTACAAAGGCCGCGCGGATGAATTCTGAGTCGCTCGGGCGCGTTGCGGGTTGCTCGCCGGGTTTGCTTGAGCCGGCTTCGATCTGCTGCGTGATCTTCGCCGCCATCTGAGTGGCGAGTGGACTGTTCTCAAGCGCGAGCGCTTGCTGCGGCACGATGCTTTGAGCGCGGCGGTAGCAGTCAAGCACGCTCGCGTCGTCGAACGTCGACAAGAACTTTTGATGGTCATTGTGCGAATGCACGAAGTAGAGACTGCGGCGCCGCGAAGCTTCGTCGTTGATTGGGATCGACGGTCCGCCGAGCTTCAGATCGAGCTCGCCCGCGAGATGCAGCAAGCTGTCTCGAACAACCTGCGCCTCCATCCGAGTCGGGTTCATGCGCCAATAGAAACGGTTCTCGGGATCGATGCTCGCAGCAGTTTTACCGGTCTCGGAACTCGTCAGAGTTCCGGCGGCAGCACCCGATGCGTCGGAAGTCTGACGACTTCCGGTACGAAGCTCGTCGTTCGATGACGAGAGTCGATAGGTCTCCGACGTCACCATCAGGCGATGCAAGTGCTTCATGCTCCATCCGTGCTCGGTGAACTCGACGGCGAGCCAATCGAGCAATTCGGGATGCGTCGGCGGAATGCCTTTGCGTCCGAAGTCGAAGACCGTCGGGACGAGCGGCTGACCGAAGTGCCTCATCCAAATGTGATTGACCGCGACGCGCGCCGGCAGCGGATGACGCGGGTCAGTCAGCCACTTTGCAAACGCGGTGCGTCGACCGGTGCTCTTTGACGGATACGGCACGTTCGCGTTGCGGTTCTGATAGTCCTCTTGTGTCTTCTTCGCTCCGGCGAGCGGAGTGTAAGACTCGTTACTCGTTTCGATGGCCTTCTGAGCGGTCGCGAACGCAGTCTTCGCGGCAGCGGCTTTCTTCTCGGCATCCGGCTTCTTGTCAGCAGCGGCTTGCAGCACTGCTAAATACGAGCGGCTGACTTCTTCATCGGCCTTGAGTGCTGCGAGCACTCGTTCGGCTTTTGAAGCGGCGATGGCGGCTTCTTTGATTTGAGGAGCGGGCAATGCTGCTCGTCCTACTTTCGCGGCGTCGGCTGCGGCTCGGGCTTCGATCGCGGCGAGTGCTGCTTCAGCGGTCTTCAAACCTTTCTCTGCGATGACGAGCGCGAGCTTTGCTTGATCGAGCGTGACCGGTGCAACAACGACTGTCGGAGCAGCGGGCTTTGAGGGCGCGGCGCTCGCGTCGTTGAGCTTCACATCGCTCGGCAGTGCGCGCAGTTCGAACGAGAGGAACTCAGCCGCCGCATCGAATGCGACTAACTCGATGAAGCCTTTCTGCCGAGCCATTTCATTCGGCAGTCGAAAGGCGATCGAGTGCTGTCCGTCGACTTGCAGATTCAGCAGACCGCCGCGCACTCGCAGCACGATCTCATGCGGTTGATTGAGTTCGACCTTTCGATTCTGAGCAGCATTCGCGGGATAGGAGTAAGCCGTGCCGCTTTGCTTGATCGCGATCTGTGCCTTTTGCCCGGCGGCATAGGAACTGACATACGCAAGCACGTCGTTGCCGCTCGGAGTGACGTCGAAGGAGAGGCCGACCGAGTTGTACGTACCGCCGCCAGTCGGCACGTATTTGAGCTTCGCTTCGAAGTCGGTCGGGGGCTGTTGTTTGAGTCGCATTGCGGCTCGCGCTGCACCCGTCTGAGTTTGAATGAGCTTGCTGCTCTCGAAGCTCCATTTGCCGCTGAGTGCTTCCCATTGCTCGGGCTTCGCTGCTGAGAAGTGATCGCGAACAATGATTTCATTCGGAGTGGCGGGCTGCTCGGCGGTTGCCGGTTGCGGAGTGTCAGCCGGTGCTGTTGCGGCGGGCTTCGCGGGTTCTGGCCGAGAGGTTGCTTCCGCTTCTGCAACCTTCTTCTTTGCGGCTTCAACGTTCGACTTCGCAACGACAATCGCGCTCTCGGCATCGCGGCGATAGTTCGCAACGACATGCTCGCGCAAACCCGGATGCGTCGCTTCGATCGGCAAGTCGACGGGCTCGATCGCGAACTTCAACTCGTTCCCGAGTAAGAACGCGGGCACTGCGGGACTGAGCGTCTTGCTCTTGTCGGGATTGCGATCGTCACCGCGCACGTGCAGATGAGTGGCGATCTCGAGATGCGCATCGAAGGCTCGCGGCAGACCGTCTTTCTCGAAGTCCGTTTGTCCCGGCAGCATCTCGTGACGCAGTTGATAGGGCTCGAAGATCGCGCGCAACTGGTAGTACTCGGAGTGCGTGAGCGGGTCGTATTTGTGGTCGTGACACTTCGCGCAATTGAACGTCAGACCGAGCATGCCCTTTGCCGAGTGCTCGATCGTTTCATCGAGCCAACTGGTGCGATTGAAGATGAAATACTGCCGCGCGAGATAGCCCGTCGCGCGCAGGCGATCGAAGTCGTTCGGGTAAAGCTCGTCGGCAGCGAGCATCTCGCGCAGCATTTGGTCGTAAGCCTTATCAGCGTTGAGCGACTCGACGATCCAATCGCGCCAGTGCCAAACATGCTTTTGAGAGTTGCGGACCTCTGCCCCGAGTCCCCACCAATCGCTGTAGCGCCAGATATCCATCCAATGCCGGCCCCAGCGCGCGCCGTACTGCGGACTGTCGAGTAAACGTGTAACAACTGTGTTATAGGCGTCGGGCGACTGATCGCTGACGAAGGCATCGAGTTCCGCGACGGTCGGCGGTAAGCCGGTCAGATCGAGTGAGACGCGGCGCAGCCAGACGCGCTTATCTGCCGGTTGCTGCGGGATGATCCCGCGTGCTCGATGCTCTTTCGCGATGAAGGCATCGATCGGATTGCGGATCTGAAATTTGGAGTCAGCCGATTGCGATTTCAGATCCGGCACAGGCGCTTTGACGGGCGGCTTAAAGGCCCAATGCTCGCGCGGATCTCGTTCGGGTTGCTCGTCTGCGGGAGCTTTCGCGCCTTGCGCGATCCATTGCTTGAGCAGTTCGATTTGCGCGGGCTTCAGCGGCTCACCTTCCGGCGGCATGCGTTCGGAGTCGGTCGTCGCAGTGACTCGCTTCATGAGCAAGCTGCCGCCGATGTCGCTCGGTTTGAGAGCCGCGCCGGACTCGCCGCCTTTCACTGCGAGTGCTGCCGTATCGAGTCGCAATTGGCCTTCTTGCTTGAGTGCGCCGTGACATGCAAAGCATCTCTCAGCGAGCAGTGGCTTCACCTGCTTGAGATAGTCAATGCGCGGTTCGTCGGCGGCGCGAGCGGTGACAACTGGCAGCAAAGCAATCGCGATAAAGAGTCGGCGGAAGGATGTCATCGAGGACTCCCGGTAAGTGATGCTCAGAGAAAGTAGCCTTCATCGCTCCGCGTGAAGTAAGCCGATCGTGAATGGAGGCAGCTCATCGCGGCTTTACTTCGAGCGGAGATAAAGTTCCTCACCGGGCGGGCCGGCACAATGGGTGAGGAACACTGGTACGACGGA
>CAZNMS010000396.1:0-8399 GCA_964573505.1 uncultured Planctomycetaceae bacterium | reverse complement strand
GAGCGACTCTTTACGCACTTCGTCCTGAGTCTTGACCAATCGCTTCTTCATCAGCGGATGAAACTCGGGATAGCTGCCGAGTGGAGCGAAGCCGCCGCCGGAGTCTTTCTTCTGCGCCTGAGCTTTGACGTCGAAGATCTCGGACAAGATGCCCTGCTGCACTTGCCGGGTCGTCATCTCTTTGACCGTCGTTTCGCCTTTGGCATTGGTGTAGCGGACATACCAAACAGAAGCGTCTTGAGCCGCCGACTTTGCTTGAGCCGCTGCTGCGTCATCAGCAGAGCTGCGGAACTGCGGCATCGATTGGCCGGCGGACGTTGCAGAGGCTCCGGCGATCGTCCGTTGTCGATTGCTTCTCGACCGCGAATTACCGGCGCCCTCGCCTCCTTCACAGAACGACAACGCGGCATTCTCAAGTCCGAGTTTGTCGAGGTCCGCCATTAAGTCAGCGCAGGTCGAATAACGATGGTTCTTGTCCTTCTGAATCATCTTGTCGACGATCAGTTCGAGCTTCTCAGGCACCGCCGGATTGTGCTTTCTGACCGGCAAGTACTGCCCTTTCTCCTTTGAGAGGATGAGCTTGATGACGGTGTCGCCCTCGAACGGCAGCTTGCCCGTGAGGAAGTAGTAAAGCGTGACGCCGAGCGCGTAGATGTCGGTTCGCAGGTCGACGTTCTTGGCATCGCGAGCTTGCTCAGGCGGCATGTAGAGCGGCGTGCCGAGTCCCGTGCCGCTCTGCGTCATCGACATGTCTTCGTCGTCGAGAGCTTTCGCCAATCCGAAGTCGGCGACTTTCACCGCCCCCTTTTTCGTGACGAGGATGTTGTCCGGCTTGATGTCGCGATGAACGATGTTGAGTTCATGAGCGTGAGACAGCGCGTCGGCACAACACATGATGACATGCACGGCGTCGCCGACATCGAGCTTCTTCTTGTCATCCATCCAGTCTTGCATGCTCTGACCGTCGATGAACTCGATCGCGACGTAGTTGTAGCCCTTGTCGGTATCAGCGGCGTAGACCTTCACCGCGTTCGGGTGATCGATCTTCGCCATCGCGCGGGCTTCGCGCACGAAGCGCTCAACGAAGCCCGGCTTCTTCGCCATATCCTTTGACAGGATCTTGAGAGCGACGTTGCGATCGAGGCTGACTTGATTGGCGAGAAAGACTTCGCCCATTCCGCCTTGCCCGAGCTTCTTCATCAGCTTGAAGTCGCCGAGTTGAACTTCCTTCTTCTTCTCCGGTGACTTGCTCTCTTTGGCCTTAGGCGCTGCTGCATCGGCTCCTCCAGCATTCGTCTTATTGGGCACCATTGTCTCGCCCAAATCGCCGGCGGTCTTGTTGGGAGTTTCTGCCATGAACAGCGGCCTCGATATCGCCCGATGAGGGGCTGATGGTCTCGAAAGGTTGTCCGACTTACCTCGCAATTCAGTCCGGTCGGGTTCGGCTGAGTTGCTGACCAATACACGCTCTGCAAACTCGAACGGAGATCCAATGAGGTCATCGAGTGAAATCGCCTCGGCCATCTGTCCGAGGTCTACCGAACGGTGACTTACTACCTTCGCAGCAAAGCATGCCGCCTGCTCGACGAAATTGGATCGCTCAAATGCAGCCATTCTTAGGTGCAAAGCGGGCGGGATTATTGGAAGCGAATGAGTGCGACGCAAACCTCATCATTCGAGCAACACGTTTCGCGTGATCGCGTCATGCGGGTTTGTCACGACGGACGATGGCATGAGTTCACACAGACCGCGTTCGAGGTTGTCGCGAGCCAACTGAAGCGATACTTCGCGCGGTCGAGAGAGATGCCATTGAGCGTTTCGAATCGCGGGTCGTCTAACCCAGTGCAATCTCAAGCATCAAAACGTTTGATCGACATCTTGTCCGTCGGAACGACGACGCGGCGACGGACTGCAAGTCCGTCGTACAGCCGATGAGTTGAGTGCCCGTCTTTTCCCAAACTGTCTCGGAGCGATAAGCGACCATTGGCCTGCGGACGATGCCCGCTTCAGGTCTTCATTTGCCGATCGCGTTGAAAGCCATCATGTCGCCCCTTGTGTTTGACCCGCGTTACTGGAATCGCCTTTGGGGCGGGCGGTCGTTGCAGACTCGATTCGGACGACAAATCCCGGACGGGCTCGTCGGCGAATCATGGGAGATCAGCACGCACTCGCTGCATCTCAGCCGAGTGGCAGAAGGCCCGTTCGTCGGTCGGTCGCTCGCCGAGTTATGGCAGTCGCATCGAGTGGAGCTTTCTGGCACCAGTCATCTGCCGCCGAACGCACCGTTTCCGTTGCTCGTCAAACTGCTCGACTGTCAGCAGCCACTTTCGGTGCAGGTTCATCCGAACGCTGAGCAAGCCGCGAAACTCTGCCCGCACGAGCGCGGCAAATCCGAAGCATGGGTCGTGCTCGATACTGGTCCGAACGCGCGACTGCTTGCGGGCTTCAAGCACGGAGTCACTCGTGATGACCTTTTGGCGGCGCTGCGCGAGGGCCGCGTCGATGCCTGCTTGCATGAACTTCGCCCGCAGGTCGGAGATTGCATCTTGATCCCGGCAGGAGTGCCGCATGCGATCGTCGGTCCGCTCGTGCTGCTCGAAGTTCAGCCGACGAGCGATGCGACGTTTCGACTCTTCGATTGGAATCGAGTCGATCTCAACGGACAGCCGAGGACCTTGCACATCAACGAGTCGCTCGCGGCGATCGACTGGCAATGCGGCCCGATCGATCCGGTAAATTCCATGACATACAGCGGCACCGGTTCAACTCGGTTGCTGAACTCCGCTGAGTTCGCGCTTGATCGCTTCGTCGGCAAAGGTGTGCTCGATATTACATATCCGAGCCTCGCGGTCTGCCTGCTCGTTTCGGGACGAGCGACGTTGCAAGACCGTTCGGGCTACCGCCGCAGCTTCGTGCCGGGAGAGACGGTGCTCATCCCGGCTCAGCATTCGAACTGCCAGTGGGAACTGCATGACGACAGCGAGTTGATCACTGCGTTGCCGCCGATACGCGAGAGCAATTGAGAGGGCGACTATTGATGCTCGAAAGATCGTCGCCCTCGGCCGGCTTACGCCTTTCAAAATGCACATTTCAAAAATGCAGACGGCCGAGAGCGGCCATCCTACGGCGCTTACTTTGCCTTCAATGTCAGCGCATCGAGTTGCGGGATGTCGAAGTGTTCGAGCAAGCCGAAGCACAGCAACTCCGGCGTCTCGCTGACGGACCGGTCCTGCGCGATGACGTCCTTCAAACTCTTGAGTGGCTCGCGCTGATCGAGCTTTGAGATCGTCTGCGGGTCGAGCGCCGCAGCGATGTGCGCAGCGAGTCCGAGACGCGGACCGATCGAGACCAATTGCAGCGAGTCCGCTTTGAACTCGCTCTTTGCCCAGTTTGCGACCGAGTTGATCTGACTGGCCTGCAGCCCAATCGGTCGATCGCCGACGGTTGAAAGCATCAGCGCGAAGAGCCAGTTCTTCTGCGGCACTTTCGATTCGCCGAAGTAGAAGGGATCGAACGCGAGCACTCGCTGCCCCGACGCCGCCAATGCGGCAATGTCCTTTGCGACGGCAACTCGTCCGGCATCAGCAACAACGATCGAAACGCCGCGCGGTTGCTCGGATGTAATTTCAACGACAGGCACCGTCCAGACGCTGTCCAACTTCAGGCGCCAGCCGCGAACGGTCAGCTTTGTGTCGGCAGCACCGGCGATCTCGACCGCTTGCGCGGCAGTCACTTTCAAGTCTTGAGCTTTGACGATCTCACGCAGCAACTTACGGCGATCATCGAACGAACCCGTACTCGGCTTCGGCAACGACTCAGCCAATTTCAGCGCGAGGCTATGAAACGACTCGTTGACTTCCGGCAGCGGCACTTGCAGTTGCTCGCCCGTTTTGACTTCGGACTTGCTCGGAATCTCTTTCGGATCGAAGTCCTTTGCGTCGGTGAAGAAGAAGTCGCCGACCATCTTGTAGAGCGCTTCGCGGTTCTCGATGCCGAAGTTGTGATCTCCCGGAACTTCATTGCTATGAGTCCTCAGTGCGTCCGCTTCGCCATAGAGATGAAAGATCGGACGAGCGGCAGCGAGCAACGGCGGCATCGCATGCGGAGTCGCAAAGCAGCAGTTGTCCTTCGCGTTGAATGTCAGCAGCGTCGGTCTCGGAGCACGCATCGCGGTGAGTTGCGCGTAGTCAGCCGTCGTCGCGAGATCGACCGGAGTCTGCTCGCTGTCACCGAGGTCCGCATGATTCCGCACACGCGTCTTGAAACTCGAATAACCCGCAACCGGATTTGAAAGCGTCACTCGCTCGTCGAGAGCACTGATGAAGATCGTCTGCCATCCGCCGCCCGAGAGGCCCGAGACAGCAACGCGATTCACATCGGCATGCGGATGCTGCACGAGGATGTCGAGTCCGCGACTCATTGAGAGATAGAACGGCGCAAGCCCGCTCGTGCCGCAGAGGTCGAGTTGATTCATCTTCAGATGCGCGAAGCCGGGCGTCCTCAATTGGCCCATTCCGACCCACTCAAGATTGAGCACGAGCATTCCGCGCTTCGCCAAATTGATGCAGCGCATCTGCTTGTACTCGGCCGCCTTGCCTTTGCTGTCATGCCCATTCACGGCGAGCATCACAGGAACTTTTCCCTTGAGGTTCTCGGGTTCATAGAGGATCGCCGGGATCCACATTCCGGGCACGGCTTCAAATCGCACCTTCTTCAAGCGATAGCCCGGCCCGCCTTCGAGATCACCGAGCCACTCTGCTTGCGTCGCGATGTTGCGCCACTTCGCGGCCTCGCCTCGAAAGACAACCTTATCGAGCGTTTCTTGCCGCATGCGTCGGGCATGCTTCTCCCACTCCTGCGTTGTCTTCGCTTCGGGGACCGGCGGGACTTTGCGTTCGACGTAGTCTTCGACTTCTTGCTGCACGGTCCGCTGTTCAAGCAATGGCTGCTTCAAGCACTTCTCAAGCGGCGTCTCGTCTTGAGCGAACGCCGTCGCGGTGAAAGCAAGAGCGGCGAGAAACGCTGTGCGATGCGGCATGAGAACACCTTTCAAAGAGAAGCTGAGTTCGAACTTGAATGACCGACGGCACGATGTCGCTGCGGCGCATTGATAGACGCTCGCAAGAAACATGGAAGTGCTCGGGCAACTCAGCAACGACATCGCAGAACCGAGCGAGCATGCCGCTCGCAGTACGGTCGACATCTCTGCATTGAACTCCAAGATGTCGCTCATCACGTTTCAACGACGAGAAGCGTGATCGCAGCACGCAAACTTCATGAGCATCTAACAGTGAGTGATTGACGTCATGAGCAAGCACGGAGACGACAACGCAGAACAGCAGGAGCCGAAACAAAAACCGAATCGCGGGCAGCCTCGACTGACTCGACGCGGCGAATACACGCTCTTCGAACATCCCGACAATCTCTGCGAAGTTGAGTTTCCCTCAGACTGGGAATGGGAGATCGATGAGGAAGACGGACGCACGACTCAGTTCCGGCCGAAGGGCACCAAGAACGTCACGATCACCGTCTACTCAATGCCGTATTCGATCGACACCGAGTTGATCACGAGCAGTCCGAAGGCCAACGAGTTCTTCGAGAAACTCTTTGTGCAACTCGAGGCCAAGAATCCGCGGCGCGACAGTACTTTTCCTTACTTCTCAATGCGGGCAGATCGCGAGCGAGAGAAGGACGGCGGCAGTGTTTGGCTCATCGCGGCTTGTGATTTGATTTTGGGAGTCACGGCCTATCACCCGCACGGCGAGCAGCATCTTTGGGAATCGACCTTTGATCGCATCTTGTCGACCTTCCGAGTTCCGCGAGAACTCGAAGCTCTGATGACCCGTGCGGAGTATCGCCTCTGCGAGAAGGTCTGCGAGCAGTGGCCCGAAGAGGACTTCAAGATCGCGGACAATGAACTCAAAGGTAAGCAGCGGCGGATTCCTCTCGGCAATCTTCTTTACACGATCCGACAGAGGCCGCGCGACTGGGAGCGGATCGTTGACGAGTTCTTCGAGCAGGCCGTGACGGTGATGAGCACGGACAATCTCGGCAAAGAAGAACTCCCCGACTGCCGCGACAAGATCTACCCCTTCATTCGACGAGACACATTCGCCGGCACGCGAGCAGCAGTCGTGCAAAGCGATTGGCTTGCCGATCTGCGAATCTCGTATGTCATCAATATTCCATCCGGCTTCCGCTATATCACTCAGCACGACATCAAGCGCTGGGGCATCGACGCCGATGAGTTGCACGAAGTCGCGATGAAGAACCTCACCGCGCTGCCGTTTCCGGAAGAGCCGCAACAAATCGTGCCGGGCAATATGCCAATCGTCTTCATTCGCACGGGCGACAATATGGAGGCTAGTCGCTTGCTGATGCCGGGCTTCTACGAGCGCTTCGCTGAGATCTTGCACGGACCATTCATCGCCGCGATTCCCGGGCGAGACTCGCTGATCCTGATCCCGAATGACGTCGAGATGCGGCGGGACTTTCAAGAGGTCGTCCGGCAAGACTTTAAGGAGTCGTCCTACGCCATCACGGATCGGCTTTTCTTAGTGACCCCCGACGGCATCGCATTGGCGGAGTGGTAAAGCGAGTCGCGAAGAACTGCGGAATCTCGTCGAAAAGTCCGTCACTGAAATTGCTCTTCCGATAACCATTGGAAGGGCAGGCAATCAGGGAGCGTGCTCGGTACTCGAATTGCTTGAACTTGCGCTTGTCAGTCGCAGACCGACAGTCCGCCTCAAGTCTTGAGGCAGATCAAACGAAGAGAAGTTACTCGCAGTGAGATCTCCTCACTTTCCTCGTCTGATTTTGCTGCCTAGCATCCCGCCCCCCGCTCGGTACTCGGTCGAGCTTCGGCATCCACTGATGCCTCTACTCACAAGCTTTTGAACGAGTCCGGCACCAATACAGCGACTTCGGTTGCTGTCCTTCCTCAATCGCGATCGGTTCGCCGACTCCCCGTCGGTTGTGATCGCACAGCTTCGAAAGTTCCCGCCATGATTCTTTCCTACTTCGACCCCGGCGCTGGAAGTCTGCTTCTGCAACTCCTTGTTGGTGGCGCGGGCGGCATTGTCGTGCTCGGCAAGTACATTTGGAATCACCTGCTGTCGCGCTAAGACGCCGAACGACTCGTCGTAGCATGGGCTTCTAGCCCGTGCTGTCTTCGCCTTTTCGAACGTCGAACAGCCCGCCGAAGCGCGGACTGTAAGTCCATGCTACTTGCGCCGTAGCCGCGCGCAGTTCGACGCGCCTTGTTCTCTCGACTTGAGCACAACTGGCGGTGAGTCCTCACTTATTCGTCTCGGATTCGCGCGCTCATGCTCACCGGAATGCCAACTCGCGAACTGACGACGGCGACGTTCATTGCTGGGTCGTTTCGTGATCGTTCGGCGCGCGTCTTCGTGCAAGACGGGCAGATCTATCGCACGCTCTCTGCTGAGGCCGCAGCCGTTTGGGACGGCCTCTTTCAGGCTCCGTTCTTCGTTGAGCTTTTAGAGCAGCGCAAACTCATTCCGAGCCGCGAAGTCACGACCGATGAGCGTGCTCCACTCACTCTCGGTGCCGATGCCGCAAAGGTCTTATGGCACGAGCGAGTCCCCTTCATCTCGTACCCTTACGAGTGGTCGTTCGGGATGCTGAAGGATGCAGCGCTCCTGCAATTAGAAGTACTCAGCGCCGCGCTCGGTAACGGCTTCATTCTCAAAGACGCAACGCCGTACAACGTGCAGTTCATCGGGGCGCGGCCGACCTTCATTGATCTCGGCTCGTTCGAGCAACTGGTGCCGGGCGAACCATGGGCCGCCTATCAGCAGTTCTGCGAGTTGTTCCTCTATCCGTTGATGCTGCAAGTGCATCGCGGCATCGACTTCCAATCGTTGTTGCGCAGCGAGCTTGAAGGCATCGCAGCCGAAGACTTCGCGAAGCTGTTCTCGTTTCGAGATTGGTTTCGCAGCGGCGTCTTCTCGCGAGTGGTCCTGCAAGCCGCGCTCGCCGCGATGACGAAGAAGCAGACCGAAAGCACGCTCGGCGAATTGAAGAAGACTGGCTTTCCAGTCGAACTGATTCAGAAGAACGTCGCGGCCTTAGTTCGCTTGATTCAGAAGCTGAAGTGGCAGCCGCGCCGCAGCATGTGGAGCAATTATGACATGACCTCAGAGCAAGTCGCCCGCGACTCTGAGGTCAAAGAGCAGTTCGTCAGAAACGTTGCTCAGTCTCAGCGCTGGGATCTTGTTTGGGATCTCGGCTGCAATCGCGGGCGCTATTCGCTGATCGCTGCTGAGTCAGCGCAATACGTGCTCGCAATGGACTTCGATCATCAATGCGTCGAAGAGGTCTATCAGCAACTCAAGCAGCACGGCCCGCAGAATGTTTTGCCGCTGCGGATCAATGTT
>CAZNMS010000395.1:0-8412 GCA_964573505.1 uncultured Planctomycetaceae bacterium | reverse complement strand
CGAGAAGATTTTTGCGGCCCTTGTACGACGGACTTGTAGTCCGTCGATCTGCGGCAGCGACGGACTACAAGTCCGTCGTACATTTTGGTTGCGGCACTGCCGCGTTAGGTCCTTCGTTCCTCTGCGGTTCATGAAATCGGCTCTTACCGCAGAGGAGCGAAGGACGCAGGGGTTTTGGATCAGATCTGTCGCAAGAAGAGACGCGCACGGCGCGCTGCAGTGTCGACATAAGGCGAGCCATTACCGACGAGCTGCCGCCATCGGCTTGCTCGCGATCACTCTTTGCTGAGCAGCTTCGCGAACTTTCGACCGGTGACCGACAGCGGCACTTCATCGAACTCATGACGAGCGAGCCATCGAATTTCATCGCCCGTTGCCGTGCCCGATTCCCATTCGGCGATCATGCACTGCAAGCGAATGCGATAACGAGTGACGCTGTGCTTGATCTCGGTGATGAACTCTGTGAGCCGCGTCTCGCAACCGCTTGCAGCTTGAACCGCTCGCTCGAGTTCTCGCACGAGCGGCTTCGGAATGCCGCGCGGTGCTGCCAGTCCGCCTGCCGGAAGTAAGTCTTCTCGAATCGTCGACAGTCGGACGAAGTCCCATAACCCGGCCCAGCGCTGACCTTCGGGGTTCTTGCGCAACAAGAAACGCTCGCCCTGCTTCACCGCGATTGAGTACTCAATGACCGGAGTGATTTCGGGACGCACGGCGAGCGCGGGTAATTCTGATTGCATGCCTGCGGCAAACGCTCGGCAAGCGAACTGCAAGGGGCACTCGTCGCACGATGGCGTTGAAGGCGTGCAAACTTGCGAGCCGATCTCCATCAACGCTTGATTGATGGCACCGGGATCATCTGCCGGAACGAGCTCGGTCGCGAAGCTCCATAAAGCACGTTGACCGGCTGTCGAGCGGGGGTTCTCGGCATAGCCCATTAAGCGGCAATAGAGACGCAGCGTATTGGCCTCGACGATCGGCGCAGGCAAGTTGAAGGCGAACGACATGATCGCGCCGGCGGTGTAACGACCAATACCCGGCAGCGATTCGAGTTCTTCGACGGTGCGAGGAAACTCGCCGCCGAAGCGACTGAGCACTTCTCCGGCCGCTTTATGAATGTTGCGAGCGCGGCTGTAGTAGCCGAGTCCCTCCCAGTACTTGAGGACTTCATCTTGAGTCGCAGCAGCTAATTCAGTGACGGTCGGGAAGCGACTGAGGAAGCGGTCGAAGTACGGCACGACAGCAACGACCGTCGTCTGCTGCAGCATGATCTCGCTGATCCAAATGCGGTACGGGTCGCCGGTTCGGCGCCACGGTAAATCGCGCGCATGCTCGTCGTACCACTTTCGCGCTGCCTTACGGAGTCGCTTGAGTTCGGAAGCCGAGAGGACGGTGCTGGCGGGAGCAGATGTCGCCGAAGAGGAACGCGGCATCGAGTTGCTTTCAGAACGAGTGAGGCCGTTGATTCACAACCATTGAGAGTTGTGGCGTCGTGAGAAGATTCAGTGCCCGTTTGACTCTTGCTCTAACGCCAGAAGAGTCGCGTCTATACGTCGCGCGGGGCGACTTGACACGTTCAGGCTCCTTTTCGGATTCCTGCTGGAACGCGTTGCTGATGACTTCGGGCAGTGGAAGATTAATTCCAGTCACCTTGCTTGAGATAAGCGACGCTCGGTTACGAAAGGCGAAGAGTGGGGAACGCAAATCTGCGCTCATCGACGCTAATCAAAGACGGGATGAGCTGAGGGGCAATTCGTCCTTATCTCGCGCGATGCGAGCTGCGTCGTACTACTCGTTTTCGATTTCTCGTCGGCTTGCGCAGCTTTTCGGCTTGCGCTCCGCGACAGAGTTTGTCGGTTTTTTCTCCGCAAAAGCTTCCTTTCGCGGAGTGAAAGGCGACTATCGATTGCGACGCAGCCGCGTCGCTTAACGATCGGGTCGTTCGAGATTGGCGGGGCCGAAGGCGTGCGGCAGGAGGTCGCTAAGGCGGCATTCGATCCGAGCGAGACCGTCGCAGACGGATGTCAGCATTGCTTCCGGCGAGAACTCGTTGAGCACTTGCCGACACGCGCCGCAGGGAGCGGTCGGTGTTGGAGTCGGCGTATAGACAACGGCTCGCACAAAGTGCCTTCGACCGGCAGCGACTGCTTGAACGACGGCGGAACGCTCGGCGCAGATCGTGAGTCCGCTCGATGCATTCTCGACGTTGCAGCCGCTGAAGATCGAACCGTCATCAGTCAGCAAAGCCGCTCCGACGGGGAAGCGGCTATAGGGGCAATAGGCTCGCGAAGCCGCTTCGCGCGCGGCGGCAATCAGTCGGTCGAGTTCGCTATCGCCCGTCATGCAAACTCCTCAACGCAATGATGACAAGCGGTTCGTTGAGTCTCGGTTTCGAACGGCGTTTTGCTTCTGCCGCTCGACTCACTCGGATGCTGGAGCGTCCGATGTTGGGGCAGTCGCGCCAGCTTCGGCATCGGCTTCCGGCTCTTTGGGGATCGGCGGGAATTCGAAGGTCTTCACCATCTCGGCTAAACGCTTCTTGATGGCCTCGTCGCTCGGATACTTGCCGGCCTTTTGGTCGTGACGAAAAGCGAGTTCGAACTCGCGCACGTTGCCTTCGATCTCTTTCCTCGCGAATTCACCCATTCGGTCGATGAAGAGCACTCCGTCGAGATGATCGGTTTCGTGCTGAATGACCCGCGCCATGAGGTCATCGCACTCGATCTCAAAGCCTTGCCCGTCGAGGTCATAGGCTTCGACGATGACTTCGCGAGCGCGATTCACTTGCCCGTAAAGCTGAGGCAAGCTGAGGCAGCCTTCTTCGCCCTCTTTCCATCCGCCGAACTTCTTCGTGATCACCGGGTTGATGAAGACAAGCTCTTCATCGACTTCATCTGGATCGCCCGTCGCATTGGCGATGAAGAAGCGATACGGCAGACCGACCTGATTGGCGGCGAGACCGATGCCCTTTGCCTCGTACATGAGGTCGAACATCTTCTCGATGGTGTCGCGCAGTTCGTCGGTCACTTCCGGCAGAGGCGACGATTTCCAGCGCAGCACTGGATGGCAATACTTCACGATCTCCATGACGCAGGCTCATTTCTCAGGGCGGTCGAAGCGAAAAAAAGGTGCGGGATGTTATCGGCTCGACCGCGCCGGGCTAGCCGAGTGAAAGTCGGCGAATTCATCTGTTGCTCGGAGTTCAATTCGCTGCCAATCACGCTGCTTTGACGGCATTTTCGCTCAGAACTCGGGCAGCGTTTGTCGCGCGATTCGCTCGGAAAATCGGTCGGCCTTCGAAGCTCAGTGAAGGCTGACGAAATGCACGACGGACATGTTGTCCGTCGGGGCATGTGCGAGCGGCTCGATTCCACTACGGGTCGGGCAAGATGTCCGTCCTGCAAAACTTGAAACAGCATTCACGATTCTCGAACTCAAGTGACCTCTCTGATGCCGCTCAGTCGCGTCAATGGGATGTCGCGACAATTACATAACGGCGGGGCAATCGCTTCGCCAGGTACTTCTTCTTACACGTTTTTTCTCAAACTTCAGTTCAGAACATCGCATGAAAATCTTGCTCGCCAATCCGCGCGGCTTCTGTGCCGGAGTCAATATGGCCATCGAATGCCTTGATGAGGCCATTCGTCGCTGCGGTCCGAACATCTATGTCTATCACGAGATCGTTCACAACAAGTACGTCGTCGATCGCTTCACGAAGCAGGGCGTCACGTTCATCGACGACATCTCGGAAGCTCCTGAAGGGGCGATTCTGCTCTATAGCGCTCACGGTGTTTCGCCGGAGATTCGTCGGCATGCGCGCGAGCGAAATTTGATGACGATCGACGCGACATGCCCGCTCGTCACGAAGGTGCATCTTGAAGCCATCAAGTTCGCGAAGGAGCACTTCAACATCATCCTCATTGGTCACGAAGGACATGACGAAGTCATCGGCACGATGGGAGAAGCTCCCGAAAGCATCACGTTGGTTGAGTCACCGGAAGACGTCGATGGCTTGCCGTTCGGTCCCGAAGATCGACTGGCTTATCTGACACAAACAACGCTGAGTGTCTCAGAGGCGGAAGCGATCATTGGTCGGCTTAAGCAGCGGTACCCGCAGATCAAAGCGCCGCCGAAAGAAGATATCTGCTACGCGACGACCAATCGGCAAGACGCGGTTTCGATCCTCGCTCCTCAAGCGGATGTCGTGATCGTGCTCGGCAGTCAGAACAGTTCGAACAGCCGCCGCCTGATGGAACTCGGCAAAGAGTTCTCCGGCCGCGCGTTCTTGATCGACTCAGTCAGCGAGCTGCCCCTGACCGACTTCACCGGAACCGAAACGATCCTCATCACAGCGGGAGCGAGCGCTCCTGAAGTCGTCGTGCAAGAGACGATCGACTTCTTCGTGACGAAGTACTCAGCCACTGTTGAGTCCGTCGTCGTTCGCGAAGAGCACGTGCATTTCAATCTGCCGAAAGAACTGCGCGACTTGCCGCTGCTGAGGTGAGGGGCGGTAACGGCAAGAGGCGAGCGGCGAGTGGATTGTTACACGCTCGCTCGGCTGATTCGACGCATTGGAATGCGCATTACATACGCAGCCTGAAGGGCTGCGTTGCATCGGCGGCGGCTATAACGCGAGGCGGGTTCCGCTCTTCCTTTCTGATCTCGACCGCATGGCCAATCTCTTCCTCAACCCGCTGATGCTGCTCGGACTTCTCGGAGTCAGTCTGCCGGTCATTGCGCATCTTTTGAGTCGCAAGAAGTACGACGTCGTCGAGTGGGGCGCGATGCAGTTTCTGGAACTCGGGCGGCAGGCCAAACGGCGGATACAGCTCGAAGAATTCATGCTGCTGGCGCTGCGGATTGGCCTGATTGCTCTGCTCGCGCTGGCGATGGCGCGGCCCTGGATGTCGGGTTCGTTAGCGGCGATGTTCGCGGCGACTCCGCCCGGCGATTACGTGCTCGTGATCGATAGCTCGTACTCGGCGAATTGGCGCGGGGCGGCGAAAACTCCTCATCAGCGTGCGACGAAGTGGGCTCAAGACTTTCTCAAGGAGTTGTCAGCAGCGGATGGCGTCGCGCTGATTGATGCTCGCGATGTTCTCAGTCCGCTCATGCCGAAATTCAGTCGCGATCGAGTCACTCTGAGAAAGCTGCTTGATGAACTGCCGCCGCCGAGTGGTACGTCGAAGCTCAATGAGGCGACCGTCAAAGCGCTGCAAATGCTGCAGACCGGCACGAACCTCAGCCGGCATGTCATTGTTATTACCGACGGCCAATCGCTCCCATGGAGCAATGCCGACGAGCATTTTTGGTTACAGCTTGATGAACTCCGTCAACAAGCGACGGTGCCGCCTCATGTTTGGGTCGTCAACACGCAGGCTCAGCAGGGCAAGCGGACAAACTTCACGATCGACCGGCTGCAGCTTTCTCGTGAGCTGACCGTCATCGACTTTCCAGTTCGCATCAAGACGCGACTGAAGTGCTCGGGCGGCACGGCGGCGACGACTCGGAAAGTGTTCCTCGAAATCGACGGACAGCGACTGGCCGATCAAACGCAGACGGTGCGCGTCGAGTCGGACGGGCACGCGTCGCTCGACTTCGAACATCGCTTCAACACAACGGGCTCGCATCTGATTGCCGTCGTTACGGAAGAGGACAACTTGCCGAACGATGATCGGGCTGAAGCCGCGATCTCGATCACCGATGCGCTGCCCGTGCTGATCGTTGATGGGCAGCCGAACGCAGATCCGACTCGCAGTGAGACCTTCTTTGCAAAGCTCGCACTGTCAGCAGCCTCTAACCCCACTCCGTGGGTCGCGGCGGAAGTTGTGCCGGTGAGTCAGCTCACCGCCGAACGGCTGACGAAGCCGCAAGTGGTCGTGCTCGCGAACGTCATGCGACTCGATGCCGCGCAAGTCACTGCTCTGACCGAGTACGTCGAAAGCGGCGGAGGGCTCGCGATCACGCTCGGCGATCGCGTTGATAAGGACTGGTACAACGGCACGCTCTTCGAGCAAGTCGCGCTGCTGCCGGCGCGACTTGAGAAGATCGAAGCAGCCTCGCGCGACAAAGACGTGCCGCCGGTCAGCATCGTGAATGAGAGTCTGCAACTTCAGTGGCTGAAGCCGTTCCGCGCCGGCTCGTCAGACGGGTTGCTCGATGCGCGTTTCACGAACTGGTTCAAAGTCGGAGCGCTCGCGGACAACGCGGTGATCGCGGCGAAACTCACGAGCGGAGATGCGTTCTTGTTGTCGCGGTCGCTCGGTCGCGGGCAAGTAACTTTGATGACATCAACGCTCGACGCCGACTGGACGACGCTGCCCGCGAAGCCGGACTACGTCGCCTTCTTGCATGAGCTGATCTTCGACCTTACAGCCGGACGGATCTCGCGGAATGTCGATGTTGGCGTTCCGCTCGTTGTCCCAATCGGAGAGCAGCAATCGCTGCGCGACTACGAGTTCGCGACGCCCGATGGCAAAGCCGTTGAAGGCACAGTGGCAGGCGATGAACTCCGACCGCTCGCGCGACTCGACGAAACACTGCTGCCGGGCACGTACCGCTTCCGCAAACGCGATCGAGCGGACGCCGCAGCAGCACAGGACGAACTCTTTGTCGTGAACTTCGACCGGCGGGAATCGGACCTTGCTCCGATCTCGGATGAGTCCTGGCGCGAACTCACTTCCGAGAACCGACTGAGGCCGCTGAAGGATTCGAACGAACTGTTCGACTCGCTGAAGTCAGACAACGCGCGCGTCGAGCTATGGCATCTGCTGCTGCTCGTCTTCTTGGCGATCCTCGTCGGCGAAGTCCTCATGACGCGTCGGTTAGTGCAAGGCGGTCATGCGTTCGTTGATGAGCCTGCGGAATGAATGCCGCAGCGGGATAGTCGCCTTTCGCTCCGCGAAAGGACGCTTTTGCAGAGCAAAAGACGACAATCTCTTTCACAGAGCGAAAGGCGACTATGTAACGCGTCCTACAAGGCGCGCAAACCGACGACAAATCGAGAACTCGTCGTACGACGCTGCGAAGCCGCATCCGATAGTCGCTGCATCCGCTGATGCAGGGGCAGTGAAAAGCGTGCCCCTGCGATTTGACGGAGTCAGCAACCTTCTTCACGAGTGGCAGAGAGTCGCAGTTCGTCCCTCGCTCGTCTGCGATCGCGGTTGCCTTACTTCTTCGGGCGACCGAGCACCGGGTAAGCGGCATCCTGAAAGCCTTTGCCGCTGTGTTCGCCGAGCGGAATCACAGAGTCGATGAAGGCTTCGTCTTCTTCGTTAATCGTCACGCTCAAACAGCCGAGATTGTCTTCCCATTGCTCGACAGTGCGCGGGCCGAGAATGACTGAGGTGATGATCGGATTGGCGAGCACCCAAGCGATGGAAAAGGCACTCGTCGGGACGCCTTTCTTCGCGGCGTGCTCGCCGATCTGTTGTGAGACCTCCAAACTCGCATCGCGCAGTTCGGCTTGCTGCATGCGCACGTCTTTGCGAGCGGCTCGGCTGCCTTCTGGGAACGGCTCTCCGACTTTGTACTTGCCGGACAAGATGCCGCGCGCGAGTGGCGAGTACGTCACTACTCCAATGCCTTTGTTCTGACACAACGGCAGCAACTCCACTTCGACATCGCGGTTCACAATGTTGTAGAGCGGTTGCACGCACGAGAACGCGTTGAGCCCGAGTTTGTCGCTCGTCCATAACGCCTCACAGAGGCGCCAAGCGCGGAAGTTCGAGCACGCGATGTAATGCACCTTACCTGCGCGAACGACGTCATCGAGTGCGCGGAGCGTCTCTTCGATCGGAGTGTCGTAGTCGGGCACATGCACGTAGTAGAGATCGACGTAATCCGTGCCGAGTCGCTTGAGGCTCGCATCGAGCGCCTGCTTGATGTGCAGTCGACTTGCTCCGCGATCGTTCGGGCCTTCGCCCATCTTCTGAGCGCCCTTCGTCGCAAGAAACACTTTGCTGCGCCGATCAGCGATCGCTTTACCGACGACGACTTCAGACTGTCCCGCGACATACATGTCGGCGGTGTCGATGAAGTTGATGCCGCGATCAATGGCGTCATGAATGATGCGTGTCGAATCTGCTTCGCTCGTCTGCCCGCCGAACATCATCGTTCCTAAACACACGCGCGAAACTTTCGCGCCACACTTTCCGAGATTGCGATAGTCCATAAGTTGCCTTTGCCTGCGATGAATGAGCGACGATGCCTCCGACATGTCCATGAGTCGGATCGAGCGGCGAGCAATCTGGCCGCGAGCGTCAGTTGCAGCAACCGCGTCGGTGCATCGAACTGCCGCGAGGACGGTCGCAAAAGCGAGTGTGACTCGCCATCGTCGGTTCGAGCCCGCATCGCCCGCGCAAGATAGGGGTAGGGAGAACTGATTGAGTTCAGTCCCCCCTCCCTCCGAACCGG
>CAZNMS010000394.1:0-8415 GCA_964573505.1 uncultured Planctomycetaceae bacterium | reverse complement strand
CTCCATCCGCTGCCGTCGTCCCGCTTCGCGATGCTCGATCCAAACTTCGCGCGGCAAGCGGCGACTATCCGCAGTGATCGCAACTTCGATCGGCCAATTCTCATCGCGCGGGATTGTGAGCGCTCGATCTTGCGTGCCGAGCACTTGAAAGTGGATGTCTTGCGGCCACTCGCGCTGACCGAGCAGCACATTGCGATTGAACCAAATGGCTCCCGAGTCCGTCGCCAATACGGAGACCGCAGTTCCGAGCAGACTGCACGCAGCAACCATCAGCACGCCGACGTTCCTCATTCGACGCCGCCGATCAAGAGCGACGACTGGATCAATCCGCGCCGCAAGACTTCCGCCGAGTTCAACCGTTGCTTGCATCAGAGTGAGCGAGCTTCCTGTCGGCGCCACTTCAACTCGCGAGAACTGCAACGCGCTAATCAGAGCTTGTCCGAGTTCGGGCTGCTGCTCCTCGACCTGCAAGCACAGCGCATCGTCAGAAGGACGCTGCCTCAGCGGACTCAGCAGCTTGCGATAAGCAATCGCTGCGATCGCACCAACAACGAGCACCAACATCACCGCGCGTTGTGCTCGATCCATCTGAAAGGACCAGTCGAGCAAAAAGTCGATCGCCACAAAAGCGACGACCGCCGCTGAAAGATGGCTGGCCCCATCAATCACGATCCACTGAGTCAACTGCCGACGGAGTTCGTTCAACCGACTGAGAATGGGAGTTGCTGACATGCGGACTCTCGGTACGAACAGTGCGAAAGACGAAACAATCCTCTTGCCGCGTATGCCGATCACAACCGCCGCTGACCGCTACTTCAAACTGAACTCGACGATGACCGGACGATGATCCGACCTTAGCGACCATCCATGCTGACAGCGATGCCACTCAATGCGTGAGTCGCCCCAAACTTGATCGAGATGCAGCACGGGGCTCGTCATCGGCCATGTTTCGCGATAGCCCGAGCCCTTCTTCTCAAACGCATTCGAGTAGTCCGGCGGCAACAGATCAAACAGTGGCGACGAAGTCGGAGTGTTGAAG
Source organism: uncultured Planctomycetaceae bacterium (assembly GCA_964573505.1). Taxonomy (GTDB): domain Bacteria; phylum Planctomycetota; class Planctomycetia; order Planctomycetales; family Planctomycetaceae; genus AM-0621. Next base: position 7,376 of record CAZNMS010000394.1, on the reverse strand, counting down.
TCACCGACAAGCACATGCGGCAGTTTCGGATGTCGACCGGCAAGCTCTCGGATCTTCTCAAAGGCCGGACGTCGCGAGAGCAGTGGATCAGACGCGACGTCAGCGATCGTGAGCGCGAACTCCTGCTGCCCGACTCGCACTCGCATCACGCGATAACCGAGTGCTTCTCGAAGTCGCCCCGGTTCGAGCTCCAGCATGTGCCCGCGCACAAAGAGCATCATGCCGCCGCCGAGTTTCTCGATCTGATAGCCCGCGAGATGCCTCTTCCAAAACTCGACCTTCTGCCCGTCAGCGACTGCTTCAACGAGCGTCACGACATCGGCATTGCGGTCGAGAATCTCAGCCGCAATGGCTTCGTAGCCGAGATTGCCCCGATTCACGTTCCAGAAGAGCAAGCGCATCGCTTCTTTCGGCGGCTCATCACCGCGCGACGCGAACGCATCGAGCGACCATTTCCCCGCAATGCCAATCGCCGCCACTAAGAAGAGCAGCGCTATTCGTCGCCGTCGCAAGACCCGCAAGCACTCAGACGTCACCACTCCGCAAACAGCCAGAAGCGGCAGAGGCATCGCATAAAAGAGCGGTGCCGCAAGCTCCCACTGATCGCGGCACGTCAGCCAAATCGCGACGCCAACAACAAACGCGACGCCACTCGCCAATCCGAGCAATCCCCAAAACCAAACGCGGCGTTTCGTCGGCATAGCTGCATTCGTCGCAGCATCCCCGGAACCGTCAGCAGGCGAATCAATGGGAGAGTTATCGCTCACAGCAAAAGCCATCTGTCATGAAAGAGGATACGACCGCGTTACGGCATTGATTTCGATCCCGGCGACCGAGACAGCAAACGATCCACTCTATGGCTCAAGCGACGCAGCCCTCAAGAAGCGTCGACACATTGCGAGTGCAAAAGAACGATCGACGGTGCTTCTTGAGGTGCTCCGACTCGGCGGAGCCCTTCATTTCAGCGGCGCGAAGCTCGCACCAAATTCAGCCGTTCGCCGTCGGTCACGAACGAGATCGTTACTGCAATTCATGATCGCAGAGTTGCGAAGGCAAACGTTGATGATGCGAAATGGCAACAATGCCCGGCGACAGACAGGAAAATACCGCAGTTTCTGTGTCGAGCGGCACAATCTGCCCTCGCGGAGTGACGCAAAAATTCCGGCACGCGGCTGAATCTGACCTACCTTTGGGGCATGTTCATCCTGGCACAACAACAGCGTGCGGCAGTCTGTCGCGATTTGAACGGTTGGATCGACGAGGTCGCTCGTCTGACTCAACCGCAGATCGTCCATTGCTGCACCGGAACCGAGAGCGAGCGAGTCCGCCTGCGCGAGCTCATGCTGCGCGAGGGTTCGTTGTTGGCGCTCAATGCGGGTCGTCATCCGGCATCGTTTCTCGCGCGAACTCAGGTGCAAGGAGTCGATGCTTCTCGGCGACTGCTATGTACTCGGACGGAATATGAAGCCGGACCGAATAATGGATGGGCCGACCCGGTTTATATGCAGTCGGTATTAGGTGAGATGCTCAGCGGCTGCATGCAGGGGCGAGTATTATACGTCATCCCCTATTTGCTCGGTGTGCCCGGCAACCCTTTGGCGCAGGCCGGAGTGCAATTAACTGACAGTCCGCTCGTCGCGTTGATAACGAGTATGATTGCGCGCGTCGGACGATTGGCACTCGCTCAGATTCGCAAGACAGGTTGCTTCGTGCGGGGGATTCATACACTCGGCGCGCCGGATTCCGACGAGCGACTTCTGTGTCATTTTGCCGAGGATGACGGCATCGTTTGCTACGGCTCGAATTATCCCGACGACGCAGTATTTGCGCTATCAGCGCACTCTCGGCGGATGGCCGGTATTCACGCGCGGCGCGACGGATGGTTCACCGAGCATATGTCGGTGCTGAAGGTGACGAGTCCGGACGGCGAAGCGACTTACATCGGCGTTTGCGGTTCAAGCGGGACCGGAAAGACGACGCTCAGCACGCTCGTCCCGCCCGATCTCGATGTTGTCGCCGGTTGGCAAATGGAACTCGTCAGCGACGACGTCACATGGCTGCAATGGGACAAGAACGGACAATTGCGAGCACTCAATCCGCTTGTCGGACTCTGCGGGACGATTGCGAATACGAACTCGCATACCTGCCAAAATCTCAAGCGGACTCTGCACGAGAATGTGCTCTTCACCAATGTCGGACTGACGGAGGATCGCTGCGTTTGGTGGGATGAAGCCGATGTCAAACCGCCGCAGGTCTGCACGGACTGGTCGGGGCGGCAATGGACTCCGAGTAGCTCACGTCCCGCCGCACATTGGGACGCTCGGTATGTCGTCCCGCTCTCGCAATGTCCGGTGCTTGATCCGCAATGGAGCGATCCGGCGGGAGTCCCATTGAGCGCCATTGTCTTCACATCACGACGGAGAAACACAATTCCGCTCGTGCATGAAGCGACCTCATGGCAGCACGGCGTCCTGATGGGCGCGACGCTCAACAGCGAGCGATCGCTCACTCCGAGCGACGCAGGCGGCAGTCCGCTCTTCGACCCGTTCGGTCAACGTGCAGATTGTCCGTATCACCTCGCGGACCACTGGCAGCACTGGCTGAATCAAGAGCAACGTGCGGGAGTCGAACTGCCGCGCATCTATCACGCAAACTGGTTCCGCCGCGACTGGAGCGGGCGGTTCTTATGGCCCGGATATCGGGAGAATTTTCGAGTTCTGAAGTGGATCGTCGAACGCTCGCGCGGCCGAGGCGATTCCGTTCAGACGCCAATTGGAGTCATGCCGACGGCGCAGGGATTGGGGTTGACGGGATTAGGTTGGACGCGAGAAACCGCCCGCGCGCTGCTCGAAGTGAGCAGCGAAGAGTGGCACAAAGAACTCGATGAACGCGATGAGTTTCTGGCTCGGTTCAGCACGAAGCTGCCTCCGGAACTCATGCAAGAAAATGAGACCCTGCGGAAACGGATGCGGCATGCACGGCACGAACTCTCTGGAAACGCTCAACTCAACCGCAGCGAGTCAGGACTTAGGTAACCGGCAGATCGGACATTGTTACGAGCAGCAATCGGAAGCACGCCGCAGTGTATTACTTCTGACACAGACGCGGCTGACTGTCATCCTGCTGGCATTGCTGCTGGGAGCAGGCACGACACTGCGAGCGCAGGATTTGCCTGCAACTTTTGACGGAAAGCGTGCTTTTGGCTACCTCGAAAAGATCTGCGCGATCGGCACTCGAATCAGCGGCAGCGAGGGCATGGCGCGGCAGCAACAGCTCGTCATTGACCACTTTCGCAAGCTCGGAGAAGTCCGCGCTCAGGGCTTTGATGTCGCTCATCCCGTCAACGGCGCACCGGTGCGAATGACGAATTTGATCGTCTCGTTTCACCCGACCGCGAAGGAGCGAGTGCTGCTCTGCTGCCACTACGACACTCGACCGTTCCCCGATCGAGACCTCTTCAAACCGCGCGGCACCTTCATCGGAGCGAATGACGGAGCAAGCGGCGTCGCGTTGTTCATGGAACTCGGGCAGCACCTCAAGAACATCTCGCCGAAGTACGGCGTCGACATCGTCTTTTTCGATGGCGAGGAACTCGTCTACCGCAGCGGCGATAAGTTCTTTCACGGCTCCGAATACTTCGCGACTCAGTATCGGCGGCAACCGCCCGAGTACCGGTATGTGTGCGGCGTGCTCGTCGACATGATTGCCGGCAAGAAACTGGCGATTCATCCCGAGAAGGCCAGCATGCGCCTCGCTCCCTCCGTCACGAAGAGTGTATTCGCGACCGCGAAACGACTGGGGATCAAGGAGTTCTCGGATCGCCCCAAACACGAAGTCAGCGACGACCATATTCCGCTGAATGAGATCGGGAAGATTCCGACAACGGACCTGATCGACTTCGATTACTCGCACTGGCACACGACGAAAGATGTGCCCGCCTCGTGCTCGGCTGAAAGCCTTGAGAAAGTCGGCCGCGTCTTGATCGCATGGCTGCAAGAGGTGCCGCAGAATTAAGTCAGCGCCGCAAAGTGCTCGTCGTCCCGCTTGCTTGCGATGCTCGAAGATCAGTCAAAGTCAGCGCGACTGACCGCCTCGCCGCGAACTGTGAGAGCACTTTTTCTTACATCAGGCGGGCAGATCTGCCGTTCCGAGTTTCGTCGCCGAACAGCGATCGCAATGGCAGCTTGTGCCGAAAGCTTCGAGATCACTCAACTTATCTAAAGGCTCCGATTTGACGGTTTTGCTGACTTGAAGGGCCGGATTGAGGCCACTAGTTTCCCACCCGTTCTAAGGGTTGTGCTGATTGTGCAGATCTCGCAATCAGAAAAGTTTCACTGAATCGCGCCTTTGTTGGTTGCCGGGACGGCAGTCAGAAGGCTGACTGCGGCGATTGGGCGTCGGGGTCAGGTTGGAGCGGTTCGTGAACGAGGCGTCCGGGGTTAGGACGCAGATGCCGTTTGGTGGGTGACTGGATGTCGCCCGGCAAAAATGCGGCAGATTGGAAGTTCTCCTGAGCCGGCGTGGGTCGTCGCCTCGGAGGACGCCCGCGATGGGCCTGATGATCAGGTCGTCGTGAGACGAGGGCATGGCCGGCAGAAGTGCGGTCGCTTGTCCCGAGCCTTTGATGATTGGCGGTCAGCCAGTCTCGTCCGGCGTCGGGGGACTGCGTCTTTCTTTCCGCGCCTGTGTGAGCCTTCGTGTAACCGGGGTATTCCGCGTTAGGGACGAATTGCGCTCCCGTTGTCGACTGCGGTTGCCCTGCGAAACGAGTGTTCCTGCGGGAGTTGGCGACGCTGCTCCCGTTGCGATTTTTCCTCGTGGTTTTCCTGAAAGGAGAAAGGGCAATGATGAATGGAGTCGCCGTTTCGTGCTTGTTGGCTGCGTTGTTGGCCGGTCCCGGAGTGGATGCGGATCTCAATCAAGCAGTAGACGACAAGCATGTTTGGCTTACGAAGCATCCGACGATTACTCGGATGCAGGAGTTGGAGAATCAAGAGCGAGCCCGCTGGGGCTTGCCGCCGCTCAAGATGAACAGCGAGTTGTGCCTGCTAGCCCAAAAGCACGCCAAATGGATGGCGGACACCGGATGGTACATGCACAGCAGCATGGGGATTCCCGAGATTATTCACTCGGGGCCGATGACTCCCGAAGACGCCGTCAACGGATGGATTTGGTCCCCCGCGCATCACGGGATCATGCTCAGCGGCACCGAAGCCGGCTTTGGCTACATGGTCCGCAACGGGCAAACCTACTGGGTGACTTTGGTCCGGTAATTCCTGCAACTGCGGTCGCTCGGCTAAGAACGAGATGACCGCAGTGTCATAAAACTGATTGGCCCGATTCTGCAGAAGAATCGGGCCTTTTCGTTTCTAGGAGTGAGTTCACTTCGGCGAGTTGTGATGGCAAATCGAGAGCGACAGTTGGCGGCGAACTGCTCAGCGGATTTGACCGAGTCCTTAAGCGTCCTAGGTTTGAGCGCATGCCCTGCATGGTCTTTCTAGGAGTCGCACATGCTTGCTGAAGAAGTTCTGCCTAGTGGTTCGACCGGACAACGCAGTCCTCACTACTCGTCGCACCCGCTGAACTCGACGCGTTTGCTTCTAGAATTGGTGTCGTTGTCTCAGCAGCAACCGGAATCGGGAAATGGCTGGGACGCCATCATTCAACGCAATGCGCTGAGAACGCTGATGCTGACGTTGCAGTATCGAGATCCGGCCATCGTCAATCACTCGCGACGAGTTGCGACATTGGGAGTTGCGATCGGGCAGTATCTTGGATGGGAAGGACTACCGCTGCAGACGCTGGAGGCTGCGTGCTTGCTGCATGACCTCGGCAAGATTGGGATTCCCGATCTGATCCTGCAAAAGCCGGGACGCCTCGCGCCGGAAGAAACCGAACTCATGACGCTGATCGACGAGATCGCGTGCGATGTTTTGCAGGCATGTCGAGCGCATGACGAAATCGTTCAGATTATCAGTCAAATGCATCTGCATTTTAATGGCGCGTCGCATGGCTTTACTGCTGTCGGAAGCGAGGTTCACTTAGGCGCGCGAATTCTGACGGTTGTCGATGCGTATGACTCGCTCGTAACCCCGCAAGTATTTCGTAACAAATACTCGCATCAGGAAGCGATGGATATACTGCATCGCGGAGCGGGTTCTCAGTTCGACGGCAATGTGATCTCCGCTTTATCACGCTGGTTCGAATACAGCGGCGTCCCGACGCATATCTACGAGGACGCTCCGGTTTATCAACTCGGCGCGGATGAAGTCCTACGTGCGGGTTCGATGAGTCAGGTTTTTTCATACCTGTATCTGCTCGAAAGCCTCTATGACGGCTTCTACATCAGCGATCCCGAGGGACGAATTTTGGTATGGAGTAAGGGAATGGCTGCGCTGCAGGGCGTCTCGTGGCGCAAGGCTCGCGCAGGTTACGTGCCGGAGTTTATCCAATACCGCAATCAGTATGGTGAAGTTCTCGGCCCTGCTGACTACCCCATTCGCACCGCACTTGAGCAAGGCCGACCGCAGACCAATGAATTGCAAATGCAGCACTGCAATGACGGTTGGAACTCGGTCGAAGTGCAGACGCTCCCGCTCATTGATGGGCACGGAAAGTTGCAAGGCTTTGCAGAAATTGTGCGCGACCTCTCAGGCAAAATTGCTACCGAGAAGTCGGGTGATCGCAATCTGCGACTCATGGCGAGTCGAGATGCACTGACTCACGTTGCTAATCGGGGCGAACTCAAAGCTCAAATGGAATTACGACTGAAGGAGTATCACGACTCTCAGTTTTCTAAGCCATTTAGCGTCATTTTTCTCGATGTCGACCACTTCAAGAAATGCAACGACACTCACGGGCACGCGGCCGGAGATGAGGTGCTTGTCAGTATTGCTCGCCTCATGCAGCACGAAACTTACTCCGGCGAACTTGTCGCTCGATACGGCGGCGAAGAGTTCGTAGTGCTCTGCCCCGAGACGACGCTCGACGAAGCATTCGGTAAAGCTGAGCGACTCCGCAATGCGATCGCGAAAGCGCGCGTCGTCGGCATACCACTGCGCGATCGCCGGCACGTCTTCGGGTCGCAGGGACTCGAAGTACGCGATGACGCGACGCAAGGCCGGCGAGACGTCCCGATCGGCCATTCCCTCGCTCCGGCTTTCAGAGCCCGGTGAAGCGGCGCACGGCCATGAAGTACAGCCGTTGCGGCAACAGCCGCAACAGGCGCATCCACAGCGTGAACCGCTTCGGGAAATGGATCTCGAAACACCCCCTGCGAAGGCCGTCGAGGATCGCATCGGCTGCCTCGTCGGGATCGACGAGCGCGGGCATCCGGAAGTCGTTGGCAGCGGTCATCGGCGTGTCGACGAAGCCGG
>CAZNMS010000393.1:0-8471 GCA_964573505.1 uncultured Planctomycetaceae bacterium | reverse complement strand
GACTTACAAAGACATCTTCGCGCAGCTCTACGCGAACCTCGGCATCGACGCGCGCCGCACAACGCTCACCGACCCGCAAGGCCGACCGCAGCACCTGCTCGACGAAGGCGAACCGCTCGCAGAACTGCGGGGGTGATGAGTTTGGTGAACCGCTAATGAACGCTGATGGAACGCTAATGAAGATGAGTCGGCATCCGCGCGGCGTCATCGGTGCCACCTCAATTGGCTAATGCGAGTCGCGGAGAAAAATCATCGATTGCTAACGACGACATGAAGGCCGAGTGAATCACTCAGTCCGGTCGGCATCGCGTCGGACTCTGCTGCAATGTCTTTATCAGCGTTTCATTAGCGTCGATCAGCGGTTCGTTCTCTTCATTCCGGTCATTTCGAGACCGCTCATGAAGACAAGTCGGCAACATCCCATCTTTGAGGAAGCAGCGCGATTCACCGTTCACTTCGCGCGCGTTGCCCAGCGCAGTTTGGCGGACTTGCAGCGCGGGTTTTCTCGGCGCTCGTCGCCTTGCGCGGTGATGATTTCACTGCAGATCTCGGCGTAGATGCCGTCTTTGAAGCCTTGCTTGAAGGCTTGCTTCACTCGTCGGTCTTCGCCTGAGTGGAAGCTGATGACCGCGATTCGTCCGCCGGGTTTCAGCGAGTACGGCACTGTTGCCAAGAACGCTTCGAGGGCCGAGTACTCGTCGTTCACGGCGATTCGCAGGGCTTGAAACACGCGCGGCACAGTGGCTTCGGGATCGTCGCCGACCGCGTGCGACAACTTGCCAGTCACCGACTTCAGCAGTTCGGCCAATGAGCGAGTCGTCAGCGGGCGGGCATCATGTGCCTGCAAGATCGCTCGCGCGAGAGTCAGTGCATGCGGTTCGTCCGAGTACTCGCGCAAGATCTGAGCGAGCTCCGTTTCGCTGAGTCTTGAGAGCAACTCGGCGGCGGATTGGCCTCGTTCGGGATTCATCCGCATGTCGAGCGGACCGTCGAGTTTGTAGCTGAAGCCGCGCTCGGGATTGTCGAGTTGCATTGATGAGCAACCCAAATCGGCAAGCACTGCATCGACTCCTTCAGGAGCGACTTCACCGAGCCACTTCGCGAGTCCGGCATAGTTCGATCGTCGCGTGAGGACGGCTTCGCTCGGCACATCGAGAGCCCGTAAGCGAGCTTCCGTTTTGGGGAGTTCGACCGCATCAACGTCGACTCCGAGCAGTCGCCCTCCCGGCTGCACGGCGAGCAAGAGTTCTTGCGCGTGCCCGCCGAATCCGAGCGTTGCGTCGGCAACAACTTGTCCCGGTCGAGGCCGCAAGATGGCGAGCACTTCGCGCAGCAGAACCGGTCGATGAGAACCGGCCGGCGTCTTGCCGCTGGCAACGATCTTCGCGACGTCGTCGGAGTAACGATCGGGCTGATGCTCTTTGTACTTCTCAGAAAACTGACGCGGATGCGTGCCCACATAGCGCGGGCGTCGCGGAGGCTTCGGCGAGGCGGAGTCAGTCATTGAACCTGCGAGTCAAAAGAAGAGGTAAGAAAAATGTCACACTCAGACTAAGGCGAGCGGCAGATGAGGAATCACCAGTACGACGGACTTGTAGTCCGCCGCCTCTTAGTGTCGACGGACTACAAGTCCGTCGTACAAGAAGGCTTGCCGGTATCGACTCATCTGCCGCTCGCCTAAGTTGATTCAGCGACCATAGCGGGCAATTCGAATTACACCAGTCGCTCGCGTATCGCCGTAGCGACGGCGCCCGCGCGATTGTTGACGTGCAGCTTCTGATAGATGTTCCGCAAGTGCGTATCGACAGTGTGCTGACTCAGGTCCATTCGCACGGCGACTTCCTTCTTCGTCAGACCGGCGACGATCAGCCGCAGCACTTCCAGTTCGCGTTCGGTGAGTCCTTGATCGCTCGCCGCTCGTTGCGGCTTCTGGTTGTTGAAGAGATCGAGCACCTTGCGAGCAATCTCGGGATTCATCGACGCACCGCCGCGCGAGACTTCGCGCAGCGCTTCTCCAATGCGGTCCATTGGCGACGTCTTGAGGAGATAGCCATCAGCTCCGGCACACACCGCGCGAAAGACGCGATCGTGATCGTCGAAGACCGTCAGAATCACGACCTTTAGCTGAGGTGCGGCCTGCTTGAGCTTCGGCAGTCCCGTGATGCCATCAATGCCCGGCAGTCCGATATCAAGCAGCACAACATGCGGCGGAGCACCGCTCGCCAATTGCAGCAACGCGGGTTCGACAGCGCAATAGTCCGCATCACAACGTAGACCGGGAATCTGATTGATCGCTCGAGCCATCGTCGCGCGGAGTCGCTCGTTGTCCTCAATCAGCCAGACGCGAACGATTTCAGTGGGAAGCATGAATCAATCCTTTTGAGCAAGGCGGACAATCAATCGCTCACGAGCGGCAGTCATCAAGAAGGCTCAACAACACAACTCACTTTGCTCGCAGCCTATCAACAAAGTCCGCTCACGCATCACGCGGTTTAGGTAGCGGGCAGCGCAACGTGACTGTCGTGCCGGACTTCGATAACGACTCGAAGCTGACCGCGCCTTTGAGCATCTCCATGCGCCGCGCGATGTTGCCGCGACCATAGCCGAGCCCATTCGTCGACTCGGGCAAGCCCTTGCCGTTGTCTTGAACTTTGACTTCGAAATGCGCGCCCTCAATGCGGGCCGAGATCGACAACGACGTTGCTTTGCTATGTCGCACGGCGTTGTAGAGCGTCTCTTTGAATGACAAGAACAAGTTGCGGCGCCAGACGAGTCCAATTGGATGATGAGGAAAGAAGTCCGGCGCTTCGAACGTGACTTCGAAACCTTGAGTCATGCGATTCGTCATCGTTCGCATGCGACCGACGAACTCATCGAGGCCAGTCGCAGACTCCTTCATCAGCCACAAGATGTCGCGCATCGCATCGCCGGTCTCGAGCGCGATCGTGCGAATCTCGCGCAGCCCTTCATCGAGCAACGATGTGTCGTTCGAGTCGGGTGTAATCGTTTGACACAGCAGCGCAATCGTCCCGAGGTTGCTGCCAATGTCGTCATGCAGGTCACTCGCGATTTGAGTTCTCAGCAACTGAGTTTGCAGTCGATGTCGGCGATGCTGCCTCCATGCAAACGCAATCACGAGCATGACGAGCACGATCGCCGTCGAAGCCACGACGATATAGACCTGCATCGAGAAGTCTTCGAGCGCGATGCGGTACTGCCCTTCAATTGCCGAGCGGCGTTCTTCGATCGTGCGTCGGCGATCAATTTGTTCGAGCCAATCGTTGATTGCGATGAGTTGTCGTCGGCTCGAATAACCATCGGTCACAAAATTGGGCGACCAGCGGCTACTCAGAGTCGCGTCCGATGCCTCGACCGCAGCGCGAAGAGCGACATTCTCACTGCCGGACCAAATCTGAAACTCAGCGAGTGCGAAGTAAGTCGGCTGCACGCGCGCGTCCAACTTCGTCACTGTCATGCGGACATAACGACCTGAGATCGGTGCCGACGGAAACGCCGTGCGCACGCCGGCTGTCGGAGGACTATCGCCGCGCGAAAAGTCCTGGCGCAACTCTGAGGGCAAGACCAGCGCGTGATAGACGCCGTGCCTCACATCCACTTCGCCGAAGTCGCAATAGGTCACGGCATCCGAGAAATCCTCTTTGTTCGCCAACTCGATGCGAAAGCGTTCGGGCATGCCCCAGCCGGGGATATCAACGCTCTCGATGGGCCGAGCGGGAATGAGCCGAATCTCGTCGACCGAGTAGCTCGCTCCGAGATCCAGCTTGATCCACTTTTCGGCCAGTGGAGAGTTCGACGACTCTGACAAGAAGCCGTTTGTCCGGCTCGACCCCATGCCGTGCATCTGCGGCAAGATCGACTGCTCATCGACGAGATACTCTTTCGACCAGCGCGACTCAGCTTCTTCGGAACCGGAGCTAGTCACCGGTCGCCATGCCGCAACGTTGCGATCTTCGGACAGCACGATGAGCTCACCCAGCGCGAAGCAAGGCCGCGACGCAACGCTCGCGAGTTTGGTCGCAGTCAGCCTTACATAGCGACCGCTGACATTGAGCCCTGTGAACTGCACCGGGTACTTGCCCGGATTCGGAAAGTCCGCTGCCGAGCTATCAGCCACAATCGCCGACTGCTGAAAAGCCGGATCAACGCTGACCTGCACGCGAAACCGCACCGGGAAGCCATAGCCATTCTGCAGCACGCTCTCTTGCACAATGCTGACCGGCACGAGAGCGACCACTTCAATCGGCACGACCTTGCCGAGATCAATCTGCACCCACTGCGGATCGTTTTCCGACTTCGCAAAGAGGCTGTGAAACCCCGCTCGCAGATTCGACTGAGCGACATACTCTGGCAGAGTGCCGAGCCGAATCTCGCACGAGTGTTGTTCCCAATTGAGATCCCGAATCTCGGGACTCAGAAACTCTGCCAATCGGCGAATGCTCGGAGGCTGAGCCGCCGCCATCTCAATCGTCCCCGCCCAACTGGTGACAAGTGTCAGCAGCAAGCAACAACGTCCGAGCAAGCATCGGAGCAACTCAAACCGCGCCGACGATGAACGTAAACTCCGAGTCAAAATAAGCTCCTACTGCGTCTTCCAAACGGATACTTCCGAGAGGCAATCTCAGTCGCAGAGCGACCGCGCGACATAGACGAGTCGCTCCGCAACTCGCGTCATCCGAATTTCACAACTCTACGGGAACTCGTTCAGACAAGTAGCTTGGGATTCCATCCCGAGCCTCAGCGGGATGAGATTCTCAATCAAGCCACGAGACTGCCGTCACAATTCGCCACGCAGTAACCGTCAAAGGCAAATCGACTCAAACCGACTTCCCAACTCATCGGAAACTCATCCCGACAAGTAGCTTGGGATTCCATCCCGAGCCTCAGCGGGATGAGATTCTCAATCAAGCCACGAGACTGCCGTCACAATTCGCCACGCAGTAACCGTCAAAGGCAAATCGACTCAAACCGACTTCCCAACTCATCGGAAACTCATCCCGACAAGTAGCTTGGGATTCCATCCCGAGCCGCAGCGGAATGAGGTTCTGAAACAAGGAACGGCCACGCCGTCAAGATTCGGTGTGGCGCAACCATCAATGGCGGATCGACAGAGAGAGATCGAACGTCGCGGTCCCTACCGAGCACCCGAGTTCCCAACTCACACAAGCTCGCAATGCCGAGCCGAACAACGGCGAGGACTCCGACAGGCGAACTGTAAGAAATGTGACAACGGTGGCCGAGACTTCGATGCCCATTTGAGCCGCCGTGCGAGCCCATTCGGCATACTTGGCGTTGGGGTTCTGCATCAGCGTGAAGACCAACAGCCGCACCAAAGATCGACCGGAAAATTTCCGCTGTCTTTGAACAACGCGTTCTTGCCGAGCTAACTGATCCAAGTCGTCCCCGAGCACGCATTCCAACGGCTGCATCAATCCCTTGATCTTGCCCAGAAGAAGCTCCTTCTTCCGAAGAGCGATGCGATGTAGCGCCAAAAGCATCGAGAGCTTCCGCGTTCTCGAACAGACCATGTCACGCTTAAGTTGGTGCCTATGACAGACCTTCTTGACGCCCCCAGCTCAGCCTCTGCTGCTACCAGGGTCTGAACCAGGTCTCATTTTGACAAGGTATCTGGACAGCACTCCCAATTTTGGAATCAAATTCCACTGCACAGTTTCTTCTGACGCGACATGATCGACCGAGTCAATCGAAGCGAGGTTGGCTTGACCGGGCAATTGATGTCCGTTTCGAACATCACGTATCAAGGCATCGTCCAAACACACAAAAGGCACTCGCATGCTGCTACTCAACTGGCTGAAGTCGGTATCGAAGGATTCATTGGCTCGCAGAAAGCTCGCTCGGTCGGCGGCGGTACGTCCAAGAGCAATGTTGTTTGAAGACTTGGAGCCTCGGTGTTTGCTCACGACGTTGAATCCCGTCGCAGACTCCTATGACGCCGTATTTGGTGAAGCGCTCGTGACTGCCGCACCGGCGACAACGGGGCCACAAGTCACGCTCGTTGATGCCATCAGCACGACCAAGCAATTCGTGCAATTGGAGTATTCGGCAGCGCATGGCCTGCTGTTTGGTCGCACGTCGGGCAATGAGATCACGGTGATTGATACCGTCTCGAAGGCGGTGATTGATCAGCACGTCGGAACCTACGGTCTGACCGACATGGATCTCACACCCGATGGTCAGTTTCTCTTTGCCGCTGATTTTGGCGGAGAACAAATTGGCTATGGGAGTCCGCTGAATCCAAGCCGTGTCCATCGCTACGACTTGGCCAATCGGCGTTGGGAGGACCAGGCCGTATCGGGAGTCGCATGGCACATCGAAGCGGTATCAAGCACGCGATTCCTGGCCGAATCATCCGACCAATGGATCACCCTGGGTCTGTATAAATTCAATCCCGGTCAAACCAACTCGACGAGCCTGCCAAGTACTAACTTTAATCGACCAGGCGATATGGAATACGACCACCGCACTGGCAATGTTATCAATGGTGGCAACTTTGCGTTGGCACGCGTTGAGGGAGATCAACTGACATTGCTCAACATCACCTATGCGAGCGACTCTGGATACGTCGGCATGGCCATCTCCTCGGATGGACGACACTACTACAAAGGGACTCAACAGTATTCTGTCTCAGATCCAACGAGTCTGGTGCGGACCTTTGGAGAGAGCATCTTTGCCGCGACCGCAGACTTCGCGTTTGGCAAGCAGGGTTTCTACAGCACGAACACCGGAGCCTATCTGGGGACGCTGTCCGATCAGATGACCGTCTATTTCGCGGGTGAAGACGGACAGAACGTCTGGGCCTTCAATGGAACTGCGGGCAAGCTTCAGCACTATCGAGTCGGTGTGCTACCGGCTGGCATAAAAGCCAACGACGGAGCACCAGCGGATGCATCGGCGGAAGTCGTCACGCCTCCGCAACACGGCACATTGACGCTGCAAACCAATGGTCAATTTCGTTACTCAGCCAACGCGGGATTCACAGGCGACGACACGTTTGCCTATCGCTTGAAGCAAGGCAGCACGATATCCCCAAACGCGACGGTCACGATCCACGTTCCTCGCCCGGCTGCTCGACCTGCGACAGCCGTTGCCGACGAATATTCCATCGCGTCAGGGCAGACGCTCGCGGCATCTGCTGGTGATATTCACTTCACAGGCCTGCAACTCCGGAACTCGTTCGCTGTCGGAGCTGCGACTCAGCAATTTGAGTTCTCGCCGCAGTTCAATCTGCTCTTCGCCCGCAAGAATACAACAATTGATGTCTACGACGGCACGACCGGGCAATTGATTGAGACCCGAGTCGCCAGCACCGCCTTTAGCGATATGGATCTCACTCCTGACGGGCGCTATTTGTTTGCCGCAGACTACGGCGGAGAAGTAATGGGATATGGAACACCGGTGCGTCAGCATTATGCGGTGCGATATGACTTGCAGACACGTACCTGGGAGCAACGCCCCACTGGAATAGTCTGGAAGATTGAAGCGATCAGCGCTGACCGGTATCTAGCTCAGGAGCACGACCAACATGTCGACATGATGTTGAATAACTACACAACAGCGACCGAGCTCTCGCGGATTCCCGCTGATTACTACGGGGATTTCGAGTACGACGCGCGAACCGGACGTATTTATCACGGCAGCTCGGGAAGCTCATCGTCTGAAATACATGTCCGCAAAATTGCAAATGACTCCTTGAGCTATAGTGGCGATACGGGAGTTTATGGCACCGCTCAAATTGGCGGCGGCAGTTCCGTACTCTCGTCGGATGGGAAATATTTCTACTACGGGGCCTTGCAAGTTGAAGCTGCTGACGTGCGGCACAACGTGCATACATTTCCTGAAATCATTCTGGCAGCGAGTGGGCTCGTCGCGTTTGGCAACAACAGTTACTACGACGCCTTGACTGGTGAAAAACTTGGAGACTACGGCTCCAGTGGCGTAGTGCCGTTCGTCACGGACGATGGCAAACAACTCTGGATCAAGGTCGGTTCCGATGTCGTTCACTACGACTTGCAACAAACAACACCCGGACTGTTTGCCAACGATCTGGGAGTCAGTTCTCCCTACTACGCTGCAAGACTCGTCACTCCGCCGCAGCATGGCCAACTGCAACTTCGCACGGATGGCACATTTCAATATGTGCCGAATGTAGATTTTGAGGGCGTTGATACTTTTAGCTACCGAGGTCGCGGCGTCTTCGGGAATTCGACAATTGCGACTGTGACGATACACGTTACTGCGATCACACAGGTATCTCAGCCGGATTCGTACGCGGCTCATGCCGGCCAGACAATCTCGATTTCTTCATCATTGGGATTGCTCGCCAACGACACAGGCTTCAACCGAGAGATGACGACTGTCGAATTGGTATCGCCACCGACGAAGGGAACTCTGCAACTGCAACCCGACGGCTCGTTTACTTACTTCGCCGGGCT
>CAZNMS010000392.1:0-8471 GCA_964573505.1 uncultured Planctomycetaceae bacterium | reverse complement strand
TCGAAGACCGAATTCTTACGAATTCGGCTACCTCTGGGTTCCGGGCGAAGCTCGGCTTAGGACGAGATGGCGCTCTAATCATCGTCTGCTTAAACACGACCTCGCGTTTGTGAGACGAATGGGACCACTGAGCCGGATGTGTCCGCTCGGTTTCATTCGTCTCATTGTCTTCTCGCGTCCTAAAGCAGGCTTCGCCCGCACCCCAGAGAATGTACGACGGACTTGTAGTCCGTCGATCTGCGGGGGCGACGGACTGCAAGTCCGTCGTACAAAGATGCGCGCACGGCGCGCTGAAGTTACGCAGGAAGAAACTAATCGGAGACCTCCGTGACGACGAAATGGATGTCTTGGAACGAGCTGCCTTACTTACAGCAGAACGACGGTGTCGGACCGGCTTTGCGATTGTGTGATCGCATCGCGCAGGCCGTCGTCACGACCGACTCAGCCAATGCGTTTCTCGCGGCGGCTTTGCATGAGATCGCTGCGGAGTTCTCGGTCCAATGGGCGGGAGTGGTCGAGCGCATGCCGCAATGGAGTGCTCTTGCGGAGTTCGGACGCAAGCCGTTCGCCGCATGGCCGGCGCGGTTGTTTGAAGAAGCTTTCGATCGCGGAGCCGGAGTGCTCACGGAACTCGGCGAGAGTTCGGGAACGGTCGCAGCCATTGTCCCACTGGAAGGCTCGACTACCGATCCGCTCTTGCTGATGTTGGCCGGTCGTCGCATCGCACCGACGGACTTCGGTAGCGTTTTGATGTCAGCGCGTGCTCTCACTCAGGGACTGCAACTCGCACGGCGCATCGAACATCGCGGTCGACTCAATGAGCGACTGCGCGAGACTCTGCGCGTCGCATCGCGATTGTCTCAAATCTTTGAAACGGTTCCGTTGCTCGAAGCGATTGCGAATGAAGCAACGCGGATGCTCGACTGCGATCGCGCCAGCATCTTCATTTGGGACAGACCGAATCAGAAATTGCTCGCGTGCCCGGCGCTCGGCGTTGAAGGCCGCACGCTGTATCTGCCCGACAACGCGGGCATCGTCGGGACCGTCGTGCAATCGGGGCAGACGATTTGCGTTGATGACGCCTATCACGACAAACGCTTCGATCAGAGCGTCGACAAGAAGAGCGGTTATCGGACTCGCAATCTGCTGTGCGTGCCGCTGCTTGATAGTGACGGCAAGCTGATCGGAGCCTTCGAGGGCATTAATAAGAATCGCGGTGCGTTCGACTCCGACGATGAAGACATCCTCACGCAGCTCGGTATTCAAGCGGCGGTCGCTCTGCGCAATACGCGCGAACGCGAGATGCTGCTGCGCACTCATCAGCAACTCGCCGAGCAACTGCACGGAGGCGTGCGCATCGTCGGCAACAGTCCGCCGATTAAAGCGCTGCGACAAACGATCGAACGACTCAGCGGCACGGAGTTGCCGGTGCTGATTCTCGGTGAGAGCGGAACGGGCAAAGAAGTTGTCGCGCAGTCATTGCACTTTCGCGGACCGCGAGCGGGCAATCCGTTTGTCGCCGTCAACTGCGCGGCGCTGACAGAGTCATTGCTCGAAAGCGAACTCTTCGGGCACGAGAAAGGCGCCTTCACGGACGCGCGCGAGACTCATAAGGGCAAGTTCGAACTCGCTGACGGCGGCACGATCTTTCTCGACGAGATCGGTGACATGAGCGCGGGCGGGCAAGCGAAGCTGCTGCGGGTGCTCGAGCAGCGGATCATCACGCGCGTCGGCGGCACTCAGCCGATTCATGTTGATGTCAGAATTATTGCAGCGACCAATATCAATCTGGCCGAAGCCGTGCGGCAGAAGAAGTTCCGAGAAGACCTCTACTACCGGCTGAGCGTCGTCACGCTCGACTTGCCGCCGTTGAGGAATCGTCCCGAAGACATCGTGCCTCTCGCGGAATACTTCTTACGTCAGTTCTGTCCGAAGGCGCGACGTCCGGTGCTTGAACTCTCAGCCGAAGCACAACGCCGCCTCAACACGCACGGATGGCCGGGCAACGTTCGCGAGCTACGCAACTTGATGGAGCGCGTCGCGTTTCTGAGTTCGAGCGACAAAGTCGAAGTCGACGATCTCGCCTTCATCTTGAGCCCGCAGCATGAAGACGCCGAAGACCCGCGCGGCTGCGATCTCGGTTTGATGAAAGCAACCTATCGCTTTCAGGAGCAGTACATCATCAAGGCTCGCAAAGCCGCAAAGGGCAACATGAGCGAAGTGGCCAGAATGCTCGGCCTGCATCGCTCAAACCTCTACCGCAAGATGAAGCAGCTCGGAATGGACGTGCCGGACGATGAGGAGTGACGGCGCAACTGCGCCCGTTCGATAGGACCTATAGGACGAGTAAGACCAATAGGACTGATGGGACGGCGGTCACTTTCTATTGGTCCCATTTGTCGTATGCGTCCTCTGAGTCCTATCAGCGGGGCGCGTCGCTTACGGCTTCTCAGACAGCGCGCATTCGCAGACGAACTGGCCGCAGCCGGGGCAGCCTTTCGCGTACTTCTCGGTGAAGGCTTGCGCGAGATCGACCTTTGCGACGTTCGCGATTGTGACGAGCCATGCAAGCACGTCGGCGAACTCGCTCGCTAATGCTTCTGAGGGTTGAGCGAGTCCCGGCGGTTCTTCTCGCAAAGCCGATGCGAGCTCGCCGACCTCTTCCATCAGCCACATGAACGTGCCGGAGATGCCGCGGGCTGCGTCCTTCGAGCCGTACATCTTGTCGATGATCCGCTGCATGTCATTGACCGTCAGACGATTGGGATCGGGAGCAACTGACACGGCATGAGTTCCTTGAGGGTACGAGTTATTACAGCGGTCGTCGGCCCGCCGTTATGCGGCACATTCAAGACTGGCTAGAGGCGAAGCGACGAACGATACGAGCGGGCGGAGTGATATAGCGGCTGCCTCTTGCAGACGGCATGCACTCGGTTGCGCACGTTGGTTGCTGGCCTTCTTTGAGAATGGCTACGCTCGGACTCGGGCCTTGCAGCCTGCTGTCATTAGAAGCGAGTTGCTTCATTCTTTTCCTCAAGGAGCCTTCATGAACGCTGAGCAGACATCTTCGACGAGCACCACTCCCGGCACGGCACCGATCGCACGACGTTCCTTTTTGACGGCAGCCGCTCTGTCGGTTGCAGGCTCGGCGCTCGCACGCGACTTCGGTCCGAATGCTCAACCGACTCGCTATCCCGATCCCGACATCGTCAAGCTCGATAAGCGCTTCGGTAAGTACGGGCTCGGGAACACTCCCATTCAGCGGCTCTATCACAGCGACAAGATGTTGTGGGCCGAAGGCCCTGCATGGAACGGCGTCGGGCGCTATCTCTTATGGAGCGACATTCCGAACGACATTCAGTTGCGCTGGCTCGAAGAAGACGGGCACGTCAGCGTCTTTCGCAGTCCTGCCGGGAACAGCAACGGTAACACGTTCGACTTTCAGGGACGGCAGATTTCGTTTCAGCACGGCACGCGACAAGTGGTGCGTTACGAGTACGACGGCTCGGTCACGGTGCTCGCGAAAGAGTTCAACGGTAAGTCGCTCAATGCTCCGAACGACGGCGTCGTGCATCCGAACGGCGATATCTGGTTCACCGATCCGGGCTACGGCGCGCTCATGAACTATGAAGGCAAGAACGCCAACAACGGTTCGAAGCAGCCCTATCAGAAGGAAGCGATCTATCGCATCGACGCGAAGACCGGAAAGCTGTTTCAAGTTGCTGACGACATCTTCAAGCCGAACGGCATTTGCTTCTCGCCGGACTACAAGAAGCTCTACGTCGCCGACACCGGTGCGTCGCACTACGACGATGCCCCGAAGAACATTCGCGTTTGGGACGTCGTCGATGAGAAGACTCTGAAGAACGGCAAAGAGTTTGCCTCGATGAAGCTCGCGATGAAGGGCGAGGACGGGAAGACCGTTGAGAAAGCTGGATTCGCAGACGGCATTCGTTGTGACGTCGACGGCAACATTTGGGCGAGCGCCGGATGGGTCGGAGCCGGCTATGACGGAGTGCATTGCTTCGCTCCGGACGGGCAACGCATCGGTCAGATCCTGCTGCCGGAGATTTGCAGCAACGTCTGCTTCGGCGGTTCGAAGCGCAACCGTCTCTTCATGACCGGCAGCACGTCGCTGTATGCGGTCTATGTCGAGACGCAAGGCGCTCACATCACGTAGTCACGGCTGCTGAGTGGATGACTCAAGTCGTTTGACCGTATCGCCATCGGCGTGCGCTTCGGCCGTACGCGCGAGATTCAGAGTCTCGTGTACGAAGAGCGCAGCCCGATGGGCGTGCGGTTAAACGATAGGGCCACTAACGATGAATTGACTCGCGCGAGCGCGGAAATGCTCGACCCAATCGCAGGCTATTCATGACGACCGAAATGCTGCTCGCGGACATTGCTGCGGCGGCGAACATTGGGGGCAGCATCAACCCGATCCAATGTGAGAACACTCCGGCGGCGAGCGGGATGCCGATCACGTTGTAGATCAGTGCGAAGAACAGATTCTGCCGAATGGTGCTCATCGTCTGTC
This sequence comes from uncultured Planctomycetaceae bacterium, assembly GCA_964573505.1. Taxonomy (GTDB): domain Bacteria; phylum Planctomycetota; class Planctomycetia; order Planctomycetales; family Planctomycetaceae; genus AM-0621. The sequence goes on along the minus strand of CAZNMS010000392.1, from coordinate 3,934 downwards.
GTGCCAGTTTTATGGCAGCGACGATCCCGTTGAGGTCATTGCCGATGAGCGTGATGTCTGCCGCTTGAACTGCGATGTCCGTGCGGCTGCTCAGTGCGATGCCGACATCGGCAACGGCTAACGCCGGAGCGTCGTTGATGCCGTCGCCGACCATTGCGACTCGGCGCAGTGACTGTGCTTGCTTGCTGACGGAATCAGATTCCTCAAGCGGATGCTGCAGTTGTTTGATCGCGGCAGCTTTCTGATGCGGCAGAACTTCCGCCTGCACGCGCTCGATGCCGACGGCATGAGCAACAGCTTTCGCAACCGAGAGTCGATCGCCCGTCAACATGACGACCTCAATCCCGAGCGATTGCAGTGCAGCAATCGCAGTACGCGCAGTCGGCTGAGGTTGATCGGCAAGCCATATCGTGCCGAGCAGCGTCTGATCTCGCGCGACATAGACCGGAGTCGCGTCTGCCCGATCAGAGAACTCAATCGAGCCGCCTTGCTGCCTCAAGAAGGCTGCCGTTCCGACGACGATGCGTTGCCCATTCACAACGCCGGTCGCTCCGCAACCGGGGACGGCAATGAAGTCCGTTGCGGGGTGCACTGAGGAAGCCTTTGCGGCGATTGCTTGAGCCAATGGGTGCTCGGAATGCCGTTCGATTGCAGCCGCGACAGCAAGCAGTTCATCGGCAGTGCTGCTGCCAGTTGTCACCACTTCAACAACGACCGGCTTGCCGAGCGTGATTGTGCCCGTCTTATCAAGCACGACAGTTTGCACTCCGGCGAGCATCTCTAAGGCCGCTCCTGAGCGAATCAGTAAGTGCCGTTCAGCCGCTCGACCGACCGCAACCATGATGGCTGTCGGAGTCGCGAGTCCGAGCGCGCACGGGCATGCGATGACGAGCACTGAGATCACTGCCAACAAACCCTCGCGCCAAGTGGCGACGAGCAGCCATCCTCCGAACGTCAGCACGGCAATCAGCAGCAGCACGGGGACGAAGATTGCGCTCACTCGATCGGCAAGCCGCGCGATCGGGGCTTTTGATGTTTGAGCTTCTCGCACGAGATCAACGATCTGCCGCAAGAGCGTCGCATCGCCGACTCGCTCGGCACGAAAGACAAAGCTGCCGGTGAGATTCGTCGTCGCGCCGAGTACGCGATCGCCGGTACTTTTTGTTACCGGCATCGACTCGCCCGTCATTGCGGATTCGTCGATCTCACTGCGACCCTCAAGCACAACGCCATCAACCGGAATGCGTTCGCCCGGTCGGACTCGCAGCAAGTCCCCGACTCGTACTTCCGAGACGGGAATCTCGACGTCTTCATCGCGCGATGACATTGCATCGGACGGCTGAATTGAGCTTGTCCCGATCGCTGTCAGATCGAAGAGAAATGGCGTCGGCTGCGGTTGAGGCTTCGCACGAATGACGCGCGCCGTCTGCGGCTGAAGCTGTTGCAGAGCGTCGATCGCACTCGAAGTGCGTCGTCGTGCTCGCTCTTCAAGCTGTCTGCCGAGAAGAACGAAGAGCGTGATCATCGCAGCGGGCTCGAAGTAGAGCGGCGGCTCTGCGTGCCACCATTCAGCCGGAGTCAATGTTGCGATGACGCTCACTCCGTAAGCCGTACCCGTGCCGATTGAGACGAGCGTATTCATGTCCGCTGTCCCGTGCTTCGCGGCGCTGAGTGCGGCTTTGAAGAAGTCTCTGCCGCCCCACAACACAACGGGCGTTGTCAGCACGAGCAGCACGAACTCGATTCCGGCAAAGTGCCAGTGCGCCATGCTGATGACGAAGACGGCGACAGCGAGCGGCAGTACGAGGGCGAACTCGATCCATTCGCGCGACATCGACGACTCGTTGCGGAGCCGTGCTGCTGAAGAGGTCACCTCTTCGAATTGAAAGCCGAGTTGTTCAATCGCCGTGCGAAAGGACTCAGCAGCAGCGTCGCGCGGAGCATGCTTCACGCGCGCTTCATGAGTCGCGAGATTCACTCCGACATCGACCGTTCCCGGCACCGCTCGGAGAGCTGCTTCAACTCGACCGACACAGCCGGCGCAGTGCATGCCGTGAACGAGAAAGGCGCTTGATACGAGTTCGGTCGGGCTTGTTGAGTTCGTCATCGGTGCTCGGAGTTGTTGTGAGATTGGTTCGCGCGAGTTGTTGAATACGACCAATAGGACGGATGAGACGAATGATGGTGCCGCGCGGGCATTCGGGGGTGATAGGGACGCGAAGTGCGAGCACTTGTAGCCGAAGTCGTGAGACTTCGGACGCAGTCGCTGCAAGCTCCGAAATCTCACGATTTCGGCTACAGCTCCTTGCGAGCGCAGGTCGCACTCCGCATCCGAGTTGCGATGCAGACCCGCGTTGTGAGATGTTGAAGCTCTCTGCTTCTCGCTCCTCACAACGAAACGGTGTCTCGTGCATACCTCATTAGTCTGCGGCGCTTGCGGGCTCAGTCATGCGGTTGATCAAGCTCAGAATCTCTGCGTCCAATGTCAGAAGCCGCTGCTTGCTCATTATGACCTCGCAGCGATCAAAGGCCGCTTCACTCCCGATGTTGTGAGGCAGCGCAGCGAGCGTTCGATGTGGCGCTTCTGGGAAGTCATGCCGGTTGATCGACCGCAAGATGCGGTCTCACTCGGCGAAGGAGCGACTCCCTTCTTGCGCTGTCAGCGGCGAGGCAGCTTTGAGCCGTTTCAGAACCTCTTCATCAAAGACGAGTCGTTCAATCCGACGGGCAGCTTCAAAGCGCGCGGCATGTCAGCGGCGATCACTCGCGCAAAGGCACTCGGCATCAAGCATGTTGCGTTGCCCTCTGCCGGGAACGCTGCCGGTGCGGCAACGTCGTATGCGGCATGTGCCGGGATGAAGTGTTCGATCTTCGTCCCGAAGGACACTCCGCCGGCCAACATCATTGAGTGCGAAGTCGGAGGCGCTGACGTCACGCTCGTGAATGGACTCATCAGCGACTGCGGCAAGCGAGTGCGTGACGGCAAAGAACAGTTTGGATGGTTCGACCTCTCGACACTCAAAGAACCGTTTCGCGTCGAGGGCAAGAAGACGATGGGCTACGAGCTTGCGTTCGATCTCGCCGACGCACTCGGACAGCGCGAGCTGATCTTGCCCGATGTCGTGCTCTATCCGACGGGCGGCGGTACCGGCTTGATCGGAATGTGGAAGGCGTTCGATGAAATGGAGCAGCTCGGATGGATCGACTCGCGGCGTCCGCGAATGGTCGCGGTGCAAGCAGAAGGCTGCGCTCCGATCGTCAAAGCGTTCAATGACGGAGCGGAGTTTGCACCGCTGTTCCCGAATGCGTCGACGATCGCTTCGGGACTGCGAGTGCCTGCTGCGGTCGGTGACTTCTTAATGCTGCGGGCGATTCGCGCGAGTGGCGGCACGGCGCTGACTGTGACCGACGATGAACTCCGTGCGGGAGTGCTTGAGCTTGCTCGTGAGCAGGGGGTCTTCGCCTGTCCCGAAGCCGGTGCCGTTTGGCAAGCCGCGAAGTCGCTATTGGCTTCCGGATGGATGAGCCCCGATGAGCGAGTGGTGCTTTTCAACACCGGGACCGGAGTGAAATACAGCCACTTGTTCCCGGCATCCTGCGGAGTGTCATAAGAGGAAGAGCAACGACGTTTCTCCGCGCCGGGCGCGACTGCGTGGGGGTTGCGAGGAATGGTGTCGCGCGTTGACGAATGGTTGCTGCTGCTCCCGCCGTAAGGGTCAGAAGCAGCTTGAGTCGCGCAGTGTGTCTCGGCAGAATCGCTGCCCCGCTTCCGCCCGCCTTGAATCCCGCCTCTCTCTCGCCCGGTCTAACTATGACGCGAACGCTGATTGCGACCGTTCTCTCTTGCCTTGCGCTCTTCGCTGCGAGCGCTGCCGCTCAAGACAAAGTCTCGCCGCCGTTGCCGACGATCATGACCGCGTTCATGCAGAAGCAC
>CAZNMS010000391.1:0-8484 GCA_964573505.1 uncultured Planctomycetaceae bacterium | reverse complement strand
ATTCGCGCTTCTTGACTGTTACTTCACCTCAGCCTGTTGCGCTTGGGATACTAGCTGCTTATGTCTTGTGATTCCCCGTCAGTTGTTGCCGTCTCTGGTCGCTTTTGAGGGCGGGGCTTTGCTCTTGCGAGACGTTGCTGCCGCTGCGGCTCGGGATGGAATCCCAAGCTACTTCTACGCGGGAAACACGCTGCTTATGTCTTGTGATTCGTCGTAAGGCGTTGCCGTCACAGGTCGCTTTTGACGGCGGGGCTTTGCTCTTGCGAGACGTTTTGCCCGCCTCGGCTCGGGATGGAATCCCAAGCTACTTTTTGGCGACCTCTCAATCTGATGCGACGGTTTCGCAGCGGCGGGGGCTGATCTACTCTCTGCCTCTTGTTCGGCGATTGGTTTTCGTCGGCTGAGCAGGCTGTGCTCTGTGGTTTTGACGGTCGCCGTCGCAGCGTGAGAAATGATGGGCCGCGAACAAATCGCCGCCCTTTTTGTTGTCCTCGTTGAGACCGCTTCTTTGGTTGTCTAGTTGAGAGGTTGATCCCGTGAAGATTCAACGTGTCGCTCTCTCGGTGGCAGTGGGTTTCGCCCTGCTCGGTTCCTCGTACCAACAATCGTTCGCCAAAGAGCCGCATATGGAGTTCTTGGCGGGGCTGCGCGAGAAGGGCTATGGCGACATGGCCGTCTTCCATTTGGAGCAGCTCAAGGCGACGAAGCTGCCGGAAGAACTGGTCGAGATCTATGAGCTGGAGCTCGGTCTCAGCAAAGTCATCTGGGCCGAAGAAGGCTTGAATGCCGAGCAAACAAACTCGCGACTCAATCAAGCTCAGGCACATCTCGAAGCCTTCTTGAAGGCCAATGCAAAGCACGAAGGAGCGGGACTGGCGATTGATGGGCTCGCCAACATGCTCAATCAACGCGGCCAGTTTGAAATCAAGCAGGCGCGAGTGACGAAGGACACAACGAAGCAGAAGACGAACTTCGAAGCCGCGCGAAAGTTCTTCGTCGCTTCACGCACATGGATGAAGCAGTCGGTCGATCGCTACGAGGCCACTTTCCTTGAGCTGAAGAACAAGCAGAAGGCAGCCGCTGGAGATAAGCCGAAGCCCAGTGCGGTAAAGCGTCCTGTGATTGTGAAACGCAAGCCGACGGATGCAGAGACCGAACTGGCGGAAGTCGAGGGCCAGTGGCTGCAGGTTCGCATGAACTACGCGATGCTCGACTTCTATCAGGCGATGACTCACACCGACGTCGCCGCGAAAGAACGCAAAGACTTGCTGGCCGCCGCTGCGAAGAAGTTCGACGACATCTATCAGGGTTATCGCGCGACGCTCGTCGGCGTTTATGCCCATATGTGGCACGGTCGCAGTCTCGATGAGAGCGGCGACATCAAAGGCGCGATCGACCTGTATGAAGAAGTACTCGCCGCTGCCGAAGGTGCGAAGTCGGGCGACGCGAACCTCGAAGACCTCTTTGCTCAGGTCGAGATGTATCGATTGTTACTCCTTCGCAAGAAGAAGGACGACAAAGGCTTTGCATCCGACGCTGAAGCATGGCTGAAGGCGCACTCGAAGATGAATCGGCGCGAGGGCTATCAAGGCATTGCGCTCGAACTCACGAAGTATCAAATCGAGCAATCAAAGAGCCTGACGGCGAAGGCTCGTGAAGATGCCTTCCGCAAGATCAACAAGCAGTTGACGGACATCACAAAGATCCGCAGCGAGTATCAGCAAGAAGCCTTCATCCTCAAGCGGCAGTATCAGGCCGAAGTGAAGGGCGGTGATGAAGTCGAGATCGCGTCGTTCGATGAAGGTCTCGCGGTTGCCAATGAGGCTTATCAAAGCGGTCGTTGGGCCGATTCCGCGACGGCGTTCACGAAGACGCTGACGCTCGGCGATAAGGCCAAAGACAACGACAAGATGCGAAAGGCCCGCTTCCAATTGGCCTATGCGTACTTGATGACCGGCAAGACGGACGACGTCATCAAGACGTGCGACGAGATCATCAAAGAGAACCCGAACGATCCGTTGTCTCCTCAAGCCGGTGCGCTGAAGGTGCAAGCGGCGCTGCAGGTCTATCAAACGGCGAAGGACAAAGCCGAGCCGCTGACGAAGCTCAAGCTCGTCGCCGACGAAGTGATTCGAACATGGAAGACTCGACCGGAAGCCGACGACGCTCGCATCGCGCTCGGACAAGCGATGCTGTCAGCGAGCGACATGGACGGCTCGCTGCTGCACTTCGACGGCGTGCAAAAGGAGTCTGAGAGGTATCCTCAATCGCAGTTCTTCTCGGGGTCGGTCTACTGGCGAAAGTACATCGTCGCGAAGTCCAATAAGACCGCTGATCCGAAGCAGGTTGCGAACCTGCGAACTCAAGCGGCTGATCGCATTGCGGCGAGCGTTGCGGGACAAGAGAAGCAGCTCAAAGGCTCCGAGCTTCAGTTGCCGAAACTGCTGATTGAAGCCCGCTTGCTCAAAGGCGAAATGGAACTGGAAGCCGGCAAGTTTGCGGAAGCTCAAGCACTGCTCGACCCGCTCGCTCTCGCCATCGTGACGGCAAAGCCGGATGGGCTCGGGCAAACGGAATACCGACAGATTCTCGCCGCACTGCGAGCCCGCGTGATGCGTGCGAATCCTGATGACCTCGCCAAAACCGGCGAGATCGCGGATGTCTTGCTGACGACGAAGGGCACTGATGCACTCGTCGCGAACTCGGTGCTGATTGAATACACGAAGCAGATTGAGGGCTCGTTGAAGAAGCAGCAGCTCGCTGCGATTGAAGCCGAGAAAGAAGAGAACGCGACGAAGAAGACTGAGGCTGAAGGCAAAGCGGAAGAACTCAATGTTCGGCACAAAGCGTTGATCGCTCAGATGTCGAAACGCACGGACCTCTCTTTGGCGAGCAGCGTCTATTTGGCTGAGTCGACGTTGAAGCTCGAAGGCGACGACGAAGCGAAGAAGGCGAATCGAGAAATCGCGAAGGCTCAGTACGAGATGATCATCAAGCGAGCCGGGCAGCCGGGTTATCTGCCCCCGCCGCCGACGGGCGATGCCGCATTGATTCGAGTCCGCTCGCAACTGGCGGGTCTGCTGCGCGAGGACGGAAAGATCGATGAAGCTCTGAAGCAGATTCAGGCTTTGATTGCTCAGACGGGCGGCAAGATTCTCGATCCGCTCATCGAAGAGTGCCGCTTGTTGGAGACTCAAGGTGAGAAGGATCCGGCGAAGTTGGACGAGGCGATCAACAAGTGGAGCGGCTTGCGGAACCGCATGTCGAAGCTGCCGAAGAAGCCGCCGGAGTACTACGAGATCGTTCTCGGCGTCGGTCGCTGCATGCTGAAGAAGTTCGACGCAACGAAAGACAAAGAGCAGGCGAAGCAGTGCGAGCAGATGTTGCGCGGCACGTTGGCGCTGGCCCCGGCGCTCAATGGTCCGGAGACCGTCGCGAAGTACAACGACTTGCTCGACCGCTGCACCGAGATTCGCACGGGCGTCAAAGTTGAGAAGGTCGTGGATCCACTGAAGGTCTCTGCCGATCAGGCGGCAAAAGCAGGTGGCGGCGGCGGAGACGGCGCGAAGCCAATGCCCCCGGCAGCGGCCCCCGGTGCCGGAGCTGCAAAGCCTGCTCCTCAACCCGGAGCAGCTCCCGCTGGCGGAGCTGCGAAACCGGCCGCTCCGGCACCTGCGCCAGCCGCAGGTGCAAAGCCGGCAGCAGCGGCGCCTGCTGCTGGGGCAAAGCCCGCAACACCGGCTCCCGCTCCGGCCAAGAAGTAGCTGCAACGGTTTGATTGGTTCTGTGTAATCGTTATGACGATGTAACGATCATGACATCCGCAAAGAGCGACAGACACTCGTCTGCCGCTCTTTGTGTTTTGAGTGACGATGTCTTGTGCCGCTCGGGTCGCTGTAGCCCAGACGCCTACGTCCGAGAGCGACCCGCACGGACTCGCAAACAAACGGACGCGCGGACGTAGGCGTCCTGCTACGACTGCGGCGCAGCCGCCTCGTCTTCGGGACGATGCTTCTGTCGCCAAAACGAGATCGACGGGACGTCGGCTGAATTCAGTTCAAAGGAGAAGCTTGCATGTCGCACGAACAACTTTGGGCGCCATGGCGCCTTGCCTATGTCGCGAACACGGAACCGCAGCCGACTCCGAAGTCGGACTGCTTCCTGTGTAGTTATCGTGACAGTCAGCAGGATCGAGAGAATCTCGTCCTCTATCGCAGCAGTCACGCTTTCGTCGTGCTCAATCGGTTTCCCTACAACAACGGACATCTGCTCGTTGCCCCGTTGGCGCATAAGGCGGACCTGCGCGACCTCACTGCCGAAGAGACGGCTGACTGTCAGCGGTTGCTGGCCTTGATGGTTTCGGCCGAGGAAGCGGTGATGAAGCCCGACGGCTTCAACATCGGACTAAACATGGGCCGCGTCGCCGGAGCCGGTCTGCCGGGGCACATGCATTGGCACATCGTTCCTCGTTGGAACGGAGACACCAATTTCATGCCGGTGATCTCGGACACAAAGGTCATCCCGCAGTCGCTCGACGCGCTCTATCAACTGCTCGCGACGGAATTGGCTAAGCGGTAGTGAGGTCTCAAGGAGATCGGACGTTGCAGGCGCGAGGCGGCGTGACGCATTTGTTACACCGCTATCGCGCCGCGTAGCCGAAGTCGTCAGAGGCTGTCGAAAAAGTGTGGCACGACGCTCCGCGTCGTGAGTCCCGAGGAAGAACTCCCGCCGAATAACGAGGATTCTCGACGCGGAGCGTCGAGCCACAATGGTCTTCGACACGCTCGTCAGACTTCGGACTCTGTCGCTGCGGCCCCGAAATCTGACGATTTCGGCTACGGTCGATGGCGACTTTGCCGCATCACGGCGACTGCGTCGGATGCTTGCCGGTTTCGGTGTAGCTCTCGATCGCGGCGATCATGCGTTCGAGCATGCCGATCATCTTCGGTAAGTCGCCGTCGACGAGACTCTGCAGAGACGCGAGGCGACCGAGGAACTCATCGGCTTCGTGCCTCAGGCTGATGCCCGCTTGCTTCACGATCTCGACCTTCTGCTGACAGTAAGCCAGTCGTCGCTTCGCGGCTTCGAGTGCCGCCTTCTCTTCCGCGAGCGACGGACGATGCCCGAAGGCTTCTTTCCTGAGCCGATTGGTTTCGAGAGCAATCCGCGCTTCTGACACATTGTCGTAAGCTCGCAGCACCTCATTGTCCCAGTACCGAGGCTGCTCGTTTTCGACCCAGTCAACGGCAGAGAAGACTTGCTCTTGCAGCGCGAGTAAGGCGTCCGCGACTTGCGACAAGAACACAATCAGAGCCGATCGAAAGTCGCGAATCGCATCGAGCGAGCGGACATTGGCTGAGCCGGACATGACAGAAGCTTTCATCGAATGAGCGACGCGCGAAATCTTGGAGTGCTCCGGCATGACGGAGCCCTCCGACTCAGCGGCAGTTGAGTCGGCACTCAAATCGAACGTCGTCGTCAATGTGGGGTTAATGGCTGCTCTTCACTTCTCGTGAAGGCTCTTAATCGCAGCCAGTCTCAATGGTGAATGAGAGAAGACGATGTGCTGCCGAGATCGTTGCTGACGGTGTCGCGGGGAGATTGGTTGAAACGCTGTGCCGCTGAGTCGGAGGGCTCCGTCGAGCCGGAGCACTCCGAGGATCGGGCTTTCTAATCGCGGCGGGGGGCGGAAGTCCCGACGTTGCTCGGGTAGATCCCTCCGGCAGACGAGCGGCGTCCAGTCGGCTGTCGGTACGGTCGATCTAAGTGGCAAAGAGGGCGCACATGGATTGCGCGCCCGAGTCCCGCTTGCTTTCAGGGAGGAGCCGAAATGGGTCTTACGACCGCGCTCAATACATCGCTCAACGGGCTGTCGTTGAACGAAACGCAAATCGAAGTTCTGGGCAACAACATCGCCAATGCCGGAACGAACGGCTTCAAAGCGTCGAACACTCACTTCACAACTCAATTGGCTCGCACGCTCAGCGTTGGTTCGGCTCCCTCGGGACTCAATGGCGGTACGAATCCTCGGCAAGTCGGTCTCGGTGCGACGACCGCTGCGATCGTGAAAGACTTCTCGCAAGGTGCCATCAGCGGTTCGACCAGTCCCTCTGATCTCGCGATTGAAGGCTCGGGCTTTTTCGTGCTCGAAGGCAACGGCGGCCGCGTCTATTCGAGAAACGGCAACTTCGGTCTCAACACCGACAGCAAGCTCGTGAACGACAACGGCCTGCGGGTTCAGGGTTATGGCGTCGATGACGCCTTCAACGTTGTCACGACGCAACTGGTCGACATCGAGATTCCCCTCGGCAAGCTGAACGTCGCGCTTGAGACGACGAAAGTCGAACTCAATGGTGCGTTGAAGACCGGTTCTGGTGCATCTGAGGCGAAGAAACGCGGCATTCTCGCGTCGGCACCGTTGTACGACATCAGCGTCGGCCCGCCAGCACCGGTCACTGACGGGACAATTGAGTTGATCAAGATTGGCTTCGAATCGGGGACTTCTCCGTTATTCAACGAAGGCGAGACCATTAGCTACGAAGCAAAGAAAGGCGGTGCCATTCTTGATCCAGTCACGCTGACAATCACCGCAGACACGACGCTCAACGAGTACATGCAGTTCATGAGCGATGCATTGGGGTTTCCTCCGACCTCTCCCGATGTCGTCACTAAGGAACAAGTCCCTGATTTGAGAAGTCTTTTGGCCACCGGTGACGTCGCGGCATTTGATGCGGCTGCGGACGATGCGGCAGTTGGATCTGCCGGTGTGTCGCTGATCAACGGAAAGATCGTGATCCTGTCCAATCTGGGTAAGTCGCAGGTGGTTGACCGGCCGGGCGTGCATCTCACGCAGACAGAGTCTGGAAGTGGTAGCACGCAACTCGACCTCGGTTTCTCGGTCAAGAACACTGATGCCAATCTGCCCGATGGCGAGAGTGTCGTCGTTACGTTCCCAGTCTATGACTCGCTCGGCGAACAGATTGTCGTGCGCATGCATGCGGTGATGGAGGAACGGCCCGAAGGCTCTGATGTGACGACCTATCGGTATTACTTCGAGAGTGCCGACGACAGTGATCGCAACATCTTCTTGGGGAGCGGAACGCTTTCGCTTGATGGCGGCGGCAAGCTCACTGGTAGCCGGACTGCAACAGTGCAGATCAATCGCGAAGACACTGCAGCCAACGACATGCAGATCGAAGTCGACTTCGGACAAATCAGCGGTTTGACGCCGGGGCAAGACACTTCCGAGTCAGACGGCACTTTGAACTTGCTGTCGCAGGACGGTGCTCCGGCAGGAACTCTCAGCAGCTTCAACATCAATGAAGCCGGAGTCATCAGCGGCGTCTTCACGAATGGAGTTATTCGCACACTCGGGCAACTGATGCTCGCGCAGTTTCCGAATACGCAAGGTCTCGTCGAGAACGGATCAGGCACATTCATCGAAGGTGTGAGTTCCGGTCCTGCTCAGCTTGTCGCGCCCGGAACGCAGGGCAGCGGCTCGTTGCGAGCGGGTGCCATCGAGCTATCGAACACCGACGTTGGCCGCAGCCTCGTTGATCTGATCGTTGCTTCGACGAACTATCGAGGAAACGCCCGCGTGATCAGCTCGGTGCAGCAGCTTGTCGACGAGCTGTTGGTGCTCGGCCGGTAAGGGTTCGCCGTAGCTTGGGATTCCATCCCGAGCGACTGCGGCGAAAGACGGTTTAAGTCATTGCGACTTGTCGTCACGCGTTGCTGAGGCGAGTCGCTCGTGACGACGAAGTTGTGATTTCGGGATGTGGGTCAACCGCAGCGGGTAGCTTGGGATTCCATCCCGAGCCGTAGTGAGGAACGAGCTTCTTACTTTCTGTGATTCGTCGTCAGTCGTTGCTGTCGTACGTCGTTCTTGACGGCGGGGCTTTGCTTTGGGATGCGGGTCAGCCGCTGCGGCTCGGGATGGAATCCCAAGCTACGGCGAGAGACAGAATTCGGAGTCGTCATGATCAAACTCACGAAGCTCAATGGCGAAGAGTTCGTCGTCAACGCCGAGCTGATTCGATTCGTCGAGAAGCGGCCCGACACCTACGTCACTCTGACGACGAACGATCGCTTCATCGTGCGCGAGTCGGTTGAAGAAGTCGTCAGCCGCAGCCTCGCCTACTCGCGGCTCGTGCGCTTGCCGCTCTCTTAGTTGGGCGGCGTTGTTGGCGTTCGGCCTGTCAAATGATGAGCAATGCCCCGCGCGGCCCGATGTGAGGCCGTTTAATCGCGCCCCTCTGGGGAGCGATTTTCGATCGTAGTCGGCGAATGAAAAGCGCTTCCCAGAAGGGCGCGGTTAAACGTCATGCGGCTCATTCTCTGCCGCGAGACGTATCGGATTGCTCGATCTGTTGTTTCCTGAGGCGTCATCTCCCTGTGGGAAACATCCGCGTGAGAAAGGATGTCGCTGAGAAGAGTTCCTCACCGGGCGGGCCGGCACAATGGGTGAGGAACACTGGTACGACG
>CAZNMS010000390.1:0-8485 GCA_964573505.1 uncultured Planctomycetaceae bacterium | reverse complement strand
TCCGCTTGAAGGCATAGTCGACCGTCAGCTTGATTCCGCATTTCATGTTTGAGCCTCGCTCTAAGCACGTCATTCAATCGCGTTGTTTCGGCATCTCGCTCTCCGCAACGCGAATAATCTCGTTTCATTGATCGACTCTTAAGTCACCGCGCCGCGAGACACTGTCGGGCCGCGTTCTTCGATCCAGCGATCAATCTCAGCGAGTTGCTCAGAGTCGAGCGACCACTTCAACGCGGCGGCATTCTCAATGATCTGCTCGGGGCGCTTTGCTCCGCACAATGCACTCGTGATGCCCGGACGCGAGATCGTCCAATTGAGCACGATCTCTGACACCGATCGACCAATCTCTGCCGACATGCTTCGCAAGCGGTCGAGAAAATCCTGATTCCGCTGAAACTCATCGCCCGAGAACATCGGGTACTTTCGCCGTCCGTCCTTCTCAGCGAAGACGTGCTCGCGTCCGAGCTTTCCGGCTAAGAGCCCCTTCATCAACGGCCAATAGACGAGCACCGAAACGCGATGCACGCGGCACCATGGAAGTTGCGCCGCCTCAATCTCGCGCTGCAACATGTTGAAGTGCGGTTGAAACGCCGACAGCGGGCAAACGGCATGAAACTCAGCGAGTTGCTCGACGGTGAAGTTCGATGCCCCCGCCGTTCTCACTTTGCCCGCGATCATCAGTTCTTTGATCGCACCGGCGGACTCCGCGATTGGCACCTGCGGATCGGGAGCATGCAAGTAATAGAGTTCGACGCGATCCGTCTTGAGGCGTTTGAGACTCTCGTCGCATTGAGCCTTCAGCGTTGCCGGCCGCGCGTCACGAACCTGCTTCAGTTCGGCGTTCCAATGAATGCCCCCTTTCGTCGCGATGACGATTTGCTCGCGCACCGTTCCGAGCGCCTGCTGAATCATTCGCTCGCTCTCGCCCGCATAGCCGTAGCAGTACGCGGTATCGAAGTGCGTGATCCCGGCATCAAACGCCGCGTGAAGTGTCGCAAGACTATGCCCTTCGGTGACGTCGATGCTCGTAATGCCGCTGATCGGCCAGCAGCCCATTGCAATGGGAGAGACGGAGATCTCGGACTGACCGAGCTGACGAAGTGAGTGCATTGAAGTCGGAGTCTTTTGAATGGGAATGTGAGCGATACTCAATCAAAACGAATTCTTGCGACGCATCAGAGCAGCCTCTTCAGCGAGTCTCGAACGGCGATCATCGCGCAGTGCGTGAGAGGCGGCGTTGTGTCGTGATATGTGCGATGCCCGACCGAGTAACCCGCCGATCGATCAACCGCGTTTCGTCGCGGCTTCCATAATGGCTTGCTCGGAGAACGCAGAGCGTTCGAACTCGCCGGTCAAACGGCCCTCACACAAAACCAAAATGCGATCGCACAGCGTGATCAACTCGGGAAGCTCGCTCGATGTAACAATAATGCCGAGCCCCTCGCGGCAGAGTTGATCAATCACCGCATAGATCTCGGCCTTTGCGCCGACATCAATGCCGCGCGTCGGATCATCGAGCAGCAGAACTTTCGGCTTTGTTTCGAGCCAGCGAGCGATGATGCACTTCTGCTGATTGCCGCCGCTGAGACTCAGAATGGGACTCTCTTGATTGGCCGTCTTCACTCGTAAGCGAGTGATTGCATCTCGCGTTCGTGCCGATTCGACAGAGCCTGAAAGCAGGCCGAAATTCGTCATTTCGTCGAGCGTGCAAATCGTGATGTTTTCGCGCACGGACATATGACCGAAGAGGCCGAGCCGCTTGCGATCCTCCGTAACGAGCGCGAGTCCGGCGCGCATCGCTTCGATCGGCTCACTCAACTGCATTGCCGCGCCATGTAACAAAATCTCCCCGGTCGGCGGTTCGGGACTGATGCCGAAGAGGCATTCGAGCAACTCCGTTCGACCTGCTCCCATCAATCCGGCGATACCGAGCACTTCTCCGCGCCGCAGTTCAAAGCCGATGTCCTTAAGCCGCCATTGCTGAGCATGACCCCGACGCGGCAGATGCAGCGATCGCACTTGCAGCAGCACTTCGCCCGGTTGGCGCGGAGCACGTTGCCGCGCGTCTTCGATTTCTCGCCCGACCAATAAGTGAGTGATCTCTTTCGCAGTCGTCTGACTGCGGTCTTTCGTCGTGATAAAGCGGCCGTCACGCAACACAGTGATCTGATCCGAAAGCCGAAAGACTTCATCCATCTTGTGAGAGATGTAGAGGATCGTGACTCCGCGCTGACGCAGTCGTTCGATGACGCCGAAGAGTCGTTCGACTTCGCCCTCCGTCAGAGCGCTCGTCGGTTCGTCCATGATGAGCACGTCGGCATCGAGCGAGAGTGCCTTCGCGATCTCGACAAGCTGCTGATCGCCGACGCGTAAGTCACCGACCGGCTGCGCGGGAGCAATGCGGCATCCCAATCGCTCGAACAACTCTGCTGCCGCGACTTCCATCGCGCGATCGTCGAGCAAGCCGAACGCACTTCGTTTCTCTCGCCCTAAGAAGATGTTGGCCGCGACCGAGAGTTGCTCAACGAGATTGAGTTCCTGATGAATGATCGCAATGCCGGCACGCTCGGCATCGCGCGTGCCCGAGAACTGCAGCGGTTCACCTCGCAGCAAGATCTCGCCTTCAAACTCCGGCAGGACTCCCGAGAGGATCTTCATCAGCGTGCTCTTGCCGGCTCCGTTCTCACCGACAATGGCATGAAACGATCCCGACTGAATGTCGAACGAGACTTCGCTCAGAGCGACGACTCCTCCGAAGCGCTTCGTAACGTTGCGAATAGAAAGCAGCGGTTGCATGCGAGATACCGAGAAACCAGTGGGATTCGAAAATGACTTCGCATGATGTCGGGCTTCGTCGCAACGGTTGCAACCGAACGGGAACGCTTCGTCGATCGACGAAGCACTCACACTTCGAGACGGCTCTTCGCTTGCGTGCCGCTGCAGCGAACGCGAAGAGAAAGTCAGGCACGTCGAGAACGTCGCTGTCGCTCATTCAACGACCGCCGGCAAACGGCGGGGCGTCATTGAGCAGCGGACTTTGCATCTTCTTTGCGGTGAGATTTTCAGATGCGGCGATTTGAATTTGCGGTTGATGGTGCGGCTTATCGACTCGATCTCGTTGAGCGACCGATCCCGGTGCCAAAAAGCACCAGTGTGATCGTCAAAGTGCATGCAGCGTCGCTCAACTATCGCGATCTGATTCACCTGAGAAACAAAGCTGGTCGAGATGTCGCCGGGCGCGTGCCGCTGTCTGATGGAGCGGGCGAGATCGTTGCAGTGGGCGATGCAGTCGATGGCTTCAAGGTCGGAGATCGAGTGCTCGGCACGTTCTTTCAATCATGGAGCGGCGGACCGTTTCAGATGGCGCATCATCAAGCTGCTCTCGGCGGAACGGCAGACGGCATGTTGGCCGAGTACGTCGAACTGCGAGCGGAAGGCGTTGTCCCGATGCCGCCCTCACTCAGCTACGCAGAGGCTGCCTGCTTGCCGTGCGCGGCGCTCACTGCATGGACGGCGCTTGTCTCGCGCGGCAGAGCTGTTGCCGGACAAACGGTGCTCGCATTGGGAACCGGCGGCGTCTCGACCTTTGCCACTCAGTTCGCAGCGGCAATGGGATGCTCGGTCATCGTCACTTCAAGCTGCGATGAAAAGCTGGCTCGCGCCAAAGAGTGGGGAGCAACGCATCTCATCAACTACCGCACGACGCCGGACTGGGACAAAGCCATTGCGCAACTGACGGGAAAGCGCGGAGTCGATCATGTCATCGAAGTCGGCGGGCCGGGCACATTGGAGAAGTCGATCGCGTCGGTCGCAGCCGGCGGACACATCGCATTGATCGGAGTGCTCACCGGCTTCGGCGTTTTCGGCGGCAGCTTGTTTCCGCTCGTCGCAAAGAACGCGACGCTCAGCGGGATCTACGTTGGCTCGCGCGACGACTTCCTCGCGATGAACCGCTTCATCGTCGAGCACAACTTACGACCGGTCATTGATCGAGTCTTTGCCTTTGAAGATGCCGCAGTCGCGTTCGAGTGTCTCGAACGCGGAGAGCATGTCGGCAAACTGGTCGTGACGATCGGCGAATAGAGCTGCATCGTGCTGCGATCATCGACTTGTGCTGATCGCACTCGCGCACTCAGCTTCAACCGCGCAGGAAGACCGTCGTCGCGGAGTCACTCGAGCCCGAAGATCTTGAACTCTGTGTCAGGACTTGCGTGAGACGTTGTTGGAAACACTTCGCATGCAGACAGACTTCGTTTCTTCCTGCGTAACTCCAGCGTGCCGTGCATGCATCTTTGTACGACGGACTTGCAGTCCGTCGCACATTCTCTGGGGTGCGGGCGAAGCCTGCTTTAGGTGAATGCGGCCTCAAACCGCGACCTTGATCACGACTTTGCGCACGGCAGCCGGTTGCTCGTTGATGGCCGAGCCGGGGATATGACCGTCTTGCGGGAAGAAGATCGTGAAGCTGCCGGCGGGAACTCGCACGTAGCTCCCCGAACCAGTGAAGAGCGCGTAGTCCTTTTGCTCGTCGTAAGGCTGCTTGACCGACAGCGTTTCGACATTGGCATATCCCATTTCTTCGACGCCCGCTGCGACGAACTGCACGTCGATGTAACGGCGATGCGCCTCCCAAACTCCGTCCACGCGCAGCTTCGTCGTGTTGTCTTGAACGAGCGCGTAAATCTCTTCGCCTTGCAGAGGGATCTTGCCGACCGGCAGTTGAGTGCAATCGGTGTTTTGCAGGTACTTGAGCGCGGTCTCGATGCGAGCACCGAGCACGTAGTAACGAGAGGCATTCGCCAGTGTGTCGAGAATCATGAAGCATCCTTTCTGAGTGATGTCTGCGAGTGCCGCAGTGTGCGAGCTACTCGGCCATGTAAGTTCGATTGCCGTCGATCACGAGTCGTCCGCTCGCAATCCGTCGCAGTGCTTCGGGATAGGCGACGCATTCCATTTCGAAGACGCGGGCGGCGAGCGAATCGGCAGTGTCTCCGTCGAGCACCGGAACCGACTCCTGCATCACGATTGGGCCGTGATCGTATTCGTTGTCGGCAAAGTGAACGGTGCAGCCGCTGACTCTGCAGCCGCGAGCGAGCACCGCTTCATGCACGTGATGCCCATAAAAGCCTTCGCCGCAGAACGACGGGATCAGCGACGGATGAATGTTGACGACTCGATGTCGGAAGTCGTCCGGGATGTGAATGAGGCTCAAAAACCCAGCGAGCGTCACGAGATCGACATCGGCTTTGCGGCACAAATCAAAAATGTGATCGCTATAGGCTGCGACCGACTCGAAGTTCTTCCGCAGCACGATCTCGCACGGCAACCCGGCTGCAGCCGCTCGTTCGACACCCCTGCACTTCGACTTGCTAGAGATGACGAGCGGAATCTCGGCGTTCAATTCCCCACCTTGCATCTGCTGCAGGAAGTTGAGCATCGTCGTGCCGCCGCCCGAGATGAGCACAGCAAGACGCATTGGTCGACGGAGCGCAGGTAATTGAAACGACATAGATCGGGGCACTCAGCGAAGCAGAGAAAAGAACGCGTCAAAATCCGCAACCATTGTGGCTCGACGCTCCGCGTCGATAGTCGCCTTTCGCTCGGCGAAAGGAAGCTTGTGCGGAGCAAAAGCCCCGAGAGAAACTTCTTTTCGCACAGCGGAAGGCGACACTCAGCCGACGCAGCGCTTACAGCTTCATTCCAAAAGTCTTCACTAAGAAGCCCCATAAGTCGGCGACCTCTTCAATAATCTTGGCCGTCGGCTTGCCCGCACCGTGACCGGCTCGCGTCTCGATGCGAATTAATACCGGTGCGTCGCCCCGATGATACTCCTGCAACCGAGCCGCAAATTTAAAGCTGTGACCGGGAACAACTCGATCATCCGTATCAGCCGTTGTGACTAACGTCGGCGGATACTTCACGCCGTCCTTCAAATTGTGATACGGCGAGTACTTTAGCAGCGCTTTGAATTCGTCAGCGTTATCCGCCGAACCGTAGTCGTCGACCCAAAAGCGCCCGGCAGTGAATTTGTGAAAGCGGAGCATGTCCATTACTCCGACTGCCGGTAAGCACGCTCCGAAGAGATCCGGCCTCTGCGCCATGCAGGCCCCGACGAGCAACCCGCCGTTGCTACCGCCCTGAATCGCGAGCTTCGATGACTGAGTGTATTTGTTAGCAATCAGCCACTCTGCCGCCGCGATGAAGTCATCAAAGACGTTCTGCTTCTTGAGCTTCGTGCCGCCCTGATGCCACTCCTCACCGTATTCGCCGCCGCCGCGCAGATTGGCGACCGCGAGCACTCCGCCCATTTCCGCCCATGCGAGCCGGCTGATCGAAAAACTCGGAGTCAGCGGGATATTGAATCCGCCGTAGCCGTAGAGAAGTGTCGGATTGCTACCGTCGAGCTTCACTCCCTTCTTATGGAGTAGAAACATCGGGACGCGAGTGCCGTCTTTGCTGTTGTAGAAGACTTGCTTCACTTCGAAGTCTGACGGAGTGAACTTCACCTTTGCTTGCCGGAAGAGCGAGCTTTGTCCGGTCTTGAGGTCGTACCGGAAGACGGTTGCCGGAGTCGCGAAGCTCGTGAAGGAGTAGAAAGTCTCGGTATCCGACTTCTTGCCCGCGAAGCCGCTCGCCGTGCCGATGCCGGGTAATTCCACTTCCCTCAGTCGCTGACCACTCAGCGAGTGAATGACAATTTGCGTCCGCGCGTCCTTCAGATAATTCGCAACAAGTGAATTACCGACGATCCCGACGCTCTTGAGCGTCTCGGCCGCTTGAGGAATGAGTTCTTTCCAGTTCGCCGAATCAGGATTGCGAGTATCAACAGCAATCACTCGACGGCGCGGGGCATTCATATCCGTCTGAAAGAAGAAGACGGGGCCTTCATTGCCGATGAAGCTCATTTCGTGATCGAAGTTCGTCACGAGGTCGATCGGCTTCCCGTCCTTCTGTTCGAGATCGCGATAGACAATGCGGTATTTGTCGTCGGTCCCCTTCCAAATGGTGATAATCAGATACCGGCCGTCTTCGGTGACTTCGCAACTGAAACCCCATTTCGGCTCGTCCGGGCGTTCGTAAATCAGAGTATCTTCTGACTGCGGAGTTCCGACTTTGTGAAAGTAGACTTTCTGATTCAGATTGAGCCCTTGAAACTCAGCTTTCGGCTCGGGATACCGGGCGTAGAAGAATCCCTTTCCGTCGGTCGTCCATGTTGGAGTATTGAATTTGATCCAGCGCAATTCGTCGTCGAGCGTCTTGCCGGTCGCGATTTCTAACACTTTCCACTTTGCCCAGTCTGATCCCGCTTCGGCCACTCCGTAAGCCATATATTTGCCGTCGTCGCTAAATGACGTGCCAGCGAGGGCGACTGTGCCGTCTTTCGAAAGCGTATTCGGATCAAGCAGCACGCGGGCCGGGGCGTCGAGCGTCTCTTGAGTATAAAGCACGTCCTGATTCTGCAGGCCGGAGTTATACGAGTAGTAGTAGCGACCGCCCTGCTTGAACGGGACGTTGAAGCGTTCGAAGTCCCATAATTCGGTGAGTCGCTTCTTGATCGCTTCTCGTTCGGGAATGGTGTTGAGATACCCGAACGTCTCTTTGTTCTTTGCTTCAACCCATGCGGCGACATCCTTTGATTCGCGGACATCGTCTTCGAGCCAGCGATACGGGTCGGGCACCTTTACGCCGTGCAATTCATCGACATGCTCGACCTTCTTCGTCGGCGAATACTTGATCAGACCAGTCTGAGTTTGAGCCATGAGCGAGCCTCCTTGCATGCTGACCACAACGGCGAATCCAAGAGCAGTCAGAGATCGTCGAATCCGCCGCTCACTCACAACCGCGTGCTGCCGAAGCCCGGCAAAACCATTCCCCTTCAGCGCATTCATCAACCCCATCACGCTGCCTCCTTGATCGAGAAAGTGAAGACCACTTAAGCGGGGCGGACGATAGCGGCTTGCAGAAGTAGGCATAGCGTTTGCGAGATTCGGCAGTCATCCCGTCGTCAGTGCAGCGCGCGGAGCGCATCTTTAAGTACGACGGACTTGTAGTCCGTCGCTGCAACAGATCGACGGACTGCAAGTCCGTCGTACTTTCTCTCGGTTGCAGCTCTCCCGAGTTAGGCCGGCGAGTCGCTCAAGATTCAATGAGGCTTTGCCATAGGTCTCGCAGGCTTTGTTGCCATGAGACTTGCGGTTCCCATTGGGTTGCTCGGTTGAGCTTTGCGTAACTGCCGGCGCTGCGGGCGATGCCGCCTCGGGATTGATGTTCTCCGGCGGCACGAGGACGGAGGCCGCCAGCGAGTTCTCCTAAGAGCGTTGCCATTTCGAGCAACGTCGTTTCACGCGAGGTTGCGATGTTGAAGATCTCGCAAACACCGGGCTCAAAAGCAGCTCGTTCAAGCAGCGCGAGGCATGCGGTTGCGACGTCTCGCACATCAACGAAGTCGCGAGTGGCTGTCACATTTGTGACATCGAACTCGGTC
>CAZNMS010000389.1:0-8539 GCA_964573505.1 uncultured Planctomycetaceae bacterium | reverse complement strand
CAATCACCGCACTCCATAGAACTGCGCAACTTCAAAACTGATTGGCCGGGTCTTTGTCTTTCTGGGACAGCGCGGATGTCCCGACTTCGTCCTCTCATCGGCTCAACAGCAGTGGTCTACGACACGCTTATTATTGGTGCCGGGCTTTCGGGGCTCGCAGCAGGGACGCGGCTCGCCTACTACGAAAAGAAGGTCTGCGTCGTCGAGAAGCATTGGACGATCGGCGGACTCAACTCGTTCTATCGGCTTCGCAAACGCGATCACGATGTCGGCCTGCATGCCGTCACAAACTATGCCGCGCCGGGCACGAAGACGGGACCGCTCAGCAAACTGCTGCGTCAACTGCGCCTGCGCTGGGAAGACTTTTCGCTCTGCCCGCAGATCGAATCGAGCGTCGTTTTCCCCGGTCACACACTGCGCTTCACGAACGAATTTGCGTTCTTCGAGCAGCAAGTTGTCGACGAGTTCCCGGCGCAGCGAGATGGCTTTGCGAAGCTCGTGCAGCGCGTGCGAGCGCATGACGAACTGCATCTGACGAGCGAGACCGCATCGGCGCGAGCGATTCTCAGCGAGTACCTCAGCGATCGCGTGCTGATCGACATGCTCTTCTGCCCGCTGATGTTCTACGGCAGCCCCACTGCCTCAGATATGGACTTCAGCCAGTTCGTCATCATGTGGAAGGCGATCTTCGAGCAAGGCTTCGGGCGTCCGGCCAATGGCGTGCGGCTGATCATGAAGAATCTCGTGAATCAGTACCGGCAATCGGGCGGCGAACTGAAGCTCCGCAGCGGCGTGCAAAGGATCCTCAGCGAGAATGGTCGCGCGACCGGCGTCATGCTTGAGAACGGCGAAGTCATCGAAGCAAAGAACGTGCTCTCGTCTGCCGGCGTTGCTGAGACGCTGCGTCTGACCGATGCACCGCGCGAGCAAGTCGAAGCTCACAAACCCGGCGACATCTCGTTTGTGGAGACGATCTTTTCGCTCGACTGTCAGCCGGCGGAACTCGGGCACAAGCAAACGATCGTCTTCTACAACGATGCCGAAGACTTCCACTACGAGCCGTCAGTCGAACCGTGCGACTTGCGGAGCGGCATCATCTGCTCGCCCAATAATTTTGATTACAGCCCGGATGCTGAACTCGAAGAGGGACGCATTCGCATCACTGCGCTCGCCGATCCGAAGTATTGGATGTCGCTGCCGGACGAGACTTACTACCCGGCCAAAGAGCAGTGGTGCTCGCGCATCGTCGACGCGGCGATCAAACACATTCCCGACTTCCGCGCGCGAGTCGTCGACACCGACATGTTCACACCGCGGACCATCACCAAATTCACGAGCCACTTGAACGGCGCGGTCTACGGAGCACCGGTCAAAGTTCGAGACGGTCGCACGCATCTTGAGAACTTGTATTTGTGCGGTACCGATCAAGGCTTCTTAGGCATCATCGGTTCGATGCTGTCGGGGATCACGATCGCGAACCTGCATCTGCTGAAGTAAGGCGCGCGAGTGGCATAGGTCGCACGGGCAGAATCGAGTTGTCTTACGACGCGGCGAAGCCGCATCCAATGTGGCCCGACGCTCTGCGTCGGGAGTCGTGACGCGGAGCGTCGCACCACACTGCGCGCAAGCCGACAACTAATCGAGAACTCGTAGTACGAGAGAGCCTCAATTCGGACCGCAAGCCGTATCGTTTCGAGTCGTTTCAATCGCGAGACCCATCACTCTTCAGAACTCGGAGACCTCAATGAAAGCACTGATTCGAATTGCTGTTGTTCTTGCGCTGGTGACCTGCGGCTTTGCTGTGCGGGCGGATGATTCGAAGGACGGCTTCAAGCCGCTCTTTGACGGCAAGTCGCTCGGAGGTTGGGAGGGCAAGCTCAAGTGGTTCCGCATTGAGGACGGAGCCGTCGTTGCCGGATCGCTCAAAGAGAAGATCCCGAACAACGAGTTCCTCTGCACCGAGAAGACCTACAAGAACTTCGAACTGCGATTGAAAGCAAAGCTCGTCGGTGAAGGTTCGAATGCCGGCATTCAGTTCCGCACGAAGCGCATTCCCAATCATCACGAAGTCAGCGGCTATCAGTGCGATATGGGGATGATGGGCAAAGACAACATTTGGGGCTCGCTCTACGACGAGTCGCGCCGCAAGAAGTTTTTGGTCGTCGGTCCTCAAGACAAAGTGCAGCCCGCAGTGAAGTCCGGCGAATGGAATGAGTTCGTCATTCGAGCCGAAGGCACTCACATTCAAATCTGGGTCAACGGAGTGCAGACCGTCGACTTCACCGAGAAGGACGAAGGCATTGAGGACTCCGGCATCATCGGCCTGCAAATTCATAGCGGCCCGCCGTCGGAAGCGTCTTACAAAGACATCCGCATCAAGGAGCTGCCCGAGACAGCTACGAAGTAGTTGCTCGACGCGATCAGGGTCTCAGTCGCAGATAGTCGTGGTTCGCTCCGCGAACCAACGTCTGACGTTGAAAAACGTCGTACTTCGTAGACTTCAAAAGCGTTGGTTCGCGGAGCGAACCACGACTATCAACTACTCGGACAGACTCCTCGAAGCATCGAAGTCACGTCAGTCAGGCCCGCCTCCGGCAAACTGACCGATGCTGCAACGACGAACGGCGACGCGCCGACCTAAATCCTCAGCAAGCCTGCTTGCATCGCAAGCAGGCTTGCCTGCTTTATGGCTGAGCATGACGGGGGCAGCGGCCTGCTTTTTTTTGTCGCCAACAACTTCACGGCGACCGGTGTTTGCCGCAGTTTTCTCTATCAATTTCGGCCTTTTCTGATTGCAGCGAAGACGCTGCTGAAATCGTGCTTGCATCCTCAGGAGTTTCGCCAGTTCTCCCGGCATGACCTTTGCCAAGAGGGGATTCGTCGTCGTTTGGCTTTGAATCACGCAACAAGGCTCGCGACTTCATCTGCTCTTGCCGCCCCTGTGACCAGCGCTTGGTTGCAAGAACGGTCGAAGCTTCAGCTCTCACGATTCACAGCAACTTCGAGTCGAAAAGGTCTAGTCATGCTCAACTCTCTGAGGCCGCGGCGCGTGCTCTATTTGCTCGCGGCTTTATTGCCGTTTTTGTTCTCTCCCGATGTGACTCGCGCTCAGGAAGCTGCGAGTGAGCCGCCTGCCGCGACTGCGGTAGCCGAGCCGGGCAAGGATGCTGCCGCCCCTGCTGCAGCAGCAGATGCTGCGGCGCCTGCCCCCGCTGCTGCACCTGCTCCTGCGGGACCAACAACGGGCGACTTGAAAGTTGCGATGGACACCATGTGGGTAATGATCGCGGGCTTCTTGGTGTTCTTCATGAATCTCGGCTTCGGCTGCGTCGAAGCGGGCATGTGCCGAGCGAAGAACTGTGTCAACATTCTCTCGAAGAACTTCATCGTCTTCGCCGTCTCGACCCTCGGCTTCTGGGCCGTCGGCTTCGGACTGATGTTCGGGAACGGATCGTCGATCATCGGCACTGAAGGGCTCTTCTTTGCGTCCGGTGCCGACAACAGTCCGGCGACTCTGACGAACTATCAAGGAGCGTATGCCGCGCTGAATTGGACCGGCGTGCCGCTGTCAGCAAAGTTCTTCTTCCAACTGGTGTTTGCTGGCACCGCTGCGACGATCGTTTCAGGAGCTGTTGCCGAGCGTATTAAGTATCACAGCTTCATCCTCTTCAGCCTGCTGATCTCGGTCTTCATCTATCCGGTCGTTGGTCACTGGATATGGGGCGGCGGGTTCTTGTCTGCCGCAGGTTTTCATGACTTCGCAGGTTCGACTCAGGTCCACTCGATCGGCGGCTGGTGCGCTCTGATGGGCGTCATCTTCCTCGGCCCTCGTAACGGCAAGTTCTCGGCAGAAGGCAAGCCTCAAGCGATCCCCGGTCACAGCATGATGGCCGCGTTCATCGGCTGTTTGGTGTTGTGGTTCGGATGGTTCGGCTTCAACCCCGGTTCGACGATGGCGGCTGATCCGCTCGGCATCGCGGACATCGCTCTGACGACCAACATCGCTGCCGCGCTCGCCACTTTGACCGCAACTGCAACCGCATGGTTAGTGCTCGGTAAGCCGGACATCGGCATGACGTTGAATGGCTGTCTGGCGGGACTCGTTGCCATCACCGCGGGTTGTGCGGTCGTGACTCCGGGAGCAGCGGCAATCATCGGCGCTATCGCCGGAGTGCTCGTCGTCTTCGCGGTGCTCTTCTTCGACAAGATGAAGATTGACGATCCGGTCGGTGCGACTTCGGTGCATCTCGTGAATGGCGTCTTCGGCACGTTGTGCGTCGGTCTCTTTGCGAGCCCCGATGTCATCAAGGCTCATGCGATGGATGCCTTCTGCAAGGCCGGTGTGTTCTACGGCGGCGGCGAGCAGATTGTGGCTCAGCTCAAAGGCATCGTCGCTACGGCGGTGTATGTGCTCGTCTCGTCGGCAGTGTGTTGGATCGTGATCAAGGCAGTCTTCGGTTTGCGAGTCTCTGATGAAGAGCAGTTCGACGGACTGGATCACGGCGAGCACGGCAATACCGCATATCACAGCTTCGTGATCGAGAAGGTCTAGTAGCCCGTCAGCTCAGTCGCATGCCGGCTCCTTCCTGCGACTGAGCTGACTCTCTTATCGCCGGCATCTCGGCCTCAATCAGATCTCGCACATCGGAGAGTTCAACGATGAAAAAAATCGAAGCCATCATCAGGCACTTCAAATTGGAAGACGTGAAGAACGCCGTGAATGGCAAAGGCGTTCAAGGCATGACGGTCACTGAAGTTCGAGGATTCGGTCGCCAAAAGGGACACAAAGAAATGTTCCGCGGCGCTGAATACACGGTCGACTTCTTGCCCAAAGTGAAAGTGGAACTGGTCGTCGAAGACGGCCAAGTGGATGCCATGATCGACGCCATTGTCGGAGCCGCGAAGACCGGCAACGTCGGTGACGGAAAGATCTTTGTGACCGACATCGCTCGCGCAGTTCGCATTCGAACTGGCGAGTCAGACAACGCGGCTCTGTAGGCCGCGCATCTCGTAGCTTGACTCTCTGAGTCGAGCAGTGTGTTCAAAGACGGCTCGACTCAGAGAGTCAAGCTACTACCTCATCGCCACTTGCGGCACACGACCGCGACAACGGTGAGGCTCATAACCACTGACAGGAGGTCGGTGGGGCGGGACGTGCAGTCTGCTCGTCCCGTTGACGATGACGGATTCGGACACAGTTCGCAGTCGCTCATTCACGCAACTTGAGCGACTGCGAACGACTCCGAGTCTCGATTTGTAACTCTCAATACATCCCCGGAAAGGCCGGGGTTTTGGCATTTCTGTCTCGTTTCTCTAGCGCTCGAGGAATCTCATGCTGCGAATGAAAAGTGCCCTTGTGGCGCTCGGTCTGTTGTTTGGACCGAGCCTGAGTTTGACATTGGCTCAAGATACGAAGCCCGCCGATCCGCCGACTGCTGCTGCCGCTGCGGATGCTGGCGCTAAGAAAGAAGAAGCTGCTCCGGCTGCTGCGGACGCGAAGGCTGATGCACCTGCTGCCGGCGCTGATGGAGCCGCTGCTCCTGCTGCTGCCGGTTTGCCCGCGACTCCGCCGGCCCCGCCCGCTCCGAATGGACGGATTGATTTCAATGCCGCCGACAACGCTTGGATGTTGGTGTGCTGCGGCCTCGTGCTGCTGATGACGTCGCCCGGTCTCGCGCTGTTCTACGGCGGACTGGTTCGCAAGAAGAACATTCTCGGCGTGATGATGCAGTGCTTCTTCCTGATGGGCTTGATGTCGGTTCTGTGGGCCGTTGTCGGCTACAGCTTCGCCTTCGGAGGTAGCAGTCCTTACATCGGCGACCCCTTCCAATACTTCTGCTTGAAGGGCGTCATTCCGTACTACGACGCTGCCGCAAACGTGAACGTCGAATTGCCGCCGAGCCCGCCGTTCGCGGTCGCGCTGACGATTCCGCACGTTGTCTTCATGGCCTTTCAAGGCATGTTCTTCATCATCACTCCGGGACTGATCTGCGGTGCTTTCGCCGAGCGCATGAAGTTCAGCTCGATGTGCGTCTTCTCGGCCTTGTGGGGCCTGCTGGTCTATTGCCCGGTCGCTCACTGGGTTTGGTCGCCGAGCGGATGGCTCTTCAACTGCGGCCCCGATGGTGCGATCGACCTCGCAGGCGGCACCGTCGTGCATATCACTTCGGGAATCTCGGCTTTGGTTTGTTGCTTGGTGCTCGGTAAGCGCATTGGCTTCGGACAAGAGCCGATGCCTCCTCACAACTTGACCTACACCTGCATTGGTGCCGGGTTGTTGTGGTTCGGTTGGTTCGGCTTCAACGGTGGTAGCGCCGTCGCAGCATCGGCTTTGGCAGCGAATGCCGTTGTCGCGACTCACATGGCAGCGGCAGCAGGCACGGTCGGATGGTCGTTGGCCGAATGGCTGCATCGCGGTAAGCCGAGCATCCTCGGTGCGTGCTCGGGTGCGGTTGCTGGTCTCGTCTGCATCACTCCGGCGAGCGGTTCAGCGAATCCCGTTTCCGGTCTGATCATGGGCTTCATCGCCTCGATCGTCTGCTTCCTCGCGTGCACGAAGCTGAAGAACAAGTTTGGTTATGACGACTCGCTCGATGCGTTCGGTGTGCATGGCGTCGGCGGAATTCTGGGTGCTCTGCTCACGGGCGTCTTCGCGACTCGCGCCGTGATGGGTAAGGATCACGCGGTCGGCATCGTCGATGGCAACTTCGCTCAGATGGGACCGCAGGTCTACAGCGTGCTCGCGTCGGCGGGCATCGCGATCGTTGGCACGGTGATCCTCTTGAAGGTGCTCGATGCGGTGATGGGACTGCGTGTCAGTCAGGACGAAGAACGTCAAGGATTGGACGTCACGCAGCATGGCGAAGAAGGCTACATCTTCCTGTAATTCAAACCGCAAACCGCGAGCATGCGATGATCGGCGAGCAGCCCTCACTGGAGTCAATCGGTGAGGGTTCTGTTCGAGCGATGTCGCCGGACCCGCTCGTGCCTAAGGAGCAACTATGAAGAAGATTGAAGCCATTATTCGCCACTTCAAATTGGAAGAAGTGAAGAGCGCCCTAACCGCTGCCGGAGTTCACGGCATGACGGTGACGGAAGTCCGAGGCTTCGGACGCCAGAAGGGCCACAAGGAGCACTATCGCGGTGCGGAATACACCGTTGACTTCGTGCCAAAGGTGAAGGTTGAAGTTGTCGTGACCGACGAGCAAAGAGATGCCGCGATCAACGCGATTCTGAATTCCGCTCGGACCGGAAACATCGGCGACGGAAAGATCTTCATCACCGACCTGCAAGAGACGCTGCGAATCCGCACCGGCGAATCCGGCGAGTCCGCGATCTAGTTCAACTTCGCGGCGACGTCGCTCGGACTCTCGCTCAATGCCGGTCCCCATCGGGCTTGCCCCGATGGTTATCTGCCTCATGGCTACTGACTCGACAACAGTCGGCAGGCATGAGGCAGATAACAGCCGGCACCAGCAACGACGCGAAGGCTGTCAGAAAAATGACAGCACGAGCGGTCTTCTTCTGATTGTTCCAATCCGTCGACGACAACGAACTGCGGTAGCGGTGAGCTGAGGCTGTCGCAGTAAATGCATTTGGATTCTGACTTCGTAACTCCAGCGCGCCTTCCGCGCATCGTGTTACGAGAGATCTGATTCAAAACCTCTGCGTCCTTCGCTCCTCTGCGGTGAAAGCCGATTTGATGAACCACAGAGGAACGAAGGCCCTAGCGCGGCAGTACCGCAACCAAAATGTACGACGGACTTGTAGTCCGTCGATCTGCGGCGGCGACGGACTGCAAGTCCGTCGTACTTAGAGATGCACGCAAGGCGCGCTGAAGTTACGCAGGAAGAAACTGAATGACTTGTTCGAGACGGTCGCCTTCGATTCTGAAAACGCACCGCTCATTCTGGGGTAATTTAAGTTTCACGGACGGTTTGCAGTGGTCTTTGTCAGTGTTTCATCTGTGTTCGATCTGTGGCCAACACTCGCTGCTGTAAATCGCCGCAGAGGCATTGCAGTTATCCAATCCCCATCGCTGCCGCTGGGCAGCTTTCCCTAAGGACAAACTTCGTGAAGAAAATTGAAGCCATCATTCGGCATTACAAATTGGAAGAAGTGAAGAACGGCCTTTCGCAGGTCGGCATTCAAGGCATGACGGTGACGGAAGTTCGAGGCTTCGGACGACAGCGCGGGCACAAAGAGGTCTATCGCGGTGCCGAGTACACCGTCGACTTCTTGCCGAAGGTGAAGTTGGAAGTTGTCGTCAGTGACAACGAACTGCCGCTCGCGATCGAGAAGATTTCCGAGCTAGCCCGCACCGGCAACATCGGCGACGGCAAGATCTTCGTGACTCCGCTCTCAGAAGTGATCCGCATCCGCACCGGAGAAACCGGCGGCGACGCGATCTAAGCGCGTCGTTCGCCCGTCGTAGCATGGGCTTCTAGCCCGTACTGATGCCTCGCGCGGGGTGAATTGAGTTGCGTGTGACCGGCACTCCGGCGCTGAATTTGAGTCGTCTCCGTCCGGCTCGCCCGGA
>CAZNMS010000388.1:0-8583 GCA_964573505.1 uncultured Planctomycetaceae bacterium | reverse complement strand
GTAGTCCGTCGAACGTCGTCAGAAGCGACGGACTGCAAGTCCGTCGTACCCAAAAGCGGATGTGTTCCTCAGGAGTTTCCTCAGACAGGTAACGTTTCCGTCCTGTAGTACTTCTGTCATGCGCCGCTGATCGACGCAAGCAAAGAAGAATCCGCACCATCAACCGGTCGCTGACGGCGAGATCTTCAAGACCTACCAATGACAGCGCCGCTTAAATGGAGGGCTCCGACAGGTCGGTGCACTCCAAGAGGGCGATGCGTGCGATAGCCCAATAACCCCGCGGGGCCGAGCAAGAAGACGAGGCCGCACCAAGCGAGGAGTTCTGCTCCGTGCATTCCTCGTCGACGGGCCGTTTGCAGGAAGATGGCGGCGCAGATGAGGCCGCTCATGCCGCAGACGAATAGGCACTGCCAGCCGCTGTTGGCGCAGGCCGAGCGGACATACGTCGCCACTGCTTTCGCGGAACGGATCAGGCTGAAGCCGTCGCCAGTCGGACGGAAGACGCCGTTCTCATCTTGCTGCATGCTGCTCCAAACGATCGGCGACATCAGCATGCCCCACAGCGGAACAATCGGCATCAGCGAGAGCGTTTCGGCCATGTGCCGCGCTTCGAGCGGGTATTCGATGCTGTGCGAATAATTCCACTCGGCCAACCATGTTGCATGGCGCGTGATCTCGCCATCTGCCGTCATCCAACGAATCGTGACCGTCGAATCTTTCCCGCCCCAGAGCACCTCAGGATCGCTCGTTGTGACCACAAAGTCCGAGCCGGTTTCGTAGAGAGCGAAGCGACGGTCTCGCAGCTCAGTAGGGATCTTCACCGTGCGCGTCGTTCGAAAGTCCGAGTCGACAAACTCCAGTCGATCGCGGAATCGCAGCACGCCGCGCGGGACATCAAGCACCTCGCGACCATCTTCACCTTTGCCGGGCCGAGCCTGCTGCTGCATCAGAATCACTGACGGCGGTTCTGCTGCGAAGTCGCGAGCTAAGCGCACGGATCCGCCATCGAGCATGCTCACTTCGAACACTCGTCGCCGATCCGCTTCCCACATCCAAACGGCATGACGCGACCCGCCCTCCGCCGCCGCCCATTCAAGACCTTCCGTTGCGCCATAGAGATTCCATCCGCCCACGTGACGCCCGATGACCTTCCCCATTCGCGGCGGATTGCCAGCGATCATGCGGAACCCGGCACCTCGATCGGGCTTCGAGCGCGACGCTCCCTGCGGAGTCAGATAGCTCGCCGTCCTTGTTCGATCCGCCCGGAAACCGGCGATGTAGCCAGTGTCATTCGAATGACTCGGTCGCACGTAGTACCAGTTCTCGCGTCCCGGTCCGACCAATCGTTCGAGCCGTTGTTCCGCCGGCAGCGACGTCAGATCAACGGTTGTGATGAAGGGCATGTCAGAAAAATTCCGCGCGATCATCACCGTCTGCGATTCGTTGTCGGTGTCGACCGGCAACGACCAACTCGGACTGCGTGCCCCAGTCTTCGGATCAACGACGCGCCGCCCATCGAGCAAGAAGAACTTCACGTCCGGCTTCTGAACGATGCCTAAGTTCGTCGGCTCAATCGGCTTCGTGACTTCGACGATCGCTTCGCCCGAGGGCAGCACGACCAGTCGGCGCGTCTCTGCAAACTGCACGTCGAACTGCCGCGCCGAGAATTCGCGATTCAGTCGCCAAGCACCAATGGCGCTCGTCGCCGCGAGCCACAACATCGCAAGCCCGCCCGAGACAAACAGTCCCAGCAGCCAGTTTCCGAACATCGAACGCTTCATGTGCCCTGCCTCCAACGCGTTACGCTCGCAATCGCCCGTAGCCGAAATCGTCAGATTTCGGGACCGCAGTGACTGAGTCCGAAGTCTCACGAGGCTGTCGAAAAAGTGTGGTACGACGCTCCGCGTCGTGAGTCCCGACGAAGAACTCCCGTCGAACGACGGGGATTCTCGACGCGGAGCGTCGAGCCACAATGTTTTTCAAGAGCCTCTCACGACTTCGGCTACCAAAGATACGCATCATCCGCGCGAGTTGATTTCATTCCGCTCGCCCTACGCGTAATCGCGTTCGCGACCAACGGTCAGAATCACGATCACCAGTGCTCCCATCAGGCCGCCGGCGAGAGCGACCTCTTGCCACCACGGCCATAAGCGCGACGCCAATTGCTCGCGCACGACGAACGCTGCCAACACTGCAGCGATCGGCATCAAGCGCGTGCCCCACCAATTCGCGGTCCTCAAACCACTCGCGAACGCCGCCAGATACAGCACCGGCAGCAAGCACCACTCCCGCCAGAACGGCTCCGTCATCCACCACTCAAACGGAGCCGAAAAATTGCCGGGCTGATCGGCCCAGAAACCCATCAACGCAATCGGCCATGCACTCAGCACCAACAACGCACCGAGGCCAATGGCAAGCTTGCTCAACATGACTTTGTTGCGGCTCACCGGACGATGTAACAAGAACTGCCAGGCACCGTTCCAACTCTCGGACACCGTCTGCCACAAACCCAAAGCAAGAGCGAGCACCACTCCGATCCAGACATAAGTCACATAGCCATTGGGAGTGACGAAGGGCGAGAGCGGCTCGGTGTGCTCCGCGAAGATGTTGAGCAGCGGCAGATTGAGCTGCTCGCCGACAAGCAGCAGATAAGCCCCCAGTGCGAGCACTGCGACTCCCGCCACCGTGCGTAATTCTTTTGCCACCAGAACGACCGTCGCCGATCCCGTGCGGGCCGCGCCCTCGAACAAGAACTCGTCAACGCGGTGCAGCAGCTTCAGAACTCCGCGCCAGCCGAGCGCCTGAAGTTCGCTTAGCCGAGCCGACAAAGCCGACGTTGCAACGAGTGGGGACAATGAAGAACTGCGGAGAGCGCGGAACTCAGAACCGCATCGCAGACACATCGGCTGCGAGCACGGAGTTCTCTGC
This sequence comes from uncultured Planctomycetaceae bacterium, assembly GCA_964573505.1. Lineage (GTDB taxonomy): Bacteria > Planctomycetota > Planctomycetia > Planctomycetales > Planctomycetaceae > AM-0621. Next base: position 5,655 of record CAZNMS010000388.1, on the reverse strand, counting down.
CCGCACTGCGAACATGCCATCAAGGCCGGCCAACTGCGATGCACGCGCAGTGCGAGGTATCCCGGCAAGCCAAAGACCGCGATCCACACGCTCCAAAAACGGTGTTCGCTCTGCGTTGCTCCGAAGGCCGCGAGTCGTCTTCGCGCGATCCAGCACCAAAATCCCCCGATGCCAACTGTCACCAGCAGCGGCAGCCATGCTGCGGAGTATGTATTTCGTCTTACCTCACTGCTGGTCGTTCCGTGAATCGCTGCGAGTGCCAACTCGTAATCGAACGCGCGACCAATGCCTGAATCTGCTTCCGCGAACATGCCAAACATTGCGACCGTGAATCCGGGGCACTGCATGCTGCTCATCACCCATGCAACGAATGGCGGCAGCGAAACAATGCGACCATCGACCGTCTCAATCACCCGACGGGTGCCGAGCTTTAGGACGCGGCGTCGAGCCACTTCACCGCGCGAGTCGGCCCACACAATCTCCGTCCGTTCCTGCAGCGACCTCACATAGATCTGCCCATCACTCGACTCAGCCTTGCCCGGAATCCAATCAAAAGTCGGCCATGCTCGAACCTCTGCGGGCAACCTCACGCTCAGCGGCGATGCGACACGCGCATCAATCGACCGCTCTTCAATGCGATCTTCGAAGCGCAGCGCGACGCGCGTTGTCTTCTGCCCCGCCAGCTTCATCAGGCCGATCGCTCTCACTGCTTCGCCTTCATGTAGCAGCACTGTCGATCGACCAGCGATGTCGATCGCATACAAGCGGCGATCGTTGTCTTGCAGCATCACTTCGCAATCGACGCTTAAGTTGAGATCCGAGCCACTCCAATCCAAATGCATGACGCGCATGTCCCAGTTCGCGATCGTTGTCCGAGCACTCACGCGCTTTAGCGAGAGATCAAACAACTCGGCATCCGGCGGCAGTTCCCGTTGAAAGCCCTTCAAGCCGACATAGCCCACTCGGCTGCCGGTGTTGCTCTCCACAATCACATAGACGCCGCGATCGCCGAGACGTTGAAAGAACCACTCAGCAGACGACGACAAGTCGGCTCGCCCCATCCGCTCAACGCGCAAACTGGGATGCGTCACCGGGCGTCTCGCCTTGAGCCGTTCATCAACGAACGAGAAGTAAGCCGCCGACGGTTTCTTTGGAGGCAACACCTCGCCATCGAGCGACCGATCCTCGTCGCCGCTGACGGAACGACGGCAGATCGCCAATTGTCCGTCACTCCGCCAGCGCAGACTCTCCGACACGATTGAGTCGTCGCCTACGTGATTGACCGCAGACTCGACGACGATCAAGCCCACCATCAACAGCAGTGCGAGCACCACAATGGCCCCGCTCGTCAGCACGATCGCTCGCGCGGCAACAGCACTCAGACTGCGAATTGGTTGCGTCGGTTTGCTCATGAGAAATCTTGCTCCTCGGCAACGCTCAACAGCGACGTCACCAACGCGACAACACTCAACAGCTCGCTCCAGCAAAGCCACTTCCATGAAAGCTGAAACCGGAACGGTTCAACGACCGGCATGAACCACAGAAAGAAACCGACGCAGACGACGGACAAGATCGGCCATGACTTCGAACCCCACCAACGAGCCTCGCGCAGCGTCATCAAGAAGCCTGCGAGGAACATCACCGGCGACCACAACCACACAACGCCGGTCGGCCACAAGAAGCTCGCATCGAAGGGTGACAGCAACGCTCCGGGACTCCTCGCCCATGCGAAGTAAGCCAGCAACGGCAGCAGCGAGAGCACGCTGCTCAGCACAACGCCGACCGCGATCTTGACCGAGATCAATGTGCGTCGACTCACGGGGCGAAACAGAGCGAACTGCCAACACTTGCCGAGCGACTCGCTGCGCGTCGCATTCATCCCCAAAGCGAGACACAACGTCCCCGTCAGCAGCGCATAGACCAGCGCCCCATCCGGCCGCGCGAGCCAATAGTCCGCCTCAGGAGCAGGCGACGGTGTCGAGAACACCGTCACTCCCATGAGCCACAACAACCAAACGAAATACACCGCCGCGCTGACCGAGACCGTCAGCGCCGCGCTACGCAGTTCTTTGAAGATCAATGCTCTGATGGGCATAGGAAGACTCATTGCAAAGAAGAGTGGAGAGCATGCGCAACGATTCGAATCAGCAAGCAGCACAGCGTCGTAAGATGGCCGCCCTCGGCCGTCCGCCTTCTCAAGAGTGAACAACAACTGCGAGCCACATTCCTCCGTGCTGCTTGAATCACTCGGCATCCCCCGCGAAGACCGGCATCGCGCGGCGCGAGCCGCGCGTGTATTCGATGAAGGCGTCTTCGAGATTGAGTTCGACAATCTCGACATCAACCGGAGCTGGCTTCAGCGACTCGAAGAACGCGTGATGCGTCTCGCCGAAGCCGTAGATCACAAGATCCAATCTCCGACCTTCAACATGCAGCGCGATCAAACCTTCGCACGCACTTAACTCTGGCGGCGGGCCATCGAACGTGAGCACTACTCGGCGAATCGCCTGCTTGAACTCGTCCGTCGGGCAGTCCACTCGCAAAGAGCCGTCGACCATCACGCCGATGCGATCAGCCACTCGCTCGACATCACCGAGCACATGCGAGCTGAGAAAGATCGTCCGCCCCTTCCGCTGAATGATCTGAATCAGCGACTCCAAGAAGTCGCGTCGCACGACCGTATCAAGACCGAGCGTCGGGTCATCGAGGATCAGCAACTCGGGATCAGGAGCGATCCCCAGCGCCAACGAAACCTGCGCCTGCTGCCCCTTCGAGAGATGCTTGACCTTCTTCTTGCGATCGAGCTGAAAGTGGTCGAGCACTTGATCGAACAGTTGCTGATTCCAACTCGGATAAAACGCCCGCGTGAATCGCATCGCCGCTTCGATCGTCATCCAACCGTAAAGCGGGTGCCCTTCAGCGAGATAAGCCACTCGGCGTTTGACATCGGGGCTCAGTTCAATCGCATCCTCGCCGAGCACTCGCGCGGTCCCGAAGTCCGGTCTCACCATTCCGGTCAGCATCTTGATCGTCGTCGACTTGCCCGCGCCGTTACGGCCCAAGAAGCCATAAACGCAGCCTTCCGGCACGCGCAGTTCAAGATGATTCACGACGCACTTCGAGCCGTAGTACTTCGTCAGATTCTCAGTGACGATGACATCCGACATGAGATTGCCTCTCTGTTTGATGCTTAACCGCGACCCTTTGGGGAACGCGTTTCGATACTTAGACAGCGAATAAAAATCGCTCCCCAGAGGGTCGCGGTTAAACGGCTAGATCACTCCGGCCACTGAAACTGCCCGAGCCGTTTTCCGAACAACGACTCAACGTCCTTGCGAGAGCAGCCCATATGCACGGCCTCTGTGAGGAAGCGATCGAGCAACTCAATCACGCGGTCGTCGCGTGCTCGCTTCATCAGCTCGACTCGCTTCGTCGCGACGAAGACGCCCAATCCCGGACGCGTATTGAGAATTCCTTCGCGCTCAAGCTCCATGTAGACCCGAGCGACCGTATTGGGATTGATCACCAAATCCTTTGAGACCTGCCGCACCGAGGGCAGTTGCTCCTCAGGCTGCAAATCCCCCCGAGCAATCGCCGAGCGAATCTGCTCGGCAAGCTGCTTGTAGATCGGCGTGCGGCTGGCGGTGTTGATATGAAGTTGCATGTCTTCCTCGATCGACTGTACTAGCAATGCTAATACAGTGAATCGAGACCGCAAGACGAGAATTCCGCGCGTTCGCAAGATTCCTCAAAGTCGCTTCGGCAGTGCAAAAGTACGCGTCGCTCAGCGAGGCGTTGTGGTCGCCTTTCGCTCCGCGAAAGTGCGTCTTCTACAGCGTCTCTTTGAGCGGACACCGCACTCGCAGGGATGCTTTCAAAGACGCTCTTTCGCGGAGCGAAAGGCGACCACAGAACTTGAGGGCACGACACTTCTCATTCAGCGAGACCGACTACAACTCGCGCGAGTTCAAACTCACCTTCAACCCTCACTTTTAGGAGCACGCGATATGGCAGCAGTCGGGCAGATGTTGATTGGCGGCGAATGGTGCAATGCCGACAACGGACGGACTTTGGGAGTCATCAATCCGGCAACCGAAGAGGTCATTCAAGAGGTCGCTTACGCCGGGCGGGCAGAGACGCGACGCGCAATTGAGGCAGCTGCGAAAGCGATGCCCGATTGGATGAAGAGAACCTCATGGGAGCGCGGTCGCATTCTCAAGAAGACTGCCGACTTGATGCGCGAACGCTGCGAGGCGATCGCGCGCATCCTCACGCTCGAGCAAGGCAAGCCACTCGCCGAAGCAAAGGCCGAGATCCTGCATTCCGCCGACACCTACGAGTGGTTCGCCGAAGAAGGCAAGCGGGCTTATGGGCAAGTCATCCCCCCTGCTCTGCCGGGCAAACGGCATCTCACGCTGAAGCATCCGGTCGGAGTCGTTGCCTCAATCTCACCATGGAATTTTCCTGTCACCCTGCAGGCGCGAAAGATCGCTCCGGCACTCGCTGCGGGATGCACCGTCGTCGCGCGACCGGCCAGTCAAACGCCACTGAGCTTGATCGAAGTCTTCAAATGCTTGCTCGATGCCGGAGTGCCGGCGGGAGTTGTGAATCTCGTCATCGGTTCGGCTGATGAAATGGCAGCGGAGTTCTTAGAGAACAAAGCCGTGAGAAAGATCAGCTTCACGGGCTCGACGGAAGTCGGGAAGCAGCTCATGCGCGGCTGCGCGGATCAAGTGAAGCGCGTCAGCTTAGAGCTCGGCGGTCATGCTCCGCTGATCGTCTTCCCCGACGCCGACCCGCAAGCCGTCGCCAATTTGGCCGTCATCGGGAAGTTCCGAAACAACGGGCAAGTCTGCATCTGCCCCAGTCGCTTCTACGTGCATCGCGACGTTCGCAAAGAGTTCACGGAAGCAGCGGTCGAACGTGCTCGCAGTTTGAGACTCGGCAACGGACTCGATGAAGGCGTCGAGATCGGGCCGATGTTTGAAGAGAAGGCGCTGTCAAAGACGCTCGGCCTCATCGACGACGCTCGCTCGCGCGGTGCGACGGTATTGGCCGGAGGACACCGCAGTGCGAAGTTCGATCGCGGCTACTTCTTCGAGCCGACCGTCGTCACCAACCTGCCGTCGGACTGCCGCATCCTGACCGAAGAACCGTTCGCGCCGATCATGCCGCTGCTTGAGTTCAACAACATCGACGACGTCCTCGCGCAGGCCAACAACACTCCGTATGGACTCGCCGCCTATGTCTTCACGAACGACCTCACGACCGCATGGAAGATGAGCGAGGGACTCGAAGCCGGCATCGTCTGCATCAACGACCCGATCCCGGCGACTCCGCAATGTCCGTTCGGCGGCATGAAAGAAAGCGGTCTCGGCCGCGAGCTCGCGCATGAAGGGCTTGAGGCGTACCTCGAAACGAAGTTCGTCTCGATCAAACTGCGGGAGTAAGAATTCTTACGCTGCGTTGATAGCAGTCTCGATCGCGGAGTGACTGAGCTACGTAGGCGAGTCGCTCCGCGACTCGCCTGCGAAACTGCGTCCTCACGGGGCTCACTGATCCGTGTTGGCAAAGTGCGGTGGCATCGCAACGAAGACGCTCTTTCGCGGAGAGGCTGTGATTAAATCGCCCCCGAGCTTGCCTCGGGGGTTTAAC
>CAZNMS010000387.1:0-8596 GCA_964573505.1 uncultured Planctomycetaceae bacterium | reverse complement strand
CTCGCTAATTCAATCCACTTGGAAGCGCACTAGCATGGACTTCCAGTCCGTGCTCTTCTTCTGGCGATGCTCTTCTGCTGATTCAGAGTTGTTCGACAAAGACTGCACGGGATGCAATCCCATGCTACGACGATCGTCGCATCAGGATGCTCTATGTGGTCTCTCTTCTTGCAGATTCCCGACGGCTACCTCATCGCAATGGGGTTATGGCTCGCGGTGCTTGCGGCGATGCCGTTCGCGCTCTTGAAGTTGAGACGTCGACTCCGCGAGCGACGACGAGCACGGCAAGGCGTGCATGCGGCATTGTCGTCGTGGTGCGTGCTCGTCGCATTGACGGCAATCGAAGTGGGCTTCGCGCTCTTCTATGACACGACCGATTCGTTCGACATGACGAACGTTTCGCACCGATGGTTTGCAGTGCATGCTCAGCCGGATTTGAAAGTGCTCGCTTTCAAAGATGGCTCGGGAATCGAGTACCGCGACGATCGTGAGTTCCCGACCCGCGCTTCATTGAGCACAAGCAGCGGAGTGCATCGCACTCATCTCTGCTTTCTCGGAGACAGTTTCACATTCGGGCACGGAGTCCCGCGCGTCGCCGATCGCTTTAGCAATCAACTGCAAACGGACCTCGCGACTGATCCGCGGACCGGCGGCAAGTTTGTCATCTCAAATCTCTCGAAGCCCGGCAGCGACATTTTGTGGGGCGAAGCTGTGCTCACGCAGCTTTACTCGAACGGGCATCGCGTCGAAGTCGCGGCGTATGTGATGTGTCTCAACGACATCGAGATGTTTCATGATCGCCCAATGGCCTTTAACGACGAGCTTGCTGCTCTGCGTGATCGACCGCAGTTCTTCTTGTGGCGCGACACGTACTTCTTTAATTGGGCCTATTACCGCTCGATCCTTCTGAGGCAGTCGTCAGCACACAATTACTACGACTTCGTAAAGGAGTACTACGCGGGCGCCGCATGGGATCGCATGACGAACGCGCTGAGTCGAGTCGACGAATTAACGCGCAGCAACGACTCGCAATTCGTCGTCGTCGTCTTTCCGTTTCTGCACAACCTCGGTGAGCAATATCCCTTTGCCGAGATTCATCAGCAGATCAGTGCCGGCTGTCGCGAACGAGGAATCCCGTGCATCGACTTGCTGCCCGCGCTGCAGGCTCATGCGGGCGAACGTCTGACGGTCAATCCGTTTGATGCGCATCCGAACGAACGAGCGCAGCGACTGGTTGCAGAAGATTTGCGGAGGCAGTTGTTACCGCTCGTCGACGGAACGTTCGCCCCTAAAAACCGCTGACTTTTTTCCCCGTCGAGCAACCAATATCGTCCCGCCCCTTTGCAATTCGTCCTTGCGGTCGCTGCTAGTGAGGGGTCGCGCTCTCGCAGGATCAAAATTCTTCTGAGGTGAGTTTGAGAATGCCCTATTTTTCAGAGATTTCGCGCATTGAGTATGAAGGACCGTCCTCGAAGAACGATCTCGCGTTCCGTTACTACAACCCGGACGAAGTCGTTGAAGGCAAGAAGATGAAAGATCATCTTCGCTTCAGCGTTGCCTACTGGCACACGTTCCGAGGCTCGGGCGTTGATCCGTTCGGCGCTCCGACGATGCTCCGGCCATGGGAAGACGGCACCGACTCTGTCGACAACGCATTGCGTCGCGTCGACGTTGCGTTCGAGTTCATGGAGAAGCTGCAAGCTCCGTACTACTGCTTCCATGATCGCGACATTGCTCCTGAAGGCAGCAGCCTCTCTGAGACGAACGCGATCCTTGATCGCATCGTCGAGAAGCTGAAGGCCGAGCAAAAGCGGACCGGCATCAAGCTCTTATGGGGTACCGCAAACCTCTTCAGTCATCCCCGCTACATGCACGGCGCAGCGACGAGCTGCAATGCCGACGTCTTCGCGTTTGCGGCTGCTCAAGTGAAGAAAGCCATTGAGGTCACAAAGGAACTCGGTGGCGCGAACTACGTCTTCTGGGGCGGACGAGAGGGCTATCACAACCTCTACAACACCGACATGAAGCGTGAACTCGGCCATATGGCAAAGTTCTTACACCTCGCTCATGAGCACGCGAAGTCGATCGGCTTCAAAGGCCAATTCCTCATTGAGCCGAAGCCGAAAGAGCCGACGAAGCACCAATACGACTTCGACTCGGCAACGTGCCTCAACTTCATTCGCGAGCACGGCCTTGAAGGCATCTGCAAGCTCAATGTCGAGACGAATCACGCGACTCTCGCCGGTCACACGATGATGCATGAGCTGCAAGTCGCGTCAGACGCCGGCGCTCTCGGCAGCATCGACGCCAATACCGGCGATCTGTTGCTCGGTTGGGACACCGACCAATTCCCGACGGACATCTACCTCACGACTCAGTGCATGTTGGTCATCCTGAATCAGGGCGGCCTTGCACCGGGCGGCGTGAACTTCGACGCAAAGGTCCGTCGTGAAAGCTTCGAGCCGATTGATCTCTTTCATGCTCACATCGGCGGTATCGACGCGTTCGCTCGCGGTCTGAAGATCGCGGCTGCGATTCGCAAAGACGGCCTGCTGAAGGACATCGTCAAGCATCGTTACCGAAGCTGGGATGGGGGCATCGGCAAGAAGGTCGAGAAGGGCAAAATCAGCTTTGCAGATCTCGAAGCCTACATGCTGAAGAAGGGCAACCCCGACCCGAACGACAGCGGTCGGCAAGAACTGGTTGAGAACATCATCAACCGGTATCTCTAATCGAGGTGCAGCATGACCTTTGCGGAAGTCGTCGAAGAGGTTGATCAACTAACGCTCGATGAGCAAACGGCGCTGATCGACCTCATGCGTCATCGACTGGCTGACCGTCGTCGCAAGGAAATCGTCGCGCAAGTCGAAGAGTCTCGAATTGAGTATCGCGAGACCGGCGGTCGTGCTGTTTCTGCGAGTGAGTTAGTGGATGAGATCCTGTCGTGAAGTGGGCTCTCATTCGAACAAATGCCTTCGCTCGTGCGGCGAAGGCATTCCTCAAAGATCACCCGCACGATCGGGATTCGTTGGTGTGCACACTGGAGTTGCTCGCTGTCGATCCATTTTCTCCTCAACTTCGAACGCACAAGTTGAAGGGAAAGCTCGCGGGCTGCTGGGCCTGCAGTGGCGGCTACGACTTGCGAATCGTGTTTGAGATGGACGCTCAAGACGAAGTGCGAAATATCGTGTTGCTCTCGGTTGGGACGCACGACGAAGTCTATTGAAGCCCGTCTTCCGCGATTCCCTCTGCGACGCATCATTAGGTTGCACAAAGGGGACTCCATCGAGTCGGCTAGTAGCTTGTCCGAGTAGCATGGGATTCCATCCCGTGCTCTTCGATCAGCAGTTCGAAGTCGTTTGTAGGAGTAAATACAGCACGGGATGGAATCCCATGCTACGGCTACTCGGACAAGCTCCTAGGCGCATTGTCCCGAATGCTTCGTCGCGAGGTTGTCACGGACGAATGCGACCTAAGAGCGAGCGTCGGAACCATGAGACTGTGACGGACTCCGTTCTCGTGTTCCTGAATTCACGCTGTGTTACAAGCAGCAACCTGCAGATTGGAAGAACTCTTCCACTGCGTTTTGATTCCCAGTTCCCAAACAAGATCGCTGACATGCGTCGTACCGACATCCGCAACATTGCCATCATCGCTCACGTTGATCACGGAAAGACAACGCTCGTTGATGCCCTCTTGAAGCAGAGCGGCCAGTTCCGCGATTCGCAGTTGTCCGGCGACTGCATCCTCGACTCGAACGACATCGAGCGTGAACGAGGCATCACAATTCTCGCGAAGAACATTGCGCTCAACTACAAGGGCGTGAAGATCAACATCATCGACACTCCGGGACACGCGGACTTCGGCGGTGAAGTCGAACGCGTTCTGAGTATGGCTGACGGAGCGCTCGTGCTCGTCGATGCCTTTGAAGGTCCGCGACCGCAGACTCGCTATGTGCTCAAGAAGGCGCTCGATGCCGGGCTGCAACCCATTGTCGTCGTCAACAAGATCGATCGGCACGACTGTCGGCCTCATCAAGTGCTCGATGAAACGTTCGAGCTGTTCGTTGAACTTGGCGCGAGCGATGCGATGTTGGACTTCCCCTACATCTACGCGAGCGGTCGAGCCGGCTTTGCGACGCATGATCCGTCGGAGCCGAGCGACAGCATCAACCCGCTTCTCGACATGATTCTGGAGAAGATTCCCGGTCCCGAAGTCGATCCGGATGCGCCCCTTCAAATGGCGATCACGACGCTCGATTGGTCAGACTTCGTCGGACGAATTGCTGTAGGTCGCATTACATGCGGCTCGGTCAAGCCGAAGCAAAAGGTCGCGCTGATGAAGGCCGACGGAAAGGTCGTCAACGTCGAACTGGCGAACTTGCAACTCTTCGACAAACTCGGCAAGTACGACGCTCCGCTCGGCACGGCCGGAGACATTGTCGCTTTGACGGGACTACCGGAACCGCAAATCGGCGACACAGTAGCTGACGTTGAGAAGCCGGTTGCTCTGCCGCGTATCAAGATCGACGAGCCGACGCTCGCGATGACCTTCACCATTAACAATGGCCCCTTAGCCGGGAAGGACGGCAAATTTGTCACGAGCCGTCACCTGCGTGATCGCCTCACTCGCGAGTTGCAGTCGAACGTCGCGTTGCGCGTCGATGACACTGATAGCCGCGATACGTTCCGCGTAGCGGGGCGAGGCGTGCTGCACTTGTCTGTGCTGATCGAGACGATGCGGCGCGAAGGACATGAACTCTGCGTCGGCAAGCCGCAGGTCATCCGCAAAGAGATCGATGGCAAGTGGCACGAACCCTTTGAGTTGCTGCACGTCGACGTGCCAACAGAGAGCATGGGCAGCGTCATCGAACTCGTCTCGGTCCGCAAAGGGCAGCTCACCCAAATGCTTTCGGGACAAGGCAAGAACACTCATTTGGAGTTCTCGATCCCAGCTCGCGGATTGATTGGTCTGCGCACTCGGTTGCTGAATGCGACGCGCGGCGAAGCGATCATCAATCACCGCTTTGACGAGTACAAACCGCAAGAAGGCGAAGTGCCGCATCGGCAAAACGGAGTGCTCGTCTCTCAAGACAATGGCAGAGCTGTTGCCTATGCGTTGTGGAAGCTGGGTGAGCGGTCGCAGATGTTTGTCGAACCCGGTGATGACGTTTACGAGGGCATGATCATCGCCGAGAACTCGCGCGATAAGGACATGGTCGTGAACCCGATCAAGGAGAAGAAGCTAAGCAACATGCGAACGTCGGGCACCGATGAGAACATTCAATTGGAGCCCGCTCGCAAGCTCTCGCTCGAAGCAGCGCTGGAGTACATCGAGGACGACGAGTACGTCGAAATCACACCGAAGGTGATCCGTCTACGGAAGATGTACCTGAATGAGAACGAGCGCCGCCGGTTGAACCGCGGCTAAGGAATTGTCGGTGACTGACTTCCCGAGTTCGTAGCATGGGCTTCTAGCCCGTGCTGCACGACGACTCTCAAACGAGCGCAGACGTTTCAGAAGACGGCACGGACTGGAAGTCCATGCTACGACGAAGAACTCGCGGCGCTACGCATCACTCGTCCGCCGTTCGGGCCGGCGGCGGGGCCGAGTTCGATGATGAAGTCAGCGGCGGCTAAGACTTGCGGGTCGTTCTCGATGACGATCAGTGATTGGCCGACTTCTAAGAGGTCGTTGAAGCACTTCAGCAAGTGCTCGACGTCGAGCGGATGCAGTCCCGTCGTCGGCTCGTTCATCAGCACCAATGTCCGACGCTGACTGCGAGCGAGCGTTGCGGCCAGTTTGAGACGCTGAGCTTCTCCGCCCGAGAGTGTGTTGAGCGGCTGCCCCAGTGTGAGATAGCCGAGACCGACGTCTTTCAAACTCTTGAGCTTTCGTTGCAGGCGACGCTGACCTTTGAAGAAGACAAAGGCGTCGCTCGCCGTCATCGCGAGCACGTCGGCGATCGACAAGTTGCGCCATGTCACTTCAAGTGCATCGCGCGTGAAGCGGCGGCCATTGCACTCGGGACAGTGCATGACGACATCGGCCATAAATTGCATGTCGATCGCTACGGCGCCCGTGCCTTCGCACTTCGGACATCGCCCGCCGCTCTCGTTGTTGAAGCTGAAGTACGCAGGAGTGAGAGCGCGGTTCTTCGCTTCCGCAGATTCGGCAAAGAGCTTGCGCACTTCATCGAACGCCTTCAGCCATGTTGCGGGGTTCGAGCGTTTGCCGCCGACAAGCGGTTCGTCATCGACGAGTAGCACACCATCGAGCGACTGAGCACCGAGCAGCGCGTCGTACTGTCCGACCGACGTTGCCGAGCACGGCAGACTGAGTGTGCGGCACAGCGCCGGCCATAAGACGCCTTCGAGCAATGACGACTTCCCCGCACCGCTGACTCCGGTGATGACGCTCAAGCAACCGAGCGGCAGCTTCACATCGACTCCATTCAAGTTGCGATGCCGCGCATTGCGCAGCTCAAGCCAGTGCGTCGCCGCAGTGACGCGCGATTGAATGGCGCTGCTTCCGCTCGTTGCATCGGTCTTGTTTGCGACGGCAGTTCGCGGACTCGCTGACTTCGACGGTTGCGACTTTTCGACACTGACGACGCGACCGCCTTGAGTGCCCGCGCCCGGACCGATCGTCAGATGCAAGTCGGCGAGCGCGATGAACTCGGGTTCGTGCTCGATCACAACGACGGTGTTGCCGGCGTCTTTGAGTCGCTCGATGCCGCGCAGCACCGACGGGAAGTCACGCGGATGCAGCCCCGCAGAAGGCTCGTCGAGCACAAACAATGTGTTGACCAATCGCGACGCCAGCACGCTCGAAAGAGCAACGCGCTGCGCTTCGCCGTGCGAGAGCGAGTCGAGCGAACGACTCAGACTCAGATAACCGAGTCCGCAATCGACGAGTTGCTCCAATCGCGCCAGCAGTTCGGGAATCAGATGCTTTGCAACGAGTTCTTGCCCGTCGCTCAATTGCGACGACCACTGACGCAGCCACTGGCAGACGGAGTCGATCGGCGTTGTGAGCAAGTCGGTCAACGCGGCGCGATCAGCGAGATCTTCGCTCGCTGAAGTAGTGAGAGCTGCCGGGGACTGTATTAAGAGTTGCACGGCCCGCGCTTCCTCACGCAAGCCGATGCCGGAGCATGCTGAGCACGCCGCGACGCTGCACCATTGCGAGAGAAAGCGTCCCACTGACGGCACTTGCTCACGGCGTTTGAGTCGCTTGAGAAAGCCGCGCACTCCGTCGAAGTCGGCATTCGAGTCGCCGTCGAGCAAGCGCTGTTGCTCATCAGTGCTGAGTTTCGCGAACGACTTCTTGAGCGAGATCTTTGAGCGTTCGGCGTACTCGATGAGTCGTCGGCGTTCGTGCCGCCAGCGCGGGTCGGCGAGCAACGCAAAGGCGTCTTGTTCGAGCGACTTCTTCGAGTCCGGCACGAGCTGCTCGACCGGCGCGTCGATCATGCGCGAATCGCCGTGACAGTGCGGGCATGCTCCGAGCGGACTGCGCGGATTGAAGAGCGCGACTTCGGGCTCGATGTAATCGCGATTGCATGCCGAACAATGCAGCCCCGTCGAATAGTCGTGACGCTCGAACGAGCGACCGTCGATGACGATCATGCTCGCCTCTGAGCGTGAGCCGTCGGCTTCAAGCAGTACCGAGCAACGACCGAAGCCCTCGCGCATTGCGGTCTCAGCACTCTCGGTGAGTCGCTCCGGAGACGTCTTATCGAACGAGACGCGATCAACGACGACGAACGCTCGTCCTTGATGAATCTCGACGGCAGAGAGTTCCGCAAGCGGCTTCAACGCTCCGCATCCGTCCGTCACGACGAGAGCGCGGTTCAAGCCGAGTCGCTGCCATCCGGCGAGCGTCTCGGGCAGAGTCAGCGCCGCGATTGGAAAGCCAATAAGTCCGCGCCCGACTCGCGGCATCGCCGTCAGTTCGGCAACGACATCCGCCGCCGAGTACCGCTTCACGTTTTGTCCGCAGTGCGTGCATTGGACTCGTCCCAATCGCGTGAAGAGCAATCGCAAGTAGCCGTCGATTTCGGTGACTGCGGCAATCGAATCGCGACGACGACGGCGAGCTTCGTTCTGCCGCAGAGCAATCGCCGGAGGTAAGTGGTCGATGCGATCCGCATCCGGCTTATCGAGTCGATCCAGAAAACGACGGGCATAGGCAGAGAAGCTCTCGATGTAACGCCGCTGTCCTTCGGCATAGAGAGTGTCGAAAGCAAGGCTGCTCTTACCGGAACCGCTCACTCCCGTAATGACCGTGATGCGACCGAGCGGGATGTCGACATCAACGTTCTGCAGGTTGTGGACGCGAACGCCTCGCAGTTCGATTTGAGAAGAAGTTGTCGTCATAGCTCTCAAAGAAGTCCGATCGTCGGGTGCAGCAGTCAGCTCGAAGTTTGAAGCAACGAGCAGAGGCTTAACGGCAGCGGCAGATGAAAACGAACCGACGGTGATCGCGGTTCGCAGTGCGGTCATCTTGTTGTGCTTGCGTCAGAGGGCAACGCTCGCCGGATGAAGCGGCCGGTAAGTCGGGCATTGGGCACGGCATCTCAGTTTTGAATCCT
>CAZNMS010000386.1:0-8606 GCA_964573505.1 uncultured Planctomycetaceae bacterium | reverse complement strand
TACAAGTCCGTCGTACAGAAGATCGCCGGTAACTTCTCATCTGCCGCTCGCCGAAGCAGGAGCACGCGGTCGACTTCAGCTCTTCTCAACCGAGTCATGGCCGATTGGCGGCGCGAGCATGTTGCTCGGCTAATGCGGCGTTGCCTTCGAGTAGATAGTGCTCGGCCAGAAGTTGATGAGTTCCCGAGTGACTCGGAGCGAACTCCAACGTGCTCTTTAGCCACAGCAGTCCTTCGGCACGCGAGCGGTACTTCCAAACGCTCTGCGCGATCTCGTGCCGCAGTTCGATGTTGCTCGGTTCCGTTGCGAGTTGATTCGTCAGCTTCGGCAAACGGAGCAACGGCTTCGACGCTTCATCCATGAACGCGAAGTGAGCTGCGGCATCCTCCGCTCGACCACTTGAGGTCAGCGCCTTTGCGAACGCATGTCGGAGTTCGGCGTCTTCCTCGTGCCCTTTGATCGCTTGTTCGAGCAACCTCGCTGCCGCCGTTGCGTTGCCGAGTTTTGCTTCCAACAGGCCCAATTCCCGCAGCGCAGTGAACCGCGTCGGCTCGATCTTCAGCACGTCTTGCAGAGCGTGCTTCGCTCGCTCGATCTCACCGCGATTGCTCAGGCAGGTTGCTCGCAAGATGAGTGCGTCAGCATGGTGCGGATTGTGCTGTAACACAAACTCCAGTTCGTCATCGGCCTCAGCGAACTGCAACAGCTTCAGATGTGCTTGAGCCTTCAGCAGTCTTGTGGCTTCGTCCTGAGGAGCCAGTCGAGCGGCTGCTTCGAGAGCCTGCACGCTGTCGGTCCAGTTCTGCAGCACGAACTGCACTTGTCCGCGATGACGATGCGGACGGAAGTCCGTCGGAAAGTCAGCGATCCAAGATTTGATGACCTGCTCGGCATCGGCAAATCGGAAGCGCGCCAAGCAGAACGTCACGTAAGCATCAGCCAATTCAGGAGCATCGGAACCGGCTTCGACAAACAGCTTGCCCCAGTGATTACCGACCTTCTCGAACTTGCCGTCTTGCACGAGTGCATAAGCCTCTTCGCGCTGAAGCATCGCGAGATCGAAGCCGAGTTCATGAGCTTGCCGAAGTGCCGGAGCGACTCGTTCGAGTGCTCCTTGTCGGCGAAAAATCTTGGCCTGCAAGAAGAGCGTCTCTGCGCGATCAGCGCTGCAACCCGGCAGCCAATTCAAAGTCGCTGCAACTGTCAGCCAATTCTGAGCGACCGCATGTTGCCGCTGTTGAAGAGCAACAACCGCGCGCCACAAAGCGACTCGCAACACGATCAGACACAAGCTGCCCACTAGCAGCAGCAGGACAACCCAATTCATAACGCGGCGCGCAATGCGTCTTCGTCGAGGGAGCGCGGGATTCGTCGAAGGCGAAGCTGTCGTCATAGAGCAAGCGTCAAAGAATGAAGTGAGAATTGCGACCGCAACACATGACTCAGATCTCAAGATCCTCGGACTCAAGTGGCTTTGTTCTACAGCGCACGATGTAGCTGAAATCACGAGATTTCAGGCATTTCAGCCGTCCGAAATCTGACGATTTTGGCTACGGAGAATCGAAGGTGCCTTGTCGAAGTAATTGTCAGCGGCCTCTTGAGTCGTCCAACCGAAGAAGTCGGCAAAGAGCACGGCCGCGCGAACGGTGCCCTGCCAGTCCTCAATGAGTCGCTTGCGAGCCAGTGGCGAAATCAGCCCGTCAAACGAATCCAAAAGTCGAGTCCGTTGAAGATCGCGAATCCGCCGCATGACGAGCGGTCCGTGCTACAAATCAGACGAAAATCGAGACGCGGCGAATCTCGCCGCCCCCCGCCGCGGATTCGTGTTGGTAACCGGAAACCCCAGAAAAACAGCCAGTTTTCCGCAAAACGAACTCGCCGATGGGGTTCTGAATGAGACGTCAGGGATGGAAGCCGATGCTACGACGATTCGGACAACCGCTTTAGTCTCTCAGCACGTTCCGCTTTCGCTGAGATCATGCGTCTCTCGCTCTCGATCAATGTCGGCCCTCGCGGAACGATGGCTCACAATGGGTTGCTTGCTATGAATGACAATGACCTCGAAACAAGTTGCTCTGCAGAAAGCTCTTCACTGCCCGAGAGCTCGCCGACGCGCTGGGACATCCGGCTTTGGTCGGAGTCACTCGGCAGCGCCGTTTTGTGGATCGGCATCGCGATCTTAGGAATCGCCGCACTGAACTCGGTCGACAGCTTGCCCTTTCGTTTGCCCGATGTTTGGTATCGCGGCGGCGATTTATGGTGGCTCATCGGGGGTGTCGGAGTTGTTACCGGCATCAAGATCCTGCAAGCACATCCGCGCTTGCACGGCTGGCGCCCGACTCAATCGGGGCGACGGTTTCACTCATTGATTCTCTACACGCGCGAAGGCTGCCACTTGTGCGATGAAGCGAAAGAGATTCTCGAAGCCTATGCGCGCTATTTGCCGCCGATCAGCGAAGTCGACATCGATAAGGATGCGATCCTGATCGCGAAATTCACGACGTGCGTGCCGGTCGTTGAGTTCGACGGCAAGATTCGATTCAAACGTCGCATCGACGAAATGCTTTTGCGGCGGCTCATTGAGGGATCGCAGCCGAAGTGGTAACAACTTCGACTCCACTCACCCCGCATCTGGCCCAACATGACCGACCTTAAGACTCGCATCTCCGAGAGTATCGCTGCGATCCGCGCTCATTGGTCGGGATCGCCGCGCGTCGGCATCGTGCTCGGCAGTGGCGTTGCCGGACTGGCAGAGGCCGTCACTGACCCTGTCATCGTCGAGACAAAGACGATTCCGCACTTTGCGCAGTCGACTGCGATCGGTCATGCAGGACGATTGATCTGCGGGCAGCTCGGCGGTCAAACCGTGCTGATTCAGCAAGGCCGCGTGCATGCTTATGAAGGCTATGCGTTCGAAGAGGTGACGTACTCCGTCCGCGTTCTGAAAGCACTCGGAGTCGAGACGCTGATCCTCACGAACGCAGCCGGCAGCGTGAATCCCGAGCACAAAGTCGGAGATGTTGTGCTGCTCGCCGATCACATCAACTTGATGTTCGGCAATCCTCTGCGCGGACCGAATGATGACTCGCTCGGCCCGCGATTCCCCGACATGTGCAACGCATACGACGTCCCACTCCGCAAGACGGCGGAAGAGGTCGCTCGCAACGTGACCGACCGAGTTCATGTCGGCGTCTATGTCGCGGTGCTCGGGCCCAATTACGAGACGCGGGCCGAGTACCGCATGATTCGCTTGCTCGGCGGCGATGTCGTCGGGATGTCGACCGTCCCCGAGAACATTGTGGCGCTGCATTGTGGTATGAGGGTGCTCGGGATTTCGGTCGTCGCGAATCGTGCTGATGAAGTCGCTGACGCGCATAGCGTGATTGCGAATGTCGCTGCGTCAGAGCCGATCGTGCGCAAGCTGGTTTGCGGGGTGCTGGAGCGACTGTCGTGAGTGATCGCGCATCTGAGTCATCAACGAGCGCCGCGCTACTCACTGCCAATGGACGCGGAGCCGTTGCTGTCATTCGCGTTCTCGGTGCGATTGAACTCGTGCAATCCGCTTTTGAGCGATACTTCAAAGCCGCGAACGGCAAGCCGCTCAATGAGCAGTCCTTGCAAGCGATTCGCTTCGGTCATTGGGGCAGTGACGTCACGGAAGAGATCGTAATCTGCCGCACGTCGTCCGAGTCGGTCGAGATCAACTGTCATGGCGGCGCCGCCGCTGTTGATCGCATCTTGAAAGACCTTTCTTCAAGCGGCATTCCGACGACGAATTGGTTCGCTCAGCAAGCAGCAATGACGAGCCGTCTTGATGCTGAATGCACCGCTGCGATCACTCGCGCGACGACTCGAAAGACAGCGTTGCTGTTGCTTCAACAACGCGAGTTATGGCGCGCAGCGGCTGATCGCTTCGCAACAGCCGATCGCAACACGCATGAGTTTCAAACTGAGGTGCAGCAGATTCTGAATCGCGCAGAGTTTGGTCGGCATCTCACCGTTCCGTGGCGCGTCGCGATTTGCGGTCGTCCCAATGTTGGCAAGTCAACGCTCATCAATGCGCTGCTCGGCTACGACCGCGCGATTGTGTTTGATCAACCCGGCACAACGCGCGACGTCGTCACCGGCGAGACAGCAATCGCCGGATGGCCGATCGTCTTCGCAGACACCGCCGGCTTGCGCGAGACATCAGACCGACTCGAGCAAGCAGGCATCGAGCGAGCGCGAACAACGCTGCTTAATGCCGATGCGCGACTGATCGTCTTCGATCAAAGTCAGCCACTAACGACTGAGGATCTCGCACTTCTTGAGGAAGCCTCAGCGCTGCCGCGAACTCTTTGCGTCGGCAACAAATGCGATCTTGAGCCGCATGCTTCATGGCCGGATGCGGTCACTGTTTCAGCCGCGACGAAGATCGGGATTGAAGAACTCTGCCGCCGCCTCATCGACTTGCTCATCGGGGGCGAGATTGCAGCAGACAAACTCATGCCGGTCAGCGATTGGCATATCGAGTGGCTGCAAGCGCTGCTGCCGGCGAGTTCCAATGCGACGAACGACTGACGCTCGCCTGAAAAACAAAAGACCCGCTGCGGTCATTTCACCGCAGCGGGCCTTTGTGTTTGTTGCAGCGTGTCGATTGCAGTCGACGCGAATTAGTTCGACGCGGCAGCAGCTTGAGCTTCGGGAGATGCTTCAACAGCAGCTTGCTCGTAAGGCTTGATGTTGATGCGGCGGCCATCGCGATCGAAGACGACAGTGCCGTCGCACAAAGCGAACAGCGTCCAGTCGCGACCGCAGCCGACGTTCTTGCCGGGATGCCACTTTGTCCCGCATTGGCGGATCAAAATGTTGCCGGCGATCACTCGCTGACCGCCAAACTTCTTCACCCCGAGGCGTTTCGAGTGCGACTCACGACCGTTGCGAGTCGAACCCTGACCTTTCTTATGAGCCATGTTCTTTGATCCTTTTGATGCAAAAAATGCTTGTAATTTCCGGTCGGCAGAGGTTTGCCGACATGTTCGTCGCCGAGAAAGGGGCGGGAGTGTAACAATCGGCTTTTCGAGGTCAAAACCAGCAAAGGGACTTTCTGATGCTCGCTGCACACTGCTCCGGACAGACGCTGCAACTCCGTTGCGACTATCCCGAACCGGCCAATATCGAGGGCGAAACGGTGATTGAAGTCCTCACAGCGGGCATCTGTGAAACCGACTTGCAGATCGTTCGCGGCTATATGGGCTTTGAAGGAGTGCTCGGGCATGAGTTTGTCGGAGTCGCGCGAACGGGCAAGCTGGCCGGCGAACGGGTCGTCGGCGACATCAACTGCAGTTGTTGGAAATGCCCGACGTGCCTCACTGGCTTACCGACTCATTGCCCGCAGCGAAGTGTGCTCGGCATTTGGCAGCGCGACGGAGCGTTTGCCGAACAACTCAGCCTGCCGACGAAGAATCTGCATCGCGTCCCGGACAAACTCTCGAACGATGAAGCCGTCTTCGTCGAACCCGTTGCAGCGGCCTATCAGATCCTCAGACAGAAACTCGTCTCGCGCGGCGATCGAGTGGTCGTGCTCGGCGACGGCAGACTGGGCAATGTCTGTGCTCAAGTGCTTGCTGACAGCGGGTGCAATGTGCTCGTCGTCGGCAAGCATCCCGGGAAGCTCGCCATTCTGAGTTCGTTCGGGATCAGCACCGTCTTACTGCCTGCTCTTGAGCCTCGTCGAGAAGCTGACGTCGTCGTCGACTGCACGGGATCGGCTTCCGGTCTGCCGACAGCGCTGAAGCTCGTCAAACCGTGGGGCACAGTGGTGCTCAAGACGACGGTTGCCGGGGAGCAAACATTGGCACTCGCTCCGATCGTGATCGACGAAGTGCGCGTCATCGGTTCGCGCTGCGGTCCCTTCGCCGAAGCGATTGAAGGACTTTCATCCGGACGCGTGAAAGTGAAGCCGTTGATCTCGGCTCGCTTTCCGTTGAGCGATGTCGTGAACGCGATGCAGTTCACCGGCTCGCACCCGGTTCTCAAGGTGTTGCTTGATGTCGCCTCTTGAACTGTCGAAGTCATTACCGCCGTGAATTATTTGTTACAGCGACTGAAGTTCGGTCATCTCGATCAGCGGCTGTGAAAACAAAAAGAGACCGCAAGAAAGCGAAGGACGGCGCGAGTCAAACTCACGCGTCCTTCGGGTGCTTGCGGTCTCTGCTGTTTGTCAGCCGAACGTCGGAGCTTCGCTACTTCGCAGCGGCTGCCATCGGCGGTTCATAGCCGGGAGCAGCGAGGATCTTCTTGACCTCTGCGGCATCGTCGACATTCCAAATGCGAACTTCGCCGTTGTAACTACCGGCGGCGACTCGCTTCGTTCCCGGATGCACTGCGACGGAATAGACCCAGTCAGTGTGTCCGTTAAAGGTCTTCACGGCCGCTCCGTCAGCGACTTTGTAAGAGCGAGCGGTCTTATCGGCGCTGCAACTGAAGACTTGCCCGTCGGGCGTGATCGCGACGCGGAAGACTTCGCCGCCTAAGCCCATATTGCGAACTTGTTTCGCATCGCCTGCCGACCAAATGCGGATCTGTTTGTCGTTCCCAGCGGTGACGACTTGCGCTCCATCAATCGAGAACCCGACGCTGTAGACCGAATCGCCGTGCGAGTTGAACGTTACGAGCGAGTCACCAGTGTTCGCGTCGAAGACCTTTGAGGTCTTATCGCGACTGGCTGAAGCGAGCTTCTTGCCGTCAGGCGACCATGCAATATCCATTACCCAGTCGGCATGATCTTCGATATTGAGGATCTGCTTTTGAGTCGCGACTTCGAACACTCGAATCGCTCGATCTGCTCCGGCCGTCGCGAGCTTTGTGCCGTCAGGACTAAGCGCTACTCCGAAGACAGCGTCGTCTGATCGCACGAGGTCGCCGATCACATTGCCGTCTGCGACGTTGAACAACTTCACTTCGCCAATTTGAGCCGGAGTGCCTGCGGCGACGATCATCGTCGCCCCGTCTTTTGTGAACTCGATGTCGTAGACGCGCTCGGCAACGTTCGTGATTCGCTTTGCAATCGCGCCGTCAGCAACGTTCCACAAGACGACTTCGTGATAACCCGAAGTCGCGAGCAAAGTGCCGTCGTGATTGAACGCGACCGCAGTCACCGGAATCGGAACCGGATACTTCTCAGGAGCCGGCGGTTGCTTCTCTTTAGGAACGATCTGAATCAGCGGCTGATTCGGAGCGAAGCCAGCATCAAGAACCGCTCCGGTATCGATCCACTTCTTCACGAGTTCGATCTGCTCTTTCGTCAGCGGATCGGCGTCCTTCGGCATCGAGCCATCGACAAGCAAACTATGCAGCGACGAGTCACCACTCTTGCCCGCGAGCACAGCCGGGCCGGACTCGCCGCCTTTCACGATGCCCGCGAACGTCTCCATGTTGTAGCGCCCCTTCGCAGTCTTCGCGTTGTGGCACGCGAGACAGCGCTTCGAGAATATCGGAGCAACGCTCTGCGAGAACGAGACGAGCTTGCCGTTCTCGATCAACTGCTTCTCTGCGGCGCGACGCTTCTCGACATGCTCAGCCTTGATCGTCGCGAGGCTTGCAGCAGCGGCTTGCACTTGAGGACCAATCGCAGCGAGTTGTTCTTCGATTTGCCTCTGAGCGGCCGGACCACTTTCGACTCGTGCTTTGCCGGCAACGATCGCATCCTGAATGACTTTGAGCGCCGCTTGAGCATCGGTCAGAGCCTTTGCTGCGGTTGCCGCTTTGCCGTCTTCTTCTTTGAGCTTCGCTTCGGTCTGCTCAGTCTTGTTGGCTTCGACGGCTTTCTTTGCAGCAGCGGCGGCTTCGTCAGCAGCTTTCTTTGCGGCATCGGCCTTTGCCACTTTCTCTTCTTCCGGCTTGACCTTCGGCTCGTTTTCTTTGACGGCCTTATCCGCTGCGGAGATCTCAGCCTTCAGCTTGATAAGTGAGGCTTGCGTTTCCGCCTGCTTCTTCTGCAAGTCCTTCAATGCGGCGGCCGCAGCGTCTTCTCGGACTTTGACTTCATCAGCAATCTTCGTGAGTTCCGCCGCCTTCTGTTCGGCAGCCGGATCCGCAGCGAAAGCGGGCAGAGCACCCGTCGTCGCCAACGTCAGAGCGATTGCCATTGCGACGTGAGCAGGTCGCGCCAGCGCAGCACGAACCAAATGATGCAGGGGCTTCAACATGAGGGAGCCTCGAAGCAGGAGTGAAGAGTTCGGTGGGGCATACGGCGGGAAGATGCTTCGCGAAAGCCGAGAAGTGCAGGCCGTCAATCGAGGCATCGGAGAGCGTCGATAAGCATCAAGCCGGGTCTAGTGAGTGTCAAGCAGCGGAAAAGAGCGCGGCCGATCCGCTCGATCGTGTGAGCGCGACGACTCGGATTGCGTCTTCTTGACTGGGCGACGGGCGCTGCGTTCTCAGGTGTGATCCAGCTTCGGAAGCGTCAGTCAGAAGGCGCATCGCGGCGGATGGCGACGAGACGCTGCCGGTTCTCGTCCGAAGTGCCCGCCCGTAAATTGGGGAGCCATAAAAAAGACCTAAGCCGAGATCGTGAAGCAGCGAGTGTCGTTGAGCTGAGACTGAACTCCTCGGGCAAAGGCCAG
>CAZNMS010000385.1:0-8608 GCA_964573505.1 uncultured Planctomycetaceae bacterium | reverse complement strand
CGCTTCTCATGACGTTCGACGGACTACAAGTCCGTCGTACCAGTGTTCCTCACCCATTGTGCCGGACCGCCCGGTCAGGAACTCCTGAGGAACACATCCGTTTTGGGTACGACGGACTTGCTGTCCGTCGCTTCTCATGACGTTCGACGGACTACAAGTCCGTCGTACCAGTGTTCCTCACCCATTGTGCCGGACCGCCCGGTCAGGAACTTTTCAGAGTCGCACGCAGTTAGCGATTCCGGCAGAAGCGACGTATCCGCCGCACTGCATTCGTTTTGAAGGAAGTGTCTATGCGAAGTTCATTGTGGCGCTCGGTTGTTTGCGGTTGCCTCTTGTTGATCTCGACGACTGCGTTTGGGCAGTTCGAACTCAACCTCGGCAAGAGCAAGGCAGCCGCGTCGGACGAGCCAAAGATCACAGTTACAAGCGAGCCGAAGTCACCGAAGACCGGCGATGTGCTCACGCTGAAGGTCGGCATCAATGTGCCGAAGGGCGCTTACACCTATTCGATGAAGGAAGGCTTCAGCGGTCGCACGAAGGTCACATTGAGCAAGATTGCTGGAGTCGAACCGGTCGAAGCGGACTTCTCGGTGAATCAAAAGCCGAAGCTCAAAGAGCATCCCGCCAGTGACACTCCGGTCGAGACGTTTGAAGGCAATGTCGTTTGGAGTCGCAAGTTCAAAGTGACGGACGCCGCTGCGTTCGAGATGGTCGGGACTCTGAAGATTCAAGTTTGCGACGAATCGAGTTGCCGGCCGCTCTCTCACAAGATCGCATTGGGCGGAGGCGGGGATGCAACAATTCCGTCAGGGAATCCGAATTACATCATGACCTATGCGCCGACGGAAAAGGGGGCTGACGGCGAGCGTCCCGGTCCGGTCGAGTGGACCGTAAAGCTCAGTCCGAGCGATGCGCAAGCCGGTGACAAAGTGACGCTCGAAGTGAGCGCGAAGGTGCGCGAGGGCTTTCATATTTTTGCCCTCGATCAAGACCCGAAGAACTACGGCAAGCCGACCGCTATCAAGCCCGAGACGCTTGAGGGCATCGCTCCGGTCAATGTCACGGATCTCTTCAAAGCGAGTCGCGAGCCGGAACTGCATCAGTCGGAAGGCAAAGAGCAACGCATCTATCACGAAGGCGTGACTTTCACCCGGTCCTTCACCGTGACGAAGGACGCTATGCCCGGGAAGTTCGGCGTTGCGGGACTCGTGACCTATCAAGTTTGCACGCAGAGCAACTGCCGCTCGGCGAAGTTTGAATTCGCAGTGGGAGCGGTCACTCCGAAGAAGAACGTCGCAGTCAGCGGCACGGGGGCGACCGGTGAAGCAAGCTCAGCCAATGCAAGCACGAGCGGAACCGGTCTTTCGCAATTGCTCGATGGTTTGACCTATGTGAACTACGGCGAGACCGAGACGGAGATGTCGCTTGCTCTCTATCTCTTCTATGCATTTCTCGGCGGCATGATTCTCAATGTGATGCCGTGCGTGCTGCCAGTCATTGCGATCAAGGCGCTCGGGTTTGCTCAGCAAGCGGGAGAGAGCCGAGGTCGCGTGCTCGCGCTGAATGGGGCGTACTCCGTCGGAGTGATCTCGGTCTTTGTGCTGCTCGCATCATTGGCTGCCTTTGTCGGATTGAAGTGGGGCGGGCTCTTTCAACAAGTCGAATTCAACATCGCGATGTGCGTGCTTGTCTTCGCAATGGGACTCTCGCTGCTCGGTGTCTTTGAAGTTCCAGTGCCGGGCTTTGTCGGTTCGGCGGCGGGAGCACATCACAAAGAAGGACTCGGCGGCGCATTCTTCACCGGCATCTTCGCGACGATCCTCGCAACGCCGTGCAGCGGTCCATTTCTCGGTCCCGTTCTCGGATGGTCGGTGAAACAGTCGCCCGCAGTGATCTATGTCGTATGGACGATGATCGGTGTCGGTATGAGCTTCCCGTATCTCGTGTTCGGCCTCTTTCCAAAGGCCGTCAAGATGCTGCCGAAGCCGGGCAATTGGATGATCCGCTTCAAGCAGTTCGCGGGGTTTTGCTTGCTGGGCACTGCGGTCTATCTGCTCTCGACGGTCAATGAGAGCTTTCGCTTGCCGACGATCGTGATGCTCTTCGGAGTCAGTTTTGGTTTGTGGATGATCGGCAACTTGTACGACTACAGCAGCACGAATCGGCGTCGATGGGGCGTGCGAGCATGCTCTTTTGCCGCGATGTTCGGCATCTCATGGTTCGGCTTTGCGACCTTTGCACGCGCTGCTCACTGGGAGTCCTTCGAGGCCGATCGAGTGCTCGCAGCGTTGAAAAGTCAGAGGCCGGTCGTGATCGACTTCACCGCTGACTGGTGTCTGACATGCAAGTTCGTCGAACGCACAACGCTCGATACGCGCGAGACGAAAGCGTTACTCGTGAAGCATGACTTCGCCGCCTTCCGCGCGGATTGGACCGACGGAGACGAAGTCATCTCGAGCGTGCTGAATAAGTTCGATGCGAGCAGTATCCCGGTGTTGGCGGTGATCAGTCCGTCGCGTCCGAAGGAAGCCGTCATCCTGCGCGATGCTTGGACGCAAGAGACGCTGCATCAAGTTCTCAAGCAAGCCGCGAGTGGGCAGAAGACATTGGAAGGAACCGCTCAATCAAGCTCGATGGCACAGCGATAGAACGGGATGAGCATGAAGGCTCGCCGCGTTAGGCGCGCGGCAGTTGAGAACCTACCAGCAAATTCTTGTATGACGGACTTGTAGCCCGTCGGGGCTTGTCCTCGACGGACTACAAGTCCGTCGTACTGGTAGAAACTCATCTGCCGCTCGCCTTAGCAGTTTGTCGCGCTGCACTGCGTCGCGACTGCCGACGCGGAGCGTCGGGCCACAATAGACGCGGAGAATCTCGCTCGCCGCGTTCGTACTCTTCGCCAGTCCGCAACCCTCAAACGTTGAACCCGCACTTTCCCTTTTCGGAGCCAGCATGTCGTTGTCGATTCGCAATCTTCGTAAGAGCTTCCTCGAACCGAGTGGCGATCGGCTGCCGATTCTCAATGTCGAACAATTCGACATCGCAGCGGGCGAGCAAGTGTGTCTCGTCGGATCGAGTGGCAGCGGTAAGTCGACGCTGCTCAATGTCATTGCCGGGATCACGACGGCGGACTCGGGAACCATTCACATCGACGGCATTGAGATCACTCGCTTGCCGGAACCGAGTCGCGATCGCTTCCGAGCGCAGAAGCTCGGCTATGTGTTTCAGACCTTCAATTTGCTGCCGGCATTCACAGCACTCGAGAACGTGCTGCTCGGCATGAGCTTCTCTGGTCGAGGCGCCGATAAGCAGCGTGCGATTGAGTTGCTCGGTCGAGTCGGCCTGCAACATCGATTACATCAACGCCCGACAAAGCTCTCTGTCGGCGAGCAGCAACGAGTCGCCGTTGCGCGGGCCTTAGCCAATCAACCGACGCTGCTCTTAGCGGACGAGCCGACCGCGAACGTCGACGTCGCGAATCAAGACAACGTGTTGAAGTTGCTGCTCGAGGCCTGCACCGAAGGCAAAGTGTCGTTGCTGCTCGTGACCCACTCGCCCGATGTCGCAGGCCAGTTTGCTCGGGTCGAGAAGCTCAGTGACTTCAATCGACCGTAGCTCATCTTGGAGTGCTCCGGCTCGACAGAGCCCTCCGACTCTGCGGCACGTCGCTCGTTACTTCGATGAAGCATGTGCCGCCAAGAACGACTTCGCAGGGGACTCATTCGAGAACTCTCACCGTGCGAATTGAGGGCTCGAATCAGGCGATGCCTGCGATCGCGACTCGGCGAGTGAGACAGTCTCGCGACAAGAGTCGGAGTGCTCCGTCGAGCCGGAGCACTCCGAGGAAATGCATCCCACTTTTCAGCAGGAGTCAGCATGTTGATTGATCGTCGTCAGGCTTTGTGGACGCTCAGTGCATTGGCCGTTGCTCCGTCGCTGTTGGCTGCGGATCGCAAGCCCGTCACCGACCGCATGCTGTTCGGCTTCAGTTCCTATGGCATGAAGACGCTGACGCTCGAAAAGGCGATCGACGTCATTGCTGAGACAGGCTTCGAGTCGATCGAGATTTGTGTGCGGCCCGAGTGGGACTCTGCTCCCGGCAAGCTCTCGAAAGAACGACGCGCCGAGATTCGCAAGCGCATCGAGCAATCCGGTCTGCGACTGACGGCACTGATGGAGCACTTGCCGCCGGCGGCTTCTGAAGCCGAGCACAAGCAACAACTCGAACGCTTGCGCGGAGTCTTCGAACTCGCTCGTGATCTCGGCGGCGACCGGCCTCCACTCATGCAAACGGTGCTCGGCGACGGCGACTGGGAAGCGAAGAAGAACTTCTTACGCGACCGCGTCGGCGATTGGGTGAGGCTCAGCGAATCATTCGGCGTGCTGACCTGCATCAAGCCTCATCGCGGCGGCAGCATGTCGAAGCCGAGTGACGCTGTTTGGATCATCAAGCAACTCAACGAACCGCGCGGCTTGCGCTTCGTCTACGACTACTCGCACTACGTCTTCCGAGACATCCCGCTCATCGAGTCGCTCAAGGAGTCATTGCCCTACATCGCGCACGTCGCAGTGAAGGACACCGTGCAGAAGGACGGGAAGATCTCGTTCGAACTTCCCGGATCAGCGAAGACGATCGACTTCGCAACGATCTTCAAAACGCTGCACACGAACGGCTATCGAGGCGACATCTCTTGCGAAGTCAGCGGCATGCTTTGGGGCAAAGCCGACTACGAACCGATTGCTGCTGCGAAGACTTGCTATGCGAACTTGAAAGACATCTTCCGCGCCGCAGTTTCGTGAGGGGCTCGCGTTTTGGCGCTGCTTGTGCCGAGTTTGTATTCGGCAGCGGGTGTACGATGGACTTGCAGTCCGTCGTTCTGAAGGCGCGGCGACGGACTGCAAGTCCGTCGTACAAGGCAACTGCTGTTGGAGCTCATCGACTCGGGCAGAACCGGACGGGAAGCATGAGCTTCCCGATGCGGCGTTCCCAAGCGGAGCTTGGGAACGAGTGCGCGGTTGCGCCTTCCAAAAAGTCGGCTTGCGTCTGCGACTGAAGACACATTGAATCCCGCCTCAACATTTAGCGGGCGGCATTTCGGTCGGTACGACTCAAACATGCGAGCCGCTTACGGGAGCTGCGGTTTGATGACGAAGGCAGAAACGACGCTCGACTTCCTGCAACGCCTGAAGGCGACGGGAGTCATCGACGACACTCCCCATGTTGCGAGCCTGCTCACTGAAGCGGCTTCGGCAACGACTCCGGCACTCGCGACGAAGGTGCTGGTTGAACGCGGCCTGCTGACTGAGTTTCAAGCGCGCGTGCTCATTGATGATGAAGACATCCCGCTCGTGATTGGCGAGTACCGCGTGACAGACATGCTCGGACGCGGCGGAATGGGATACGTCGTCAAGGCGCGACATAGGCGGATGCAGCGAGATGTCGCCATCAAGTTCTTGCATCCCGAGTTCACTGCCTCTGAAGAGCTGCGCCGCCGGTTTGATCGCGAAGTTCGCACTGCCGCGCAGCTCCATCATCAAAACATCGTCACGGCCTATGACGCCGGCGAGCACTCTGACAGCAGTTGTTATCTCGTCATGCAATATGTCTCGGGCGAGGACCTCTCCCATTGGGTGAAGAGGCTCGGTCCGTTGTCGATCCCGAAGACGATCGACGTCATTCGGCAAGCAGCAGAAGGGCTCGCGTTCGCGCACGAGAAAGGCATCGTGCATCGAGACATTAAGCCGGGAAACTTGCTGCTTGATGACACCGGCGTTGTGAGGATTCTTGATCTCGGTCTCGCGCGGATGCGGCCAACGACCGGCGACTCAGCGGAAGATGCGACCGAGTCCGATCTCACAGCGACCGGCAATGTGATGGGCACAGTCGACTTCATGGCGCCCGAGCAAGCGGTCGATTCAAAGGCAGCGGATCATCGCGCCGACATCTACTCACTCGGTTGTACTCTTTATTACCTGCTAACGGGCACGGCTCCGTATCGCTCTAGCTCAGTCATGAAACGACTGCTCGCGCATCGCGAGGCGCCGATCCCGAGCCTGCGCTCGATCAGTTCGCGAGTGCCGCCGGAGCTCGATGACATCCTGCGGCGGATGCTGGCGAAGAGGCCCGAGGACCGCATCGGGTCAATGCGGCAGTTGATTGAATTCCTCAAGAGCGTGCCGCTTTCTGGTCTCGATAACGAACCGATCTCAGGCAGTGCTGCTTCGTCCGAGCAAAGGAATGATGTCACGGTTGATCGCGTTGACGAGCTCAATGCAACTCGTCCGCTGCCGCTCGCGCAGGAACAGATTGCCGGAGCGAAGCCGATCGTTCGAGCAGCCGACAGTTCTGCAAGCGTCACTGTCGGGCTGATTCCGACAGACGATCTCACTGCGACCGCGACGTTTAATCCGTTGCCGCCTCAGACGACTCCCCCGATCGCAAGCGACCGAGTAGCAACTCCTACACGCGGGCGGGCTCGTTTGCTTCTTGCGGTTGCCTTACTGGGAGTTGTCGTTGTCGGTGTGCGACAGTGGCTCGAGCAATCGAAGCAGCAGCGGTCAGAGCAATCGCAAAGCTCTGCTTTGTCAGCGTCATCAACACTCACGACGAATGTACCTGCCGACAATGAGTCGCGCGGTGAGACGAATGGCGGTGAGGACAGCAATGCGAGCAAGTCGTCTCAGCCGATGACGACCGAGTCGCAGCAGTCCGTGCCGCCTCCAAAACAACTCAGCGCGATCGAGGTGTTGACGTCGGACGAGTTCGAATGGACTGAGCCGGAGAATTTGGGGGCGGCCATTAACTCGGCGCAGCGTGAGACATCGCCCGTGCTGACAACCGACGAGCGACTCTTGATCTACGGTCGACAGTTCAAGATTTGGCAAGCGCGACGAGCGAGTGCTGACGTTTCGTTTGAGGCCGCCGAACCCCTGCCGCTGACTCTGCCGAATGACACCGTTGTCGGTGATGGCGTCAGCATGACGCGCGATGGGCTGACTCTCGTCTTTGCCACTTACGGCGGCGCGAACCCGGACGACATCATGATTTGCACGCGCAGGTCACTCGATGAGCCCTTTGAAGTTCCGGAGTTCTTGCCGGAGCCGACGAACTCCGCCCGACCGGAAAGGACACCGACCATTTCAAATGACGGCCTTTTCTTATGGCTCACGGGCATACGGCCGGGCTCGCGAAATGGAGACATTTTCCAATTCGGACGCGACTCAAACAACGTTCCCTTTAGCCGCTTGATCAACGTCGGCGGTGACTTGAATAGCGACTCATGGGATCTCGTTGACTCGATAACGAGCGACGGAATGGGGCTCATCAAGACCGAGCAGGGGGAGAATCAAACTCGCACTCAGCTCTATCTCCGCAACGCGGTGACTGAGCCGTTTGGCAATCCGCAACCATTCGGCCCCTTTCGAATGGGTAAGCCCTTCATGTCGGTTGATGGGCAGCGGGTCTACTTCCATAGCCGCGATCTGCCCGGCGGTTTTGGCGAGTTAGACCTCTACGTGATGAAACGCGTGCGGAAGCCGGCGGCGAAATGAGCTGAGTGAGTCTCGGCTCATTAGCAACCGCTAGTCCGCCATTCGTTGTCGCGATAACTCATCTCAGTGCGTTCGCATTCGGTCGTCGACGCGCGATTGCATCGTCGAGCGGCGGAATTACGTCTCATCGAGCAACTCGCGCAGCATCGCATCGGGACGATTGAGAAACGACTTCGTGATGAAGTAGTGCTCGGTCTCTTTCCATTCGACGCGTCGCAAGCCCTGCTCGTCGATCTGATAGATCCATGCATCGGGGTAAGCCATCACGATCGGCGAGTGTGTCGCGATGATGAACTGCGAGCCCGCTTTCACGAGTTCATGCAACCGCGTGAGGAAGCTCATCTGTCGTGACGGCGACAACGCCGCTTCGGGCTCGTCGAGGATGTAAAGCGCATTACCCCCGAAGCGATTGAGGAACAGCGAGAAGAAGGACTCGCCGTGCGACTGCTCGTGCAATGAGCGTCCGCCATAGGCTTTGATCAGCGGGCGTTTCGCATCCGGCGCCGCTTGATCGAGTCGCTCAATCTCGGTCGCGACGTTGAAGAAGGACTCCGCCCGTAGGAAGTAGCTATCCCTCGGACGAATCGCCGAGCAGTTCAAAAGGATTCGCTCATTGAGATCCGAGTGCGATTCGCGATTCTTGAAGTCGAAGTTCGCACTGCCGCCTTCTGCATTGAGGCCCCATGCAACGGCGATCGCTTCGAGCAGCGTCGATTTCCCACTGCCACTCTCACCGACGAAGAACGTGACTTTGGGATGCAGATCGAGATGCCTTAACCCGCGCACGACGGGCAAGCAGTACGGATAGACGTCCGGCGAAGCGACGCGATCGGGATCAAACTCGATATCGAGCAAGTATGGACCGCGATCATCGCACGGCACATCGGATCGGCGGGAAGTTCGAAGAGGCATAGCATGTAGTTATTGATACTCGTTTCGAGGCTCAGCCTCGAAAAAGTAGCTTGGGATTCCATCCCGAGCCGCAGCGGGACGACGTTCGCTTTCACTCGTTGAATTCGCCGTCACGAGAGATCTCGCAGTCTCGTTTTCATACCAC
>CAZNMS010000384.1:0-8801 GCA_964573505.1 uncultured Planctomycetaceae bacterium | reverse complement strand
GACTACAAGTCCGTCGTACAGAAGATCGCCGGTAACTTCTCATCTGCCGCTCGCCAAATGCAGCGATCGCCCGTCAAAGAAGAGCACGAGTCATCCCGCGAAGCGGCCGTCATTCTTTGTCGCGACCTTCTTTTGTCATCCATCCTTGAAGACGCCAAACGCCCGACGATCGCGTCCATGTAACTAATCCGACAACTGCAAAGAGGCCGCTGCATTGCTCTCGTCGGCAGCTTCTTCGCCATCAGCTTTCGGTCGCGAGATCAATGAGTCATCGCCGCTTTTATTCGGCCCCGTCAGCACAGAGAACGAGACGCCGAACATCCACATGTCGCTGCTGCGTCCTTCGGTCGAAAAGAGATGCTGGCCGCTGACCGTCAATCGGGACGAACCGTTGAGCCAATAATGCACGCCGACCTCGGGGCCGATCGCACCTCGGAAGTAGACGTCGAGTTCTTCTTCGTCGTACTCATCGATCGATCCGTCGTCGTCGTTGTCAATACGATCGTTATTTGCCGGAAGCGACTCCCAGTTGCCGCCGATGAAGCTCGCGACCCCGACGAACGGAGCCAAACGAGTCGGTGCTTGCAGCCGAATGCCGGGTGTCGCTCCGAGATACCAATCGTCCTCGCGCGTGCCGACGAGCCCTTGCAGTCCGACTCGAGTTTCGATGCTGGCAGTGGGGAAATTGAAAAGTCCGACTTCCAGTCCGGCACTTCGGGGATCGGCAGAGCCGAGACCGGTCCCATACCAACCGCCCTTACCCTCGACATGCCGAGCATCAACCATCTGCTTCAGCATTCGCTCGTTCTTATTCGAGCCATAGGGTTCGCTGTATTTGGTGGCATAGTCGGGATCGTCCATCGCCCACTTTGAAGAGAGCAACTTCTCCTGACAGCCAACGGTCGCGAGGAGCAAAAGCAGCGCGCCAATCACAGCACGAATGCCATCGAGTCGCTCACGTCGATACCGCACAGCATGCTCCTACTGAGGATTCGAAACCCAACTGGCGGCGGAGTCTTCGACTGAGCATGAATTCGGTCAATGCGAGTTTGCTGAGCGTGTCAGTCGAGTGTCATTTGGAGAGTTGATCTGTGCTCGTTCCGGCAGGTTGAGTTAGACACCGCCGCGCGGCGAATCTGGAGCCACAAGCGTCAGTGCCCCGTGTAACAACAACTCCATGACCGCACTAACGGATTTCAGGAACTGCTCTTCACCGACCCCGTGTCGGTGGAAGCATGACTGGTCGGCTAAGCAACGCGAGTATGCGTTGTGTGTTTTGCTCTACACCGACCCTGTGTCGGTGGAGAGCGGGGCAGCAAGGTTTGTGGATGGCGTTGTTAGCTCACCAGTCGTTGCTCCCACCGACACGGGGTCGGTGGAGAGCGGGGCAGCGAGGTTTGTGGGCGGCGTTAGTTAGCTCGTCAGTCGTTGCTCCCACTGACGCGGGGGCAGTGGAGAGCA
Source organism: uncultured Planctomycetaceae bacterium (assembly GCA_964573505.1). GTDB lineage: Bacteria > Planctomycetota > Planctomycetia > Planctomycetales > Planctomycetaceae > AM-0621. Next base: position 7,340 of record CAZNMS010000384.1, on the reverse strand, counting down.
TCTCTCCTGCAACCACCATCACTTCTCATCTGAAAGTTTCTCGATGGCTCCTTCGAAATCTGCACTTTGGATAGGCCGCGTGCTGAGTGCTTTGCCCAGTCTGCTATTGGTCTTCAGTGCATCCATGAAGATCACACTCAACCCGCAGGTTGTTGAAGGCGTTGCGAAGATGGGGATCTCAACTGAGACCGCACGCGGGATCGGGATTGTCGAACTCGTTTGCACCGTGCTCTACGTCGTGCCGCCGACAGCGGCGCTCGGAGCGATCTTGCTTACTGGCTATCTCGGCGGAGCGGTGATGGTGCATGTGCAAGCGGGAGACTCTTACGTCATGCCGATCGTGATCGGCGTGCTTCTATGGCTCGGACTCGTGCTGAGAGTTCCCGCTTATCGAGTGATTTTGCCGGGGATGAAGTCAGGCAAATGAGACGTCTGTGATAGTCGTGGTTCGCTCCGCGAACCGACGTCTGAGGTTGATGAGCTTTGTGGTTCGCAGCGGTGCGGTTGTAAGTTTTATTGCATCGTTTCTGGCGGGCAATTGCTTTGTTGGTGAGACGGTGAACCCGCAGCGGATCGGGATGGAATCCCAATCTACTAGAGACGGTGTACCTTTTGTTGCAGTATTGCTGACGGGCAGTTGCTTTGGTGGTGAGGCGTTGAACCCGCAGCGGATCGGGATGGAATCCCAATCTACTTGGAGAGACGGACTGAAATGATTGTCGGCATTGATCTCGGCACGACGAATTCATTGGTCGCGTTCATGGCGACTGACGGACCGCAGTTGATTCCGAATGCACTCGGAGATGTGCTCACTCCGTCCGTCGTCGGTATTGACGAGCAGGGCAGGGTGCTTGTCGGACGAGTGGCGCGCGAGTACCGCGTGCTCAAGCCCGATCGCTGTGCCAGTCAGTTCAAGCGCTACATGGGCACGGATTGGTCGTGCTCGATCGGCGGCCAAAAGTTTTCGGCGGTCGAGCTTTCCGCACTCGTGCTGAAGTCGCTTAAGGCCGATGCCGAAGCGGCCTGCAACGAGACCGTTGATCGAGCTGTCATCACTGTGCCGGCCTACTTCAATGACCGGCAGCGCAAAGACACGATCCGCGCGGGCGAATTGGCGGGACTGAAAGTCGAACGCATCCTCAATGAACCGACGGCTGCCGCGATTGCTTACGGTCTGCATGAAGCCGGCAGCGAGAAGACGATCGTCGTGTTCGACCTCGGAGGCGGGACGTTCGATGTGTCGGTCGTCGAACTCTTCGAAGGCGCGGTCGAAGTGAAGTCGTCGTCGGGCGAGTGCTTCTTAGGCGGCGAAGATTTCACCCGCGCATTGGCCGCGAAGATCCTCGAACAGAAAGGCCTGCACTTTGAGCATGCCGAGCAGAAGCAGCCGTTGCTCGTCGCGCGGTTGCTACAGATCTGCGAAGCGACCAAACGCACGCTCTCGCGCGATGAGTCGTGCGAGGTCCGCATCCCGCATGCTGACGGCACGCTCGATGAGAAGTGCGTTTCACTCACAGTCACTCGCGAGCAGTTTGCGTTGTGGACTCAGCACATTCTCGAACGCACGTCGAACCCGGTGCAGCGGAGTTTGGGAGACGCACGGCTCAAGCGTTCGGACATTGATGAGGTGCTGCTCGTTGGCGGCGCGACGCGCATGCCGTCGGTCATTGCGTATGTCGAAAAGCTCTTGGGGATGAACGCCAAATGCCGCCTCAATCCTGATGAGGTCGTTGCATTGGGCGCGGCGGTGCAAGCCGGTCTCTTCGATCAGAACGCCAGCTTGAATGACGTCGTTGTTACAGACGTGTGCCCCTTCACGCTCGGCGTCGAGATCAGCAAGCAACTGGGACAGGACTTTCGCAACGGGTACTTCCTCGCGGTCATCAATCGCAACACGACGATCCCCGTCAGTCGTGTCGAGACCGTCAGCACGCTGACCCCGAATCAAGACATGGTCCGCGTGAGGGTCTATCAAGGCGAATCGCGACGCGTCGAAGAGAACCTTGCACTGGGCGAGTTCGAATTGCGCGGCATCCCGCGCGGCCCCGCCGGTCAGCCGATTGATATTCGCTTCACCTACGACCTCAACGGCGTGCTCGAAGTGGAAGCAACGATCAAGCAAACCGGTCGCAAAGCATCGCTCGTCATCACTTCGCACATGAAGCAATTGAGTTCACAGGAACTGCGCGACGCAGTGCTCAACATGGCGAAGCTCAAGATTCATCCGCGCGACGAAGCGCAGAATCAATTCGTCCTGCGGCGTGCCGAGCGGCTCTACACCGAACTATCGCTCGATCTCCGACAACGACTTGACGAACTGCTGACCGCGTTCGAGCAAGTCATGGCAATGCAAGAACCCGGCCCGATCGCGGAAGTGCGTTCGGCTCTCGAACAGTTCCTCAGCGCGTTCGATCGCGATGAGACTGCTGACTCGGAATGGCAGAAGGGAGACAAGGATGTCTGAGAGAACTTCATTCGCTGACGCACGACTCGAAGCGGTCACTCAAGACGCTCGCAGTCAGGAACTGGCCACTGCCGAGCGATTGCACGCATGGGCTCAATTTCATGTCGGTCTCGCGCCGGAGACGACGGGGTTCGAAGCGCGGCGAAAGCTCGCGGCGAGTTTGCTCGAAGTCGACTTCGAGCCCAGTCCGCATTGGGCGGCAGCAGCGCGTTTCGCGGCGGCAGATCAGCCGGTGATTGTCGAGCCGTTGCAGCATCCGCTCGGATTCACGGTCGTCAGAGATGCGGTTGTGGCAGATCACTGCGCGGCGGAGTTGCATCGCATTTGGATGTTGAAACGTGCGGAGCAACTGCAAGTCCTGACGGCATTCGAGGCGATGTTGTCGCCAGTTGCTTATGCGCGATTCGCTCCTGTGCTCAACGTGCTGAAGGCAAAGTCGCAGTTGCCGATCAAGTGCAAAGTGACGCGGGCATTGGTTGACGATGCGGTGTCGATCACTCGCGCCGGCGAAGGAACGACTCGCTCGACGACGTGAATTGATCCAATCGCGATCGGGTCTCATGCGGCGTCGAAAGGCCGCTCGGGTCATCAGCCATCACGAACTGTTGGCCGCGATTGATCCTGCTTACTTCGCGGCAGTGAGTGGCGTGCGACGCAACGTCTTCGCCGGTCTCGCTCCGGCGCAACGCCCGCAGTCGTTCCTATCGAGGTTAGCTCTCAAAGCATTCTTGTGCTGGATGGGGCTGATCTTCGTGCTGTTTGTTTGGAATCAGGGCCAGCGCGCGCTGCAAGCATGGAGGGCAGCGCCGATCGAACTTGCGAGCAATGGGCAACTCTTTCAGTTGGATCAGGAGCAGGTTCAGCACGACAAAGCCGCGCGAACGCTGGCGGCACGAATTTCCTCAGAGACTGAAGTTGAATTGGAATTGTTGCCGCCGTCTCCCAGTTTGGTCATTCAGTCATCGCACTTCTTCTCCCGTGATGAGTGTGAAAAATTACTCCGGGTCTATTCGCGTCTGAATAAGACTGACTACGGCGATGCCATCAGATTGCTGAATCAACGAGTTTGGGAATTCGATGCCGCGAATCGCTTCGCGCTCGATGTCCACGAGCGCACGGCGCCGTTCAATCAACCGGTGAGCGAGAATGAATCGCTCGCACCGGCACTGCCCGATGACTTTGTCGATGTTGCGGAGAGGCCGCCGAAGCAAAGCACAGGACCGGTCACCATTTTGCGCGACCTTCCTGAGGTCACGATTCCCGAGCCGGAGCGTCCTCGCTCACTCAGCGAGATCGCTACTGCAAGTCGCGGCAATCAAGACCTGTTGCCCGTCGCGCGGCAGTTCGTCGATGACAACTCTCCGCCGCTCACCGTCGTGTCTGTGCCTCGTCCAAAGTTCGGTGACGCTGACTTCGTTGAGTTCCGCCCGATCCGAACTCCCGCCGACATTCGCGCATTGGCACCGAAGCTCTCGCGGTCCGCGAAGCAGAAGTTGCTGAGTGAACTCGAAGAGATGAAGCGCACCGCCCCAACACGCTGGCACGAGATCTTTCCTGTGATCTGTGAACTCGAAGCAGACCTCGAAGGGAAGTCAGTGAGGAACTGAGTGGCCATCCTACGAAGCTCAGTCGCTGCGCGACTGGGACTCGCATTCCGCATTCAGTTTTGAGCAACTCGAAAGTCAACGAGACCGCAGTCACTGCAGGGCAAGAGGGCATCTGCGATGTTTGAACCAAACAACCCGAGCAGTGCCGATCCGACGCTCGTCACTGCAGAGCGATTGCGCGATTGGTGTCGTCGTCGAGTCGGTATCTCTGCCGATGTGACGGAAACCGAAGCACGTCGCTCGCTCGCGAAGGAACTCTCTGCGGTCGACTTTGAGCCCGAGTCAGATTGGATCGCAGCAGCCCAATTCGCAGCGGCGGACGTGCCAAAGGTCGTTGATTCGCTGCGTCATCCGATCGCGTTCGTGATCGCGGAAGATGCCGCTGAAGTAGATCAGCGCGCCGCTGAACTGCATCGCATTTGGAAGTCGGATCGCAGCGAGCAACAGCGCGTGTTGCCTGCGTTCGAGCAGTCGTTGTCGCCGCTTGCTCAAGCGCGTTTTGCTCCCGTGCTTGAAGTGCTGAAGGCCGATGCTCCGACGTTGTTGCCGATCAAATGCGATGTCGCTCGCGCGCTCGTTGATGATGCTGTCTCAATCGCCCTTGCTCCCGGCGTTGAACCATCAGCGCGACGCAGGGAACTCGTCCAGTCCCGAACCGAACGGACCGAGCGGAAGACGGCCGCTTTGATCTTGAGCAACCAGCGGAAACTTGCCGGGATTGATGACGCATTCTTTGCGGCAGTGAGTGGGGTGCAACGCAACGTACATGTTGGCCTGCCGAAAGAATTACATCCGGTATCACGTGCGACGCGACTGATGCGCCATGCATTTTTTATTGGAATCATTCTGAGCATCGTGCTGCCGGTTATCCGCCAAAGTTTTGACCCATCTCCGCCGTCGCCATCGTCGCCTCCAACTTCGGCGAGTTCGTCGCAGTCACCTCGATCAAATGGAGACGTTTCCCGTCGACTTGCCTCTGCCGAGCAGTTGTCGAGACGCCTTCAGGCAGAGAGTGAATTCTCGCTTCAAGCGTCGCCTCCATCGCCCGGTTGGATCCTTCCGGTGATCAGCCTGCTTGAAGCCGACGAGTGTGAAAAATTACTCCGCGTGTATTCGAGTGACGGAGTTCGCGAGAGGTTCAAAGGCGATTCGACGTTTGATGCTAATCGCGAAAAGGTCATCGCAGCTCTGACGAAACGCGTCGAAGAATTTGACGAGGAGCGACGCAGTCAATCGTTGAGCGGCAGCGAACCGATGCCTGTCACACCACAAGATCCAAACACTGAGGGGACGAGGACCGCGTCGAACGACGAAAGGACGGGGATCGGAGTCGTCATCGAATTGCCCCGCCAGTCATCTCCGGAACTGGAGTCCGCTCGGAGGCTGTCGAACTTGTACTCACGGCGAGGTCGCAATTCCGGGCAGAAGTCGATCATTGACGAGATCAATAGTGGCAGCGCACCGCGCGTGATGATCGCGGTCCCATCGCCGAAGCCTGACGATCCCAATGCCGTCGAGATCCGCCCGATCAAGTCTGTCGACGACATCCGGCAATGGGGGCCGAAGCTTCCGATAGCCGTAAAGAAGGCGTTGCTGAAGCAGTTCGAATCGATCCGTCTTTCAAATCCTCTGATGCGGAGAGAGGTCGCTCCGATCATCAGCGAACTCGAAGATCAGATCGAAGCCCAAAAAGCGGCGAAGTGAGCGATGACGTGACCGACAGAGTTCGTCTCACTCGCAACCATTGTGGCCCGACGCTCCGCTTAGGGAGTCGCGACGCGGAGCGTCGCACCACACTACGCGCAAGCCGACCAGAAATTGCGAACGAGTAGGACGAGGAATTCGGAGTGCTGTCGGAAACGTCTATCCTGTGTCGCGTTTCTTTCTGCATCTGTGTTTCGGAGCGGTCATCTTGTCTGAGTCGTCCGGTCGTCTGCCGTCAGCGTCGCCTGCTCCGTTTGTCGGAGATTGTCCGGAGCAGCGTTGCTTTCTCGATTCGCTCAAAGCGGGAGCAGCGGCTTGCGGGCTTAGTGATTGCCGCGTCCTCTGCGCGGTGTCGGGCGGAGCAGACAGCGTTGCGCTGACTGCCGGCCTTTGCAGACTGAGCGATGAACTGCGGATCGAAGTGGTGATTGCGCATCTCAATCATCACTTACGAGGAGCGGAGTCCGATGCCGATGCCGAGTGGGTTGAAGCGTTCGGGCGGCAACTCGGAGTGCCGGTCGTTGTGAGGTCGCTCGATGTCGCGGGTCGCGCGGCGAGTCATTCAGAGACGATCGAAGAGGCCGCTCGGCATCTGCGTTACTCGGCGTTGATCGAGATCGCGATCGAACATCGCTGCCGTGCTGTCGCGACGGGGCATAACGCCGACGATCTTGTCGAGACCGTGCTGCATCACATCGTTCGCGGGACGGGACTGACGGGCCTGCGCGGGATGCCTCAAACTCGCTTGCTCACGCGCGGAACGGACGAAACTTCGCAGGAGATTCAGCTCGTGCGTCCGTTGCTCAGAGTAACGCGGCAAGAGATCGCTCAATGGCTGACGAGCGCAGGCTTCGCGCATCGCACCGATGCAACGAATGCGGACTCGGCCTTCACGCGCAATCGCATTCGTAACGAACTGCTGCCGCTGCTCGAACGAGACTTCAATCCGCAAGTGCGCAAGTCGTTGCTCTCATTGGCGACTCAGGCGAGTGAAGTCAGTGACTGGCTCTCGGAAGTCGCGACGCGACTGGCGAACGCGGTGCGGCTTGATGCTCAGTCGACAGTGCTGCGAATCGATGCCGACTTGCTCCGAGCCGAACCGGTCTGCCTCGTGCGAGAAGCCTTGCGCATTCTTTGGCAGGCAAACGATTGGCCGCAGCAAAGCATGACCTTTCGCCATTGGCAGCAGCTTGCCGAACTGGTGCCACAAAGCAGCGGCTCGTTGAACTTGCCGGGCAACGTCATCGCTCGACGACGACAGAAACTGCTCGTGCTCGAGCGGCATTGATACTGTCGGCAAAGGCGAGTTACGGGGCGTGCCGGGTCGCCTCTGACGGCATTTCTTGCACGCGGTCTGAGTATGCCTCTCGCGATTCAGACTGAGTTGGCTAACCGGTCGCCGCAGGCGCCAGCGTTTGTCTTGATCGCATGCCGTTCTACGCCGTCGTCTTTGGCTTGCTGTTAAACGAATCCCCCACAGTGCAAAGCGTGTGCAATTAATGCTACATCGCACCATGTAGCTGAAATCGTGAGATTTCAGGCATTTCGAGAGTCCGAAATCTGAC
>CAZNMS010000383.1:0-8817 GCA_964573505.1 uncultured Planctomycetaceae bacterium | reverse complement strand
ATGTGTGACCGCCGGCAATCCCTAATTCTCCGCCTCCCGCCCCGTGAACGGTTACTGCCCGACGCAGGCAATTGAACTGGGAAGAACCAACAAGGAATTATCAATGGGCCGTGACGAACACGAGCAAGATCTCTTGGAGCGGTTGAGACAAGTCACGGAGCGGTTCGACAAGCTCTTATTTGGGGTCGCGGACTCTTTCGTTACTGAACGCGGTCAATACGGCGGTTGATTCCTATGACCGCGATTGCGATGTGATTACGGCGAATCAAGAGAAGTACGATGCCGAAGAACGCCGGTTGGTTCTTGAGTCAGAGTATCGCGACCCCCAAGGAGCCCCCGACTCAAATCTTGCATGGGTATCAGTGCCCAATGGGCTGAAGCGAGTTGGCGGATGGATACCGAGCGAGTTTGTTCGAAAAGGCCGTCCCTGCAATTTCGAGTTGCTCCAACGGCCTGTCGAATCTCTCCCGGATGATCTCAAACTCGTGCTATTGGCAGCTCTGCATGATGGGCTCGTCATTCGGCGAAAGAAGTTAATTCGAAGCCAGCCGAAGCAACTGTTACACCGAGCCGCGACAGACCTGTTGAAGCAACTCAAAGCTCAGACGCCCTTCGACCACCTGAAAGACGAGTTGTGTGGAGTCGACCATAGAGGGAAACGAACGCTGACTCGATGGCTTTGCGATCGCGAGTTTGTGGTCACGATGGAAAATACCCTCGAAGAGCTTGCATCAGGGGAGTTCAAACTGCCGGAAGACAGTAGTGGTACGCCGACGCGGCCTGATGAGATCTTGCCGGACCGCCGATTTCGACTCTCAGGCCACGAGTTTTTCTGCGATGGTCGGATGGGTGATTTGTTGCGGATCTACTTGGAAAAAGACCGTCATCTCACTGACGAAAAGGTGGGTGAGATTCTTTCACCGGATGCGCCACTCCAGGATGGCTCCGTCCGAGCGTTGAGGTCTGACTTAGTGAAGTTTTTGGAAGAGAGGTTTGAACCCTGCCCTCGACGAAACACTCAAGAAACGACGGACGGAACTGGTTTTTTTCTTACATATACCATTGAACGGAAAAAAGCCTACCGCCTTCGCCTTGGCGGAATCGGTCCGAAAAAAAGCCTAACCGACGTTTCGTAATATTTCGCGACTGCGCGGAAACTGCGCCCGCGCAGCAGCCATACAACAAGTCATCCATATGACGCGTCCTGTTCCCGGTTCCCGAACCCAACAGGAGAACGTTATGGAGACGAGACACGCTCAGGTGCAGCAGTCCGGCAAGATACCGGAGTTGCCTTCGCTCGAATGCTTGAAGGGACGCCTTGCTCAAAGTCGGCGAGAGGCTTCGGTGCTGAAGAAGCTGATCAGACTCAAAGTTGAGTTGAGCGACACTCCTTCGAACCTTCGAGGTACGACCATCGACGCCGACAGAAACGAGGTGTCGTCATGAAGACGACTGACACCGTTCTGGCAGACTCGCTGCAACTGGTCGGGATCGAAGAGGTCTCGCGAATCACCGGCCTGAGCAAGGCGACCATATGGAGGCACAACGACGACGGCATCATGCCAAAAGGTCTGAAGATTGGCCGCAGCGTGCGTTGGAGACTGCGCACCGGAAATCCCAAGACCGGCATCGCTGACTGGATCGAGGCTGGTTGTCCTCATTGCGGTGATCGTGATTCGATCGCTGAAGGGAGGACGGCAGCATGAGCCATGATGGTTGGCAAAGAGTGACGAAGAACTCGCCGTGTCCGATCTGCGGCCATCCTGACAACTGCACGGTCAGTGATGATGGCAGTGTTGTTTGGTGTGGGCGAATCGAGGACGGATCTCTGAGAGAGAACGCTGGCGGTCAGTTTCTTCACCAACTGAAAGACAGCGTTCCGTGGCCCGATGCTCGTTCGATTTCCCCGCCAAGACGCACGCGCAAAGCGGACAGGACAACAACGCAACCAAAAGCGTCGGACCATGAGAAATGGGCAAGGGTTGTCGCGACTGACCGCTCAAAGCCAGACAACGCCGAGAAGGTTCAAGAACTCGCTAGGCAACTCAAAGTTGCTCCGAGTGCCTTGCACGAACTCCAAGTTGGATGGCGTGATGGGCATTGGACTATTCCAGAGCGAGACGCAAGCGGTCGCTTTATTGGCGTTTCACTCCGGGCACTTGATGGCAGCAAACGCCAAATGCCGGGAGGGAATCGAGGTCTCGTTTATGCCGATGACTGGCTCAAAGGCGACGGGCCAGTCTTGATCGTAGAAGGAGCATCCGACACCGCAGCAATTCTCTCGTTGGGAGGCTGCGTTGTCGGACGCCCGAGCAATACCGGTGGAGCAGACTTACTCGTGGAGCTGCTGGATGATGTGCCGTCGAATCAGACCATTGCAGTTGTTGGTGAGAACGACCGCAAGAGTCATGACGAGCTATCACCCAGCGTTAAGAATCGCCATCAGCCAAGTTGCATTGGGTGCTCAAGCTGCTGGCCGGGACAATTCGGTGCTTACCAGACGGCTAAGAAATTGGCGGAGCAACTTCAAAGGCCCATCGAAATCTGGTTTCCCCCGGAACACGCGAAAGACGCTCGCGAATTGATCGGCGAGTATGTCGACGCAGGCCAAGTGGAGTGGCTTTCGTGCGGCTCTCGTTAAGTGACTTTTGGGGATGGTTCCGTCACGAAAAGACCTTCAATCCTCCTGGCTTGGCTTTGATCTCCGAACAGCCTTCAGGAGACGTGACGGACCTCGAAACGTATCGCGCTGAGCTTGTCGAGAATCGGATCGAGATTCTCGACAAGTCGGGCCTCTATTTGGACCGAAGTCCAACCGGGGCGGGCAAATCGTTTGCTGATGCGGAAGCGTTTCGTCGCGCACTGAAGAGCCTTTGCGTGCTGCCAACTCATAAGGACTGCCGGAAGTTGGCAGATCGGTTGGGAGTTCAAGGACTCGATGCCGAAGCCTATCCGGGTCGCATGACGCGTGGAGATGAAACGAATTGTTGGAATCTCGATGCGGACCTGGCTCAAGCGTTGTCGCTTTCCCCAGCGGCTGCGGTTTGCATTTGCTGTCAGCATTTCGACAAGTGCAATCGCGAGGGTTATCTAGGCCAGCTTCAAGTCGCTGAGACTTCGCAGATCGTTGTCGCGACACACGCTCGCGCGACCCATCGTGGATTGGGTGGCCTCGCCGATGGCCGCGACTTCGTATCCATTCACGAAAAGGTCTGTGACGTTGTCCTGCCAACTACATCGCTTCCGCTCGCTTCGTTGCAGGCAATGCGTGAAGTGCTTGACCGCATGTTGAACGAACCGCGTTGGCTCGATTGGCTGGGTAACTCTGAACGTCGCCACGATGACGGTCGTATTGTGCAGGACAACAAGAAGAAACTGCGTCGAGATGCGATCGAACGCTCGTTGCGCGAGTTGCTGGAACTTGCAGAGGATGTCACCAGCCAGGCCGAGCGAGCAGCGACCCACTGCAGACTTCAAGAGCTGACTACTGTGGAAATACCGCCGGGGGTTGAAGCAGCATTGTTTCGAGCCAGCAAGGATGAATCTTCATTGAGAAGGGCACAGCTCAAGTGGTCGCCACTCTTGCGGATGGCTCGCGGTGACTACATGAGTGCCGGAGTCGTCGTCGCGCAGGATGCCAAGAGCATTTGCTTAGTGCGTTCAAACTTACCGTCTGGCTCCGCAACAGTCCTTCTTTCTGATTCAACTGCGGACAAAGTCTTGCTTGAGACTGGACTGAATCAGGAAATCAAGGAAGTGACGCCCGAAGGCCGACTCGAATTCAGGCACAAGGTCATTCAGTTTCCCAACGACATCACCCGAGACTCTTCTATATCGAGCCTCAACGGTTTGCTTCGTGCGGTGTGCGTTCGATTTTCGAAGGCCAAAAGAATTGGGGTCATCACTCACAAGAATTTAATCGACCAAGGTATTCAACTCGGCGAACTGTTCGACCATCGAATCCCGAAAGTGAGCTACTTCGGCAGCGGCGATGATCGGTCCTCGAATGATTGGATTGACGACGGTTGCGATCTCATCGTTATCGCAGGAACGCCACGAGTCCCCGAAGAGATCATCGTCACCACCTTGATGCAATGCGGAATGGCAGTCGCGTTGCTGCGTTCGGGCGACTGGAGTGAGTTGTATTGGCAAGGCATTTCGCCGAGCGGAAGAAAGCCGGTTGTGTCTGACCGTGGCTATCGTGATCCAGATTGGCGTCGAGCACATCGAACGCACGTTCGAGCGGCGATCATTCAAGCTGTGGGACGCGGACGTGGTCTTCTTGAGAATGGCTGCGACGTTGTCGTGCTCTCCAACGAAGAAGCGGGGTTTCCCGTTGCGGATGTCGGAGCTGATCTCCACCCGATTTCGGCGAGCCAAGCCGACGTGCTATCGGCGGTTGTTGCTTTAATAGATCTAAGGAACAACCGCCGATGCGCGCTGACAAGAGAGATTGCAGAACACTGCAATCTCTCGGATCGACAAGTGCGGGAGCACCTCGGACATCTCGAACAGCAAGGGCTCATTCTGCGGGTCGGCGAACGTGGCGGCTGGAGATTGAGCGACGATCTCGAAGAAATCGCAATCAAGGCGGGTCTTCTTTCTCGCTAAGATATCATATGTACGATACACAAATCATAGATTCTCAATTGTTGTCAGGAGTAGATGGAGGCCAGCGAAGATGCTCTTTCCGGTCATGCTTACGAAGAAGACCAAGTTCTTGGTCAATGTCCCCGATCTCCCCGAGTGTTCTGCTACTGGGGGCACTGAAGAAGAAGCGTTGGAAGCCATCAAGGCTGTCATCGAGTCGCAGTTGGAAACTCTGATCGAAGCGGCTCAACCCATTCCGAAGCCAACTGCCATCGGAGTTCTACGGAAGAGACTTGGTCAACCGGATGGCATTTGGGCGTTGGTGAAAATCGACGACTCGAATCTGCGTCTCAAGGTCGTCCGACTCAACATCACGCTACCCGAGCGAGTCCTCGACGCAGTCGATGAGTTCGCTCGCCGAACTGGTGAGACTCGATCGGGACTCCTGGCAAAGGCCGCGATTGCCTTCATTGGACGAGAAGATCACGGGCTTCCGACCGCTCGACGTGGCCGGCCCAGCCAATCGAAACGCACTGGCAAGAGTCAAGAACGATAGACAGGAGTCCGAGCATGGCGAGTTTGTTCCGCCCAACTGTGATTCGGTACGTCGACAAAGCCGGGAAGCAAGTCTCGAAGGGGACTCCGGGAGCAAAGAGAGTTCGAGAGAAGTCGAAGACCTGGCGTGGTCGCTATGTCGATTCAAAGGGCAAGACGAAGACCGTCTCGTTGTTCGACAGTCGGGATCTCAGCAAAGCCAAATTGGCAAACATCGAGCAGCGAGTTCGCGAAGAGCTGGCCGGTGTCCGTAAGCATGATCCGTATGAGACTCACCGCGAGACTCTGTTGATGTGCCCCAATTGCAAGGGAGATGGCGGCAGTCGCGATGGCAGTGCGGAACAGGAATGTGAGTCGTGTCATCTGGGGGCGTATCGCGAATTCCTCCGGTCGAAGGGCAACACGGAGAATCACACGAACGTCACAGCTCGACGAATTGCTTTGATCTGTCGCGAATGCGGATTCACGACTCTCAACGATCTGGCTGCGGGCAAGGTCGCGACTTGGTTGAAAGATCGAAGAGAAAGCGGTCTGAGTCCGGCAGGTAGCAATCACTACCTCGTCGCTGTGAAGGCATTCGGCAACTGGCTCGTCAAAGATCGCCGCTGGCCTGAGAACCCGTTTGCCTACCTGTCCCGAGTCAACGCCAAGGTCGATGTGCGAGTGGTACGGCGGGCTTTATCCAACGAGGAACTATCGAGAGTGATTGACGCGGCAATGACTGGCGCCCCGTTCCGGGATCTCAGCGGTTCTGATCGAGCGATGCTCTATGCCATTGCCGCTCTTACCGGTCTCCGCGCTTCAGAACTCGCTTCACTGTCGGAAAAGAACTTCGACTTCAAGAGTGAGCCACCAACACTGACGCTTGAGGCTGCCTACTCCAAGCACCGTCGTGAGGATGTGCTGCCCCTGCATTCGGGACTGGCGAAAAGCCTGCAAGCCTGGCTCCAAACGCGGCGGGGCTTGACTCGTGATGATAGCGGTTGCATCGCGCCGTCGATCGACTTGAGTTGCGGTGATGAGACCGACCGACGTGTGGCGAGATTGTTCCCCGGTTCATGGACTGAGCGTGCCGCAGACATGCTTCGCCGTGACTTGAAGGCTGCTCGGGACGCATGGCTCGACGAGTCGCTGTCGCCGGATGATCGCAAGAGCCGTGAGGACTCCGACTTCTTGGAGTTCGAAACCGAGTCCGGGCGGGCCGATTTCCATTCGCTCCGCCACACCTTCATCAGCAAGTTGGCCATGAGCGGCGTGCATCCAAAGCTCGCGAAGGAACTCGCACGCCACTCGACAATCACTCTGACAATGGATCGCTACGCTCACGTTGGATTGATGGACATGAACGCGGCCCTTGAGACGGTGCCCGGATTAACGACACCAATCGTCGTCAGTACCGGCAATCGACCGGCAGCCGCCAGCGACGCGATATCAGTTGCACCTCAAGTTGCACTCGATTCGGTGCAACTCACCAGATCTCAGGAGCTATCAGTTGTTTCGCGTCAGGCTGCGGAGTGCCCGTGTCCTCACTCTTTTGCATCCAGCAGTAAGGACTTACGACGAGATCTGACCACGAATGAGAATTGGGGCTGCTGGGATTCGAACCCAGAACCAAAGGATTATGAGTCCTCTGCTCTAACCGTTGAGCTACAGCCCCTTTGTCTTGATTAGGCCACTCAGGGCAGTCTCGGCTTTGCGATGACCGGTTGTCGCGGGCGGTGGCGTTGAGCCGCTCGACCTGACTTTGATTTGTCGCACTGGGACACGGGCCGGACGGAAAGGGGGCGGGAGTATTCCGGTAGCTTCGGGCAATCTCAAGCTGCTCTGGTTTGGCTCAAGGTACGCGGCGGGTTGTTGTGCTCGCTGACTTCGGGCAGTTGGTCTGCTCTTGGGACTTTTGATTTTTTCTCCGGCTCAGTTCATTGGCTGGCCGAAACTGCTGCGACAGTCGGAGCCGTCTTGCCCAATCGGAACGCTCTGAATCCTGAGCCGAAAATCACAATGTCGCGCAGGTTGAGTGGCCGGGGTTTGGCATGCGCGCCACTTTCCGAGTCGCTGAGTTTGCCGGGAACTCGCCCGGTACTGAGTCCGGTTGTAGCGACTGGAAAAGGCCTCCGAATCACGTTGAGGCGGCACGTCATGGCGGTCGCGCGGGGGCATTAAAGCGAAGGACAGAGCACCGGGTCTGAGGCCGATATCGAAAGCACTCGTCGCGGTTCACACCGTTGACGGTCGAGGTTCCGCCGTTGCCTTAGGCGACCGGCGGGGACTGCACCATCTTGATCACTGCTGCTTCGATTGACCTCAGAGACGACGGAACGAGACCTCAGAGATGATCGTTCAACCGGAAGCGATTTCGACGCTCACCGAACTGCGTGCCTACGTCCATCAGACGTTGTGCCAAAAAGAAAATCTGGTGCCCGAACAGTTCCGCATGCGCGAGATGGAACTTCGCCGAGGCGGTGAGTCATCCGGCATCCATTTCTCACTCTTTGGCCCGCGCCAGGTGCGACTCTCGGCCGTCTGGGCGGCGGATAAGAATCTGCTCTATTTCTACGACGCCGCTGGTGCGCGGTTCGCAAAGCAGCAGTTGACGCAACGTCCGCAGTTCGAAGAGGCCGCTCGCGCTGCTTAAGCACTTACGGCAAGCGCATCGACAATCTGCTGTTGCTGGCCCCGGTTGCTGTCGCTCGGACGTAGGCGTCCGCGAGCGACCCGCACGGACGTAGGCGTCCATGCTGCGACTGCGGCGCAGTCGCCTCGTTTTCGCGGCACAGTCCCCCAACGACGCGTCGATCGTTCGTTTGGAACTTCTGCGTGCCGAGCGTCCATCTCTCTTCGGGAACTCAATTCCCGGATCGACTGAGTCGGTCGCTGGCTTCATCCGTGTGGGAAATATCCGTGTGAGGAAGGATGGGACAATAGATGCCGCTCTCGTCCATCCTTCTGCACACGGATGTTTCTCACACAGATAAGACGATTGATGATGTCTGCTAGCTCATCGCGCCACACAGACTGAGTTCCCAACTCACACAGGATCGCGATGCCGATCCGAGCAACTTAAAGGGAGATCGCAATCCAGCATCTCTGCTCCGCCAACGCTGAAAAGCTTGTTTTTTTTAAAGAAGGTTCCGGGCGGCACGATCTGCGGTGATTCATCACCGCTTTCGTATTCGGCGGAGCCGTTGTCTTTTCTCTCGCGGTCTGACTGAGCGCGGAAGCAAGCGGGAATTCAACGAGCTGCTGTGCTCGGGCTGATTGGGTGAGACGAAGAGCAGAATGCAAAAAGAAGACGGCTCCGCCGAGAACCAAAGCGGAGATGAATCTCCGCACTCCAAAAGGGCCGCTGCTTACTTCTGGACTTCACTCGCGCGCTTGCGGTTGATTTCTTTCAGCTTCGGAAGTGCTTGCAGCGACTGGATGTCGAAGCCGGGACGCGTTGTGAAGACAACGACTTCCGGCATGGTTCACGATGAGGTTGCAGAGCCGCGGCGAGAGCGAAATGAACCTCGCCCAAATTCGGCTACGGAAACTTGCAGGGATGCTGTGACGTTTGATTGCGAAGTCAGTCGTTGCGACGCGTTAAAGCGCAGCCCGATAGGCGTGCCTCCAAGAGAACGACTACTTGCTGGACGGATTGGCAGAGGCGCGAAGTCAGTTGTTGAGAAGAGT